>JAUIEP010000102.1 GCA_030428835.1 Gammaproteobacteria bacterium | reverse complement strand
CCGAAGAACACGGAGGCCATCGACGGCGTCCAGCGCAACGCGAGCGCGGTGCTCGGCCGCGCCGAGTCAGCCATCAACAACGGCGACGTCAGTACCGCGCAGCGCTACATCACCTCCCTCGACCAGGCCAGCCGCACCGGTCACCTCACCGGCGACCAGTCCGGGCGCCTGTCCACCCTGCGCCGCAACCTGAATGCCGCGCAGAGTTCCAGTGCCGCCGTCGACGGCCTCGTGAACCGGTTCGACCGCTACATGGCCGGCGGCAAGGTGAGCAGCGCGATGAAGATCTTCCGCCGCATCCTGGAGACCAATCCCTACGACCGCCGTGTGCCCAGGCTGCGCGACCGGCTGGCGTCGGCCTATATCGACCTCGCCAACCGCGAGATCGCCGCGGGCGACTGGGGCGACGCGTACACCTACGCCTCGACCGGGCTGGAGGCGCAGCCCGACAACAGCCAGCTCAAGCGGATCAGGGACGAGGCCGACGCGAAAAAGAAACCGGGCTTCTTCGACAGCTTCGAGGGGCTGCTGTCGCGGTAAATCGCACGGGCGGCTCGCCCTAGCGCCCGTCCAGTTCCCGCAACATCCGTTTCAGGGCGAAATGCCGATAGCTCGCTTCGAGCAGTCCCTGGATCTCATCCCAGTCCGCGAAGGACTCGACGCGTAACTCGATCCAACCATTGTGGCCTGTATAGGACGGCACACTGTAGCGGGGATCGTCCGCCAGCAAGCCCTGCGCCTCGGCACCCACCCAGAACTGCAGTGCCAGTTCGCCGGCATGGCGGTGGCAGATCACAAACGTTTTCCTGCCCGCCTTCCACACCGGGTTTCCGAACTGCCTGGCCGCAACCGTTTCAGGCAATCGGCTACAGCGCGCCTCGAGTTCGTCCAGTACTTCCCGGGCGCGCGGAGCGAGCAGCGGGTCGATGTCCTCGGGCCGCATGTCGACGTCGGGCGCCGCGATGGCGGGTGGCGCGGGACAGGTTGCAGCCAGCGCCGCCGGCACAACCCGGCTCCAGGCCTGGTGTGCATGGCGGGCGACACTGTTCCAGGCAAGGCCCTTGTTCAACTCGATGCCCAGCCAGCCCTTCGGGCCGACATAAGGCGGCACGAAGTAGTACCCCGGTTCGGTTTCCACATGCAGTTGCTGCGCGCCGGGCGGGGCGGCGAGATTGAGCGCGACGCGGCCGTCGCCGTGATGGTTGACGGTAAACGTGGCGAAGGTCTTGCCGCTGCCGTGGAAAGTGGGCTGCCCGTGGGACTCCACCTCCTCGGTCTCGGGGAAACCCAGGCACAGCTCGCGCACCGCATCTGCAATCGTCCTCGCCATAGGCGCAGTGTAGTACACGGCGCCCCGCAGCCATCGCCCGCAAGCGCAGGCGGCGGCAGGTACTTTGTCCTGCAGTAGCACTTTGACAGCCCGCCACACCCCACCCATACTTTTGCCAGGCATACAACAGGCGGAGCGCTCCCGGCGCGACCCGCCGGGCAGCAACAGCGCATGACCACCGCAAGGGCCGTCCCGGCCACACTACTGTTCCTTCTTGGAATGGCTTTACTCCAGGCCTGTACCCACCCGCTCCAGATCACGGGCGAGGGCGACTTGAGCGCGACGGGCAACGGCGGCAACTGCGCGCTGGAGGCCGCCCCGTGTAATCACCTCGTGGTGCAGGCGTACAACACCACCTACACCGCAACGCCGCGTCCCGGCTTCGGCTTCCTCTACTGGAGCAACTGCCAGATCGCCGTGGCCAATACCTGCTCGTTTGCCGTTGCCGCCCAGCACGTGCGCAGCTACTGGGGCGTGACCGTGCCGCCACTCATCGCCCACTTCAGTCCCGAGGTTCCGCTGGGCGGATTGTCCGGCGACTTCGCCACCAGCCTGGACTGCGAGGGTCACGCCGCGCCACCTACACCCGAGAATTCGCTGCTGTTCCGCGACAGCACCACCGTAGCGGGCGAACAACAGAAGCAGTGTGTCGGCAACGTGATCTTCACCGACTCCGACACAGGCGTGAACTACCTCGTGTGGCTGGACATCCTGCACATCGTCGACGGTCAGCCCGTGTCGGACAGCGTGCAGGGGGCTTTCCCCATCCGCGAGATCTACGCCAATTTCGGCAACCCGTTCATCGTGGGCAGGACGTACGACCTGGAGGGTTACAGCCTGCTCACCGGTCCTCTCTCCATCCGTATCACCTGGCAGGATCTCGACGCCACGTTCGGCGGGCTCACGCAGTGCCGCGTACTCGAAATCCAGACACCGATCGGTACCCAGACGCGGCGCAAGACCTACTGCCCGCGGCCCGACAGTGCGTACGAGATCGTGGAAAACGTGCCCGTTCTCGCGCTGTAGGCGCTGGTCCGCGACAACGTCACTCCCGCACAACATCCGCACACGGGCGCAGTAAAGCGCCGCAATCACCGCATGAGCAACGCGCGGCGGCGACCGCGCGACGGCGCCACGCCGTACAAAAAATGTGCGGCCTGTACTATGCTGAATGCAATCCCGAGCGCGAGAGAGGTAGTTGCGATGAGATTTTCCTTTGTCGGATTGCTGGCTGGTCTGCTACTTGCCGTGTCGTATCCCGCCATCGCCCAACCGACCGTCGAGCTGCTCTGGCGCTCAACAACCGGGAACGGAACGCCGGGCACCGATACCATCACGGCTAAAGCCGGAGATGTCCTGGTCCTCGACGTCCTGGTGCATGACTTCACGGGTGGCGTGACCGGTGCGCACCTGTCCCTCGCCTGGGGCGCCGGAATCACGGGCTACGACGCGCTGGAGTGCCCGGCACCGCCGAACGCCGTTGCCGGGCTGTGTGAGGATTCCGGCGGACTGGTGTTCCAGCCGTTGTATCCGGGCGTACCCACCACGGTCGGTGCCGCCGGGCCGTTCGATGTGATTTCGACGGAAACCGCGCCACCGCCGCTTCCACCCGGCTTACCGTTGGCCGGTTTTTACGGCGAGAAGATGACTCTCGGCGCCATCACGTACGTGGTGGATTTCAACAGTGCGGTTACCATCGAAGTGCAATACGAAGAGCCACCACTCGGGGGCCTGGTGGATGACAGCTACACGTTCAGCGCGCCACCTGCCACTGCCCACGTGGCGCCACCCTGTAACGGCTGCGGTTGTCCGTAGCACGATTCAATGCCACCCGGTTTGCCGGTCTGCCGACCAGCCTGCGCCCCCTGGTGACACCGCGAGGGAAGATGCACCATGGAACTGTACGACGTCATGCGCACCACGTTCGCCTGCCGCGAGTTTACCGGCGAGCCGGTTCCCGACGCTGTCCTGCACCGCATCGTCGACAACGCGCGCTTCGCGCCCAGCGGCGGCAATCGCCAGGGCTGGCGCATCATCAATGTGACCGACCCCGACATCCGGCAGCGGCTCGCCGACCTCTCACTGCCCGCGGCGACACGCTACCTGCTGGAGTTGCAGGCCGGGGAGAGTCCGCTGAATACGATCAATCCCAGCAGCGTTTCCGAAGCGCAGGTGCAGGCGGCGGAACCGCCCCACGCGCTGGTCGGCCACATTCGCAACGCACCCACGCTGCTGGTCGTTACCGTGGACCTCGCGCTGGTCGCGAGCATGGACAAGGACCTGGAGCGGGTCGGTCTCGTCGGCGGCGCCTCGATCTACCCGCTGGCCTGGAACATCCTGCTGGCGGCTCGCAACGAGGGCTATGGCGGCGTGATGACTACCTGGGGAGTCGCGCAGGAGCCCGCTGTCCGGCAACTGCTGGGCATGCCCGGGCACTGGGCGGTCGCGGCGATCATGCCGCTGGGCAAGCCCGCCAGGCAATTGACCCGGCTGCGGCGCAAGCCGGTGGAGGACATACTCGTCGAAAATAGCTGGTAGGCGCGCCTCGCTCACCTGACGCCACGTGCAGGACCGTGCGCCGGTTGCCACGTGCCGCGCAGGGGCGGCGGGTAATACGTTACACTCCGTCGCGGGGTCCACTGGCGGGCAGACAGGCTGCTTCCGCGCTCCCCGCCATCCGGTAATTCCCGTTGAGGTCGCTAGATGCACACGCACCAGATTGACAATTGGACGCATGACCATGTGTTCAACCAGGACAGGAAGAACGCCGGGGAAAACCGAACGCTGCTGATCGTCGTCGTGACCGCGGCGATGATGGTGATCGAGATCACGGCGGGCGTCGTCTACGGTTCCATGGCGCTGTTGGCGGACGGGCTGCATATGGGCTCGCACGCGACGGCCCTCGGCATCGCGGTATTCGCCTACGTCGTATCGCGAAGGTTGGCGGCCGACCGCCGTTTCTCCTTTGGCGTCGGCAAGATCAACAGCCTGGCGGGATTCGCAAGCGCCGTCCTGCTGCTCGGCTTCGCGTTATTGATGATAGGCGAGAGCCTCGACCGGTTCATCAACCCCACCGCGATCGCGTTCGACCAGGCGCTCATCGTCGCTGTCATCGGGCTGGTCGTGAACGGCGCGAGCGCCTGGGTCTTGATCTCCACGCCAACCGGTCATCACCACGGGCATGACCACCATGGACACGAGCATCACGGTCACGACCACCACGGGCACGAGCATCACGGTCACGACCACAACCTGCGCGCCGCCTACCTGCATGTGCTGGCCGATGCACTGACCTCGCTGCTGGCGATCGTCGCCCTGCTGGCCGGGAAGTACGCCGGGGCCAACTGGCTCGACCCGCTCATGGGAATCGTTGGCGGCATTCTCGTGGCCCGCTGGTCCTACGGCCTGATCCGGGAAAGCGCCAAAGTATTGCTGGACGCGCAACCGGATGAGGACCGCATCGCCCTGCTGCGCGCATCGGTCGAGAACGGCACCTCCGACCGCGTCTGCGACCTGCACATGTGGAGTATCGGGCACGGCATCTACGCGGCCGAGCTCGCCATTATCAGTGACGAGCCGAGAACGCCGGACTACTACAAGTCACTCATTCCGAAGGAACTCTCCATCGCGCATGCCACCGTTGAGATTCACCGATGCCCCGAGCATTCTGCAGACGGATACCGGGAATGAAGGGGGCGGAGGGATTACTTGCGCAGTTGGTCCAGAAATATGGGCGATGACCACGCACGCTCATTGACGGGCGCCAGGCAATCGTCACTGAAATCCGTACGATAATCGCCATAGCACGGCGAGACAGACTCCAGTTCACCCATTGCGTCGTACGCGGGCCTCAGGTTGGCGCCGTTGATCGCCGGCGTGGCGGCCTGCAGCGAACGCACATAGTACAAGGTGTCGCGCCCATCCCTGAGGTAATCCGCGTCTTCGAACTGCACCACACAACCATCGGGGCTGGGAGGGCAGTCCAGGCGCAGCCACGGGTCCTCAATCAGTTCCCCTACCGGTTCACCGGGGAAGACCTGTGGTCGTATGCGTACTATCTCGATCGCCTCGATGACGTGCCGTGTGTCTCCCGGGCGGTAGCACTCACCTGCGCAGAGGTAGTCCAGGCGCCCGGCAGAAAGCGCGTTTACCGCCTCATCGGGGCAACCGGGAACCTGCTCCAGTGCACCCATGGCACGCACCTCGAAACGCGGGATTTCGCCCTGCTGCACGCTCGAGCCCATCGGCGCGACACCGTCGGGGCCATTGAGCAGGTCGAACCAGAGCAGCATGCGCGGGCCCGAGGTGCCGTATACCTCCTTGCGTTCCAGAGCGGCCCAGATAGCGTCGCGCCGGCGGCTGTCCGAGTGCACCGCGACGATGCCGCCGGGGTAGTAGAAGCTCTGCATGCGCTCCATGTCAGGTATGGGCGTGGTAGTGGTTACGGGCTGGGGCATCTGCGGGTCGAGCATTTCGCCCGCCAGGCGCGAGCTGATGCTGCCGAAGAAGCTTGAACGCACGCCGGAGCTCATGGTCATCTTGCGACGCTCGTACTGCTTGTAGCCAGTTCCGGGGCGAGAGGTGTGATCGTCGGTGGCGGCGATGAAGCCGAACTTGAAGCGCAGCGGCCGCCCGCTGTCGTCCACCTCATCAAAGTTCGAGAGCGCCATCGCGTACTGGCTGGCCTCGCGGTACACCTGGTTGAAGGCGGGCTTGAAGCAGTCCGGGCACTGGCCGCACTGGCCCCAGTCATGCGCATCGGTATCAGGGAAAACACCGATGTAACGGTTACCGGCTTCCACGGCGTATTGCCTGGCCAGTACGACGCGGCGTTCACACTCTTCGTGCCCGAGCCCTTCACAACGTCCGCGCATGATCTCACCTGCCTGCCAGCAGCACGGCGTGTACTCGCCCTGGGGAGCTGGGCAGGTCAGGTTGCCGTCGCCGTCGATGATCGCCTGGTTGTACGCGCGGAACTCCTCGCTGTTGCCGTGCCCCGACATCACCTCCAGCAAGGGCTGCTGCCGGTCGTTGTGGTACCTGCCCACCAGGGCCTTATCCCAGCTAGCCGCGGGAGGTGTATAGGCGCCCCAGGTGTTGCCGTGCGGTATGACCATGTGGGGAAAGCCCCACTCGTCGAGTTTCCGGTACAGGACGTCCGGCGTCGGGGCGTTTTCGTGGCAGTCTACCGGCAGTTCGGTCGACTTCCCGTGGGTCGGGCAGCCCGGTACCTCGGCGATATCGTCGAGCAGGCGGAGGAGATCGGCGTAGCGCTTCCAGTTGAGCGGGTCGATGTAGCGCCCCGAACCACTGCGGCGCGAGAGCGCGAACACACCCAGGTCATCGGGCGTGACGCGCGCGCTGATCGGGCGGCTCGGCAGTTCCTCGTCCGCAATGCCGGGAAAGATCACATTCTTGTGCCCCCAATGCGCGTTGGCTGCCGTGGCCATCTGCGTCCACTCCCAGCCGGCAAAGGCCACGAGGTCCGGGTTGCCGGCATCCGCGCTCGCGTTGCAGGCACGCACCGTGTCCTTGGTCGCCTGCCAGTGCTTCGGAGTCAGGCCTTCCGCGTGGTCGTTGTAGCTGAAAAAGTCGAGACCGGCACAGTAGCGCGCGAAATCACAGGAATCCGCCACGGTGTGGCTGCCCTGTTGCGCCATCATCGGCAGTTCCAGTGTGAAGGCGTCTACCGAGTAGGTACTGTGCACATGCAGGTCGCCAAACAGTATCTGCTTGTGCGCGGCGCCACGACGGTCGGCAAGCGCGTCAACGCGGGCGGTGTCGCGGGCGGCGACCGCGGCGGGGGGGAGCGCCCTGCCTTCGACGGTACCCGCGGGATGGGGGTCACCGCTGCATGCGGCTATCAACGCCAACATGCAGACAAACACAGTGCGCAGTTTATGTTTCGACATCGAGTAGTCCCAGGCGTAACGGTCCTCGCTTTCCGGTCATTAGACACTCCTTCACAGGGCTTTGTCTGCGACTAAAAGCGCCCTCCCACCGCGCCCCCTTTTTCCCGATTGCAATTCACAGGGACGCCGCGCGTTCTGGAGACGGACCCTGCGATGCGGGAGGCTGCAGCCGGTCGTCAACCGCGAATTCGGTTCCGCGGCTCAACCAGCTCGCGTGGGAACACGCCAAACCGGCGACACACGCATCAACCGGCGCTAGCGCTTCCCCACCCGCGTGCTCAACTGGCTCTCCTTGATGCGCCGGAACTGCGCCGGGTAGTCCTCACCCTGCGCCATTGCGAGGCGCGTCGTGAGCACGTCGATCACCGCGAGCTGCGCGAGGCGCGAGGACATCGGGATGTAGAGGTCCGTATCCTCGCCGCTCGCCACGGGGAGCACGAACCGCGCCACCCCGGCCAGCGGCGATGACGGCGCGGTGAGGCCGATCACCGTGGCGCCGGTGGCGTCCGCAATCCGGGCGATATCGATGACCGGGCGCGTGCGCCCGGTGTAGGAAATGCACAGCAGGCAGTCGTCGGCGCCGAGGCCGGCTGCCGCCATGCGCTGGGTGAGATTGTCGGGGTGGGCCAGCACCGGTATGTCGAAGCGCAGCATCTTGTGCTGGGCATCCAGCGCCACCGAGGCGGAGGCGCCCTGCCCGACGATCACGATGCTGCGAGCGGCGCGCAGGCGCGCGACCACCGCCTCCACCACGCCGGGGTCCAGGCCGCCGCGGGTCGACTGCAGGCTGGCGTGGGCCGCGTCGAATACCTTGGTGATGACATCGGCGCAGGAGTCCCCGGGGACGATGTCGCCGGCGACGTGAAAGTCCTGCCGCGCCAGTTCCGCTGCCAGGTTGAGCTTGAAGTCGGGAAACCCCTTCAGGCCGAGGCCCGTGCAGAAGCGGCCCACGGTCGGTTCGCTTACGCCCACCCGGCGCGCCAGCTCCCCGATGGAGAGGCTGACGACCTCGGCGGGCTGCGCGAGCACATAGTCCGCGATGCGGCGTGCGGATTTGCTGCGCCGCGCCCCGCTGTCGGCCAGTTCCGCGAGCAGTCGACCCATTTCACGCTCCCTTAAACCAGCACAAAATGTAATTTAATTACAGATAACACGCAAGTCTTCCGCTCGAGATATTCGCGCCTCTCCCTTTATTTATGCCCTTTACAGGCATACAATGGCTCAAACACTGAATACCATTGGCCGGATACGCGCTCACGCCCCCGGCGAATTCTGTTGTTTTATTTCATTCACGTGACGGAGATTCGCGCCCATGTCCTGTGACCTGCTGATCGTCGGCGGCGAAGGCGACCTCGCACTGCGCAAGCTGTACCCGGCGCTGTACTCCCTGTGGGTCGTGGGCTGCCTGCCCGAGGACATCCGCATCTTCGGCATGGCGCGGCGCCATATGACCCAGGACGAGTTCCTGTCCCGGGTGCGTGAGTGGTTCGACAAGCGCAAGTCGGCGCGCGAGTTCGAGGAGCAGGCCTGGGCCGGGTTCAGCGCGCGCCTCACCTACTGCTCACTGGACGCCACAGACGTCGCCAGCCTGCACACGCTGCGCGAGGAACACCTGGACGACGACGGCCGCGACCTCGTGGTCTACCTCGCCACGCCGCCGGGCATCTTCGGCCCGGTGTGCCAGGCGATACACGGCGCGGGACTCGCCCGCGCCAACGCGCGCATCGTGGTGGAGAAGCCCCTCGGCGAAGACCGCGCCTCGTTTCTCGAGATCAACGAACAGCTTACCCGCGTGTTCGAGGAGCGGCAGGTGTACCGCATCGACCACTACCTCGGGAAGGAAACGGTACAGAACCTGCTCGCGCTGCGCTTCGCCAACACCTTCCTGGAACCGCTGTGGAACAACAAGTACATCGACAACGTGCAGATCACCGTGGCGGAGTCCATCGGCGTGTCGGGCCGCTGGTCGTTCTATGACGACGCGGGCGCGCTGCGCGACATGGTGCAGAACCACCTGCTGCAACTGGTGTGCCTCGCGGCGATGGAGCCGCCCGCGCACCTCGAGTCCACCGCGGTACGCAACGAGAAGATGAAGGTACTGTCGTCGTTGCGGCCGCTCGATGCCGAAACCATCCGCGACGATTTCGTGATCGGCCAGTACACCGCGGGGAACGTGGACGGCGAGTCCGTACCGGGCTACTGCGAGGAGGAAGGCGCGGAACCGAAGTCCGACACCGAGACCTTCATCGCGATCAAGGCGCACATCGACAACTGGCGCTGGGCCGGCGTGCCCTTCTACCTGCGCACGGGCAAAAGACTGCGCGAGCGCTTCTCCGAGATCGTGGTGGAATTCAAGCAGGTGCCCCACGCCATCTTCCCCGACCAGTACCTGCTCGACGCGCCCAACCGCCTGATCATCCGCGTGCAGCCGGAGGAGACCATCAGCCTGCAACTCATGAACAAGGTCGCCGGACTCGACGTGAAGACGCCGCTGCGCTCGGTGACCATGGACCTCAGTTTCCCCGAGGAAAACGAGCCGGGCTCCACCCCGGACGCCTACCAGCGCCTGCTGCTGGACGTCATCCGCGAGAACCCGACGCTGTTCGTGCGCGCCGACGAGGTGGAGGAAGCGTGGAAATGGGTGGACGGTATCCGCGAGGTCTGGCAAAGCACCCGCAAGCGGCCCGAGCGTTACCCGGCCGGCAGCGGCGGGCCGACGGGCGCCATCGAGATGGTGGCGCGGGACGGCCGGCGCTGGCGCGAATACGACTGATGGCGCTGTACCGTTTCGACAGCAACAGGGTGCTCGCCCGGGAGCTCGCCGACCGTGTCGCAGCGCTGCTGGCAGAGGCCATCGCCGCGCGCGGCGGCGCCACGCTGGCGGTGTCGGGCGGCGCCACGCCCGCGCCGCTGTTCGACGCGCTGTCCGTTGCGCCGCTCGACTGGTCGAAGGTCACGATCACGCAGGTGGACGAACGCTGGGTCGACGCCGACCACCCCGACGCCAACGCGCGCCTCATCCGCGAGCGGCTGTTGCAGAACGCGGCGCAGGACGCCCGCTTCATCAGCATGAAAGCCGACGCCGCGTCGCCGCACGGCGCGGAGGCACAGGTGCAGGCGGCGCTCGCGCCGTTCAGCGAGGGCATCGACGTCGTGCTGCTCGGGATGGGCGAGGACGGGCACACGGCCTCGTTCTTTCCCGGCGCGGCGGAACTGCCGCTGGCGCTGGCCGCCGACGGCGACGCGCTCGTCGCCGCCGTCACGCCGCCCGCCGCGCCGCACGCGCGCATGACGCTGACCCTCGCCGCGCTCGCCCGCGCCCGGCACACGTTCCTGCACATCACGGGGCCGCGCAAGTTCGAGGTGCTGACCAGGGCTTCCGAACCCGGGCCCATCGAGGAACTGCCCGTGCGCAGCGTGCTGCACGACCCGCAGCTCGCACTCGACATCTACTACGCCGAAGGGGAATGACACCATGCACCCGGTTGTTGACGAAGTGACAGCGGCCCTCGCCGCGCGCAGCGCCGCGAGCCGCGCGGCCTACCTGGCGCGCTGCGCACGGACCCGCGATGAACTGCCGCCGAAGCGCACGCTGTCCTGCGGCAATATCGCCCACGGCTACGCGGCCTGCAGCGAGGAGGAGAAGGCGCGCATCGGCGGCGGCAGTAACATGAACATCGGCATCATCAACGCGTACAACGACATGCTGTCGGCGCACCAGCCGCTCGCGGACTACCCGCGCATGATCAAGGACGCGGCGTTCGCACTCGGCGGCAGCGCGCAGGTGGCCTCCGGCGTGCCGGCCATGTGCGACGGCGTGACGCAGGGCCAGCCCGGCATGGAGCTGAGCCTGTTCAGCCGCGACGTGGTCGCCATGGCCACCGCGGTCGGCCTCAGCCACAACCTGTTCGACGCGGTGGTGTGCCTTGGCATCTGCGACAAGATCGTGCCGGGCATGCTGCTCGGCGCGCTGGAATTCGGCCACCTGCCCGTGGCCTTTATCGGCTCGGGCCCGATGGCGTCCGGCATCCCGAACAGCGAGAAGGCGCGGGTGCGCCAGTTGCATGCAGCCGGCGAGGCGGACGACGCGCAACTGCTCGCCGTGGAGTCCGCGTCCTATCACTCGGCCGGCACCTGCACATTCTACGGCACGGCCAACAGCAACCAGGTGTTGATGGAGGCGTTCGGCCTGCAGCTGCCCGGCAGTTCCTTCCTGCACCCGCAGAATGCGTTGCGGCCCGCGCTGGTGCGGCAGACAGTGCAGGAGCTCATGTCCGTGGCGCCGCCGCTGTGCGAGGTGGTGAACGAGCACTCGCTGGTGAACGCGGTGGTGGCCCTGCTCGCCACCGGCGGTTCCACCAACCACACGCTGCACCTCGTGGCGATAGCCCGCGCCGCCGGCATCGACCTGACCTGGGAGGACATGGACCGCCTCTCGTCGGTGGTGCCGCTGCTCGCCCGCGTGTATCCCAACGGCGCGGCGGACGTGAACGCGATGGAGGAGGCGGGCGGCACCGCCTTCCTGTTCCGCGAGCTGCGCGACGCCGGCTTCATGCACGACACGGTCAACACGAACTGGGGCAAGGGGCTGGGGCGTCACGCCGCGCGGCTGTTCGCCGGCGCCGCCGGCGCGCCCGAATGGTCGGAGGGCGACCTCGCCTCCACCCGCCTGGACGTATTGCGCCCCGCCGCCGACCCCTTCGCCCACGAGGGCGGCGTGCGCCTGCTGGGCGGCAACCTGGGGCAGTGCGTCATCAAGGTGTCCGCCGTGAAGGAGGAACACCAGGTGGTGCGCGCGCCGTGCCGGGTGTTCGCGAGCCAGGAGGCGCTGAAACAGGCCTTCGAAGCGGGCGAACTGGACCGCGATGTCATCGCGGTGGTGCGCGGCCAGGGGCCGAAGGCGAACGGCATGCCCGAACTGCACAAGATGACACCTTACCTCGGCACGCTGCAGGACCGCGGCTTCAAGGTGGCGCTGGTCACCGACGGCCGCATGTCGGGCGCGTCGGGCAAGGTGCCCGCCGCCATCCACCTGTCGCCGGAGGCCGCCGCGGGCGGGCCGATCGCGCGCCTGCGGGACGGCGACGTGTTGTCGCTGGATGCGAATGCGGGGGTCCTCAACGTCGAGGTGGAGGACGGCGAGTTCAATGCGCGCGAGGCGGCCGCCGTGGAGGACGGTGCCGACACGCTGGGCCGCGGCCTGTTCGCACTGTTTCGCAACAACGTCAGCGATGCCCGGACGGGCGCCGCTGTATTCACCACCCACGTGGGACAAGGAGACCAGTCGGCATGAACCTGAAAGATACGCTCGCGGCCAGCCGCGTGCTGCCGGTCATCACGGCACTGGATGTCGCCTCCACCGTGCGGCTTGCGCAGGCCCTGGCGGCGGGAGGCATGCGCTGCGTGGAGATCACCCTGCGCAGCGAGACCGGTCTCGCGAGCCTGCGCGCAGTGAAAGACGCACTGCCCGGGCTGTGGGTGGCCGCCGGCACCGTGACGCGCGGCGACCAGGTGGGCGCCGCGGTGGATGCGGGCGCGGACCTCTGCCTCAGCCCCGGCATCAGCGCGGAGTTGCTCAATGCAACGGCGGCGGCAAACGTGCCCTTCGTACCCGGTGTCGCCACGGCGTCGGAGATCATGCTCGGCTCCAGCCACGGCATCGGCATCTTCAAGTACTTCCCCGCGAGCCTCGGCGGCACGGCGGCACTCAAGTCATTCGGCGGCCCTTTCCCGGACGCGCTGTTCTGCCCCACCGGCGGCCTGGGCCGCAACAACTTCCGCGACTACCTAGCCCTGCCCAACGTCATCTGTTGCGGCGGTTCGTGGATGGTGAGCCGCGACCTGGTGACCGGCGAGCGCTGGGACGACATCGAGGCGCTGGCGCGCGACGCGATGGCGGGCTAGCGCCTTTCCTCCTCCCACTCCCCCACCCTGTGGGGTCGAATTCATTCGACCGACGGACCTGCTCCACCGCCGCCTATGGGGTCGAATTCATTCGACCTGCCGCCCTGCTGCACCATGAACCATGGGGTCGACTTACTTCGACCTCGCGGACCTGACCACATCCGCGTAGGGTCGAATTCATTCGACGTAGAACCCCGCTCTCGATACCAACCGCTGTTCCGATTGAGGGCCGGGTTCCAGGTCGAATGAATTCGACCCTACGGGGATAAGCGCCAGGCCGGATGAATTCGACCCCACAGGGGCCAAGTTCCACAGGGGCAAGCCCCGCCATCACGGGGGGCCCCACACCACGACATTGTCCAGCGCCCACGCGCCGCCGGTTCAGCAAATCCAACCACGCGCTGCCGGCTGCCCGCAGGCGCATCATTTTTTATAGTGTGAGCTATAATGCAGGCGACCCTGCACAGACCCGGGCACACCCATGCACAGCATCCCCACCGTCAGCGGCGCCACCGGCGAGGCCGGCCACTTCGAGGAGTTCTGCGCGAATCCCGCGCTGTTCCTGTCCCGCGCCCACGCGGAAAACGGCGAGGTCTGCCAGTTCGACCTCAACGGGCTGCGCACGGTGCTGCTGGTGTCGCCCGAGGCGCAGGAAGCCGTGTTCCGCGCCCCCGATGAACAACTGAACGCGGCGGCGGCCTACCAGATGATGGTGCCGGTTTTCGGCCCGGGCGTGCAGTACGGGGCGCCCCCCGAACTGGAACGCCAGCAGCTCAAGATACAGGCCACGGGACTGCGCCAGGACCGCATGCAGCGCTACGCCGCGGTGATCGCCGGGGAAGTGGAGGCCTGGGTCGAGGGCTGGGGCGAGGCGGGCGAACTCGACATCTACGAGGCGTTCACCCGCCTCACCCTGAAGACTTCGACCCACTGCCTCATGGGCACGCGGTTCCGCAACACGCTGACGGATGAGTTCGCCGACCTCTACCAGGAGCTCGAGCACTCCGTCAGTCCCGCCGCGCTGCGCGATCCCGCCGCGCTGGGCGAAGTCAGTGCACGGCGCGACGCGGCGCGCGCGCGACTCGCCGAGCTCATCACCGCGCACATCGACGAGCGCCGCGCAAAGGGCGAGGTGCACGAGGACATGCTGCAGGTCTACATGGACGCCACCTACGACGACGGCCGCCCGCTGTCTGCAGACGAGATCGTCGGCATGGTGATCTGGTTCATGTTCGCCGGCCACCACACCAGCGGCAACACGTCGTCGTGGACCGCGGTGGAGCTCGCGCGCCACCCGGATGAGGCCGCCGCCATCACGGCGGAGATCGACGCGTTGTACGCGCACAACGAGGAACTCAGCCGCCAGGCGCTGAAGGAGATACCGCGCCTGCAGGACTTCATCATGGAGACGCTGCGGCTGCACCCGCCGCTGGTCACGCTCACGCGCCGCGCGCTGGTGGACTTCGCCTACGGGGACTACGTGATACCCGCGGGCAGCAACGTCATGGTGTCGCCCTACGTCGCGCACCGGCTCGAGCAGTGGTTTCCGCAACCGGAGCGCTTCGACGCCGCGCGCCCGGAACCCGACAACGTCTTCGCCTTCATCCCCTTCGGCGGCGGCCACCGCAAGTGCGTGGGTAACGCGTTCGCCATCCTGCAGGTGAAGGCCATCTTCTGCGCGCTGCTGCGCCGCTACCGGTTCGAACTGGTGGACGCGCCGGAGAGTTACCGCGACATCATGCCATCGCTCATACTGCGGCCCAGCGAACCCTGCCTGCTGCGCTACGCGAGGCGCGGCTGAGGTGGGCCGTCGTTTCTGCATCAAGGCCGACATGCAACTCTGCCAGGGTCACGGCGAGTGCGCCGAGGAAGCGCCAGAGTTGTTCGAGGTGGACTACGACACCGACGTGTACCCGAAAGTGAGGATACTCGCGGCACGCCCCGACCCCGCACTGCGCGACAAAGCCGAGGCGGCCGCGCGCTACTGTCCCAACCGCGTGTTGTCGATCATCGACCTCGAGGACTGACCGCACTACCGGGCCGCGCCCTGCGCCCGTATCATCGACCGGGTGCGATACAACGGGGAACGCTTTGCGCAACGCCTGGTTCAACGGTTTCTCCTACGCGAGCGCCTGTCTCGGCGTGCTCGCCGTGTTGTCCGTGCTGGCCTTCCACTACCCCCAGTACCTGACCACCCCGGAACTGCGCGAGATCTACAGCGAACACCAGGTGCGCCTGCTGCTCGCGATGGGCATGGGCGTGGCGCTCGTGTGCGGCGCGACGGGCCTGTTGCTGAGCACCGCGCGCCGCTTCGCCGTGTTCGGGACCGCGCTCATCCTGCTCGCCTGGCTCGCCGGCGGGCCGAACGTGCCCCTGGACGGCCCGGTGCGCAGCGCGCGCTTCTACCTCAGCGTGGACTGGATGGTGCTCGACCTCGTGTTGATCGCCACGCTGTTTATCAGCCTGGAGTGGGTGTCGCGACGCAGGGAACAGCGTGTCTTCCGCCGCGACTGGCGCCTGGACCTCACCCACTATGTCGTGAACCACCTGTTCAACGGCGCGATGATCTACGTCGTCTACCTGCCCTCGCAGGCGCTCGCCGTGTGGCTCGGCAGGCCCGAGGTCAGCCCGCTGGCCGCGTGGCCGCTGTTCGTGCAGGTGCTGGCGATCATCGCGGTCACGGATTTCGCGCAGTACTGGGTGCACCGCGCGACGCACCGGGTCCCGCTGCTGTGGCGCTTCCACAAGGTGCACCACAGCGCGCAGGTGATGGACTGGCTGGCGGGTTCGCGCCTGCATTTCGTCGACATACTGCTCACGCGCTCACTGGTGCTCGTGCCGATGGTGTTGCTGGGCTTCTCGCAGGAGGCCATCAACATCTACCTGCCGCTGCTGGCGCTGCAGTCCGTGCTCAATCACGCGAACGTCAGTTATCCCCTGGGCGCCCTGCGCAAGTGGGTGGCGACGCCGCAGTTCCACCACTGGCACCACACCAGCGATCCCGCCCTGGTCGACAGGAACTTCAGCGTGTCACTGCCCGTATACGACCTGCTGTTCGGCACCTACTACTGCCCGCGCGATGCCTGGCCGGCGGGCTACGGGTTGGACCGGCCGGAATTCGACGACACGTACTATGCCCACGTGATCTGGCCGTTCACCGGCCAGGGGCCGGCGCGGGCTCAGTCGCGCGCCGGCCGCCCGGACTGAAACAGCGACAGGTCGCGCACGATGTGTTCGGCGAGGAAGTCGTACATCACGCGAATGCGCGCGCTGTAGCGCAGGTCTTCGTGTGTGACCAGCCACAGGTCCAGCTCGTGCAGGGTCTGGTCGGGCAACACGCGCACGAGGTCGCCCTGCAGGGTGGCCCAGCGGTGCGACAGGAGGCCGATACCGAAGCCGCAGCGCACGGCCGACATCTGCGCCGTAGGGCTGTTGGTCAGGTAAACGTATTCCCCCGGGAGCGGGTTGGCCGCGGGGAAGGCGATGGGCGAGCGGATGTTGGTATTCCCCGCGTCGAGACCCACCAGCTTGTGCGCCGCGAGATCCTCCAGGCAGTTCACCGGCGGCTTGCCCGCCAGGTAGCCGGCGGTCGCGTACAGGCC
>JAUIEP010000101.1 GCA_030428835.1 Gammaproteobacteria bacterium | reverse complement strand
TGGGCTTCAAGCAGCACCTGGCGAGTTGTCGCGGGGTGCTCTGCAACTCGGGCTTCGAACTCGTCAGCGAATGCCTGCAATGGCGCAAGCCGCTCCTGACGCGACCCCTCGCGGGACAGACCGAGCAGCTGTCCAACGCGCTCGCGATCGAACAGCTCGGCTACGGACACGTGATGCACTCGCTCTCGAAAGAGCGAATCGAGCACTGGCTGGACGCGATGGCCCCGCCGCCCGCAGAACCGTTTACCGACGTGGCACAGTGCCTCGCCGCCTGGCTTGCGGGCGGTATGCGTGAATCGGTCGCCACGCTGCAGTACATGCTGTGGCCCGGCACGGTACCGCTCAAGGCAGCCGATACCCGGCTCGTCCTGGACACCGCCGCCTGACCCCACAACCCCGCCCGCGCGGCTCGGCGCGGCGGGAGGTGCCGGGTAGTGTGAACCGGTCGACATTCTCCCGACACCGCGGACCCCTGGTTGATCCAGCGCAAGGGCCTTTGCTTTCCAAGGTTTTGAGAAAGTGCTAGTTTTGACCGCCCATAAGCTGAATTAGCGCGGATTGTGCCATGACCCAGGCCGTGACTCCCGAGCAGGCGGACACCCCGGTTGTCGACAGCAGGTACCTGCTGTCACCACAGCAGATTCACTTTTTCGAGACTTTCGGTTTCCTGAAGCTCCCGGGCCTGTTCGCCGACGATATCGACGACATCGTCGGCGGCTTCGAAGATATGTTCACCAATGACGAGCAACCCGTGTGGGAGACCAAGGAGGCCCTGCACGGTGACGAAAAGCGCATCATCATTCCCGGGTTCATCGAACAGTCGCCGCGCCTTGCGCCGCTGCAGCATGACCCGCGCGTGGTCGGTATCGTGCAGAGCATCATCGGTCGCGACTACATCTGGTCCAGCAGCGACGGCAACCTGTTCTATTGCGAGAGCTACTGGCACCCCGACGACTACGCCGCGCCGCTGCACCACTACCATGTAAAACTGTCCTTCTACCTGGATGAACTGAGCGGGGACAGCGGCGCTATCCGAATTATTCCCGGCAGCCACTTCCACCGCCAGTCCTTCTCACGGACGCTCATGCGGGCGTTCAAGGACGAGGCCGGGGTGGAAGAAATCTTCGGCGTGAAAGGCAGCGACATTCCCTCGATCGCCATCGACTCGACACCGGGTGACCTGATCATCTGGAACTTCCGTACGATTCACGGCAGTTACAACGGCGGGGAGCGGCGGCGCCTCTTCTCGCTCAATTTCGGCGAGGCCGAGATCGGCAGGCACGACGGGCCCGAGCCAGTCGCCGCCAAGCCCGTGCTGCGTCGCGAGGCGCTGGGCGACTGAATCCGCGAAACCGCCGCCGGGTTACACTGCGGCAACCCGGCTGACAGGCGCACAGCATGGCCCTTCGACTACCGAGCCCGTATGAGCTGAAGAAACTGCTCATGCTGCCGCGCAAGCTCTACATGCGGCGCAGGGAAAACCTGGAACCGGGCTTCATGCGCAGCGCACTCGAGCTGCACTACTACCGACCCGCCTTCTACCAATGGCTCGCCGCGCGCAGCCGCGACGAGCACATTCTCCACAGCGCTGACCTGGACGGGAACAGCGTGGTGCTCGATGTCGGCGCCTACATCGGCGAGTGGGCACAGGACATGGTGCAGCGCTACCAGTGCACCGTTCACGCTTTCGAGCCGGAACCGCGGAACTACAAGCAGCTCGAGAAACGCACCGCGGGGCAGGAGCACATCGTGACCTACCGCTATGGCCTGGGCGACCGGGACGAGACCGTGCGCATGAGCCTGGAATTCCTTGGGTCGACCGCCTTCGGCAACATCGAGGGCGAGCAGGGGGTAGACTGGGACGAGGCGGCCATTCGCGATGTCGCGGCGATCTGGCCCGAGCTGGGACTGGAGCGCGTCGACCTGATGAAAGTGAATATCGAGGGCGGCGAGTTCCCGCTATTTGAGCGGATGATCGAATGCGACCTGTTGGCCCGCGTGGACTGTTACCTCATCCAGTTCCACGAATGGCACCCGGGCGCTTATTCGAGGCGCCGCCGGATTCACAGGGCACTGGCGCGCACGCACCGGCTGGAGTGGGACTACCATTTTGTCTGGGAGAAGTGGGTCAGGCGGGCGGCTGCTTAGGCACCCATTTCTCCCACACGAAGTAATAGTTCCACTCGCAGGTATGGGTGCGCGACAAGGCCTCGCGGATGCGCCGCCGCTTGCGGTACGCCCCCGGGTGCCATTCGTGGAACTGGATCAGGTAGGTGTTGACCGACCGCAAGAGGTCCGCCGCGATCATTTTTTCGAACAGCGGGAACTCTGCACCCTCGATATTGACCTTGAAGAGATCGACCTGGCCGAGTTCCAGTTCACGCCAGACGCGGTCGATCGCGGCAATTTCTACTTCCGTGCGGGGCACGTCGGCGTGGTCGGCGCGCTCCTCGTACATCGATGAGCCGAGGCCCTTCAGCGTGAATTCCACCTTGAGGTCCGCGTCCCCGAGCCCGTAAGGCAGCGGTTTGAGCTTGGGGTTCTCAGCGGCCTTGGCCTGCAACTGTTCGAAAGACCGGGGGTTAGGCTCGAAGGCATAAATCGTGGGGTTGTAGCGCTCCACGATATGCTGCGCCCAACTGCCGGTAAACGCGCCAACATCGACCACGACACTGTTCTCGTCGATGTCGGCCTCGTGCAGCATGTGCTTGTTGTAGACCGTGGCGCCCACCCAATCGATCATGGGTTTGCGGTAGTAGTGGAGCTCGAGCATCGCGCGCATCGGCCCCTTCGTGTCGCGATACTTCCAGCGCATGAACACGGTGCGCGGCCACAACAGGAACTTCTTGAGCTGGTAGAGGCTGGGGAGGACAGACGACATAAAAGCCCTGAGGGGGAACGCGAAGCGGTGTTCTTGTTAGCTTTTCGCGCAATGGTAGTATAACGGTTACGCCCTGTCGACTTGAGTACCCGCATGTCCGCAACACCTGCAGCCCCGGGGGACAACAGGTTCACATTGGGCGGCATACTCATCCTCGCGTTCCTTCTAAGCTGGCTTGCCGGGCTGAAGAACCTCGTGCTCGAGCAAACACAATCCGCTCAGGCCGAGGACACCGCGCGCAGGCCGAACGTACTGCTGATCGTCGCGGACGACCTCGGTTACAACGACACGGATGCCATCAATCCCGGCGGGCTTGCAACGCCGCACATCACCGCTCTCGCCCGCGGCGGCGTGACGTTCGGCCGGCACTACGCCGACGCGACATGCACACCCAGCCGCGTCGGCATACTCACCGGGCGCGACCCGGAGCGCTCGGGCTTCCGCCCGGTGGGCACCGAGATTCCCGCCGAGTACACCACACTCGCAGAGGCATTCAGGGTGCTGGGTTACGCGACCTACCTTACCGGCAAGTGGCACGCGGGCGAGGAACGTCTCGCGGGCTGGCCACAGAACAAGGGTTTCGACGGCTGGTTCGGCTTCCTCAATCAATGGGAAACCGCGGGTCCGGTGACGGAGGCCAACAAGGGCGTCCGGAAACCGACGTATATCAACCCGATGCTGCGCCGCGACGGCGGGGATCTCGAGCCACACACGGGCCACCTTACCGACTTGTTGACCGAGCACTCCCTGGCGCAACTGGCCGAGCTGAACGCGCGCGACAGGCCGTGGTTCCTGTACCACGCGTTCCTGGCGCCACACCACCCTATCCAGCCCGACGCGCGCTACGCGGCGCGCTTTCCCGCCACCCCGGAAGGGCGCTACACCGCGCTGGTCACGCAGCTGGATGACGCGGTCGGCCGCCTGGTCGACGCGGTGGACAGGGAGAATACCCTGGTCGTATTCCTCAGCGACAACGGCGGCACCAACGTCGAGCGCGACAATAACTATCCCTACTACGGGAAGAAAGCGGAGACCTACGAGGGCTCCTATCGCACACCGCTCATCATGTACTGGCCGGGCCACCTGCCTGCCGGCAAAACGGTGGATGACATCGTGATGAACCTGGATGTGTACCCCACGGTGCTGGCGGCGGCGGGTGGGCCGCCGCCGGGGGACATCGACGGGCGCAACCTGCTGCCGCTCATCCGCGAGGACATCCCGCTGGCGCCACGCGCGCGGGCCTGGGAGGTCTACGGGCCCAATATCGGCGCCCTCAGCTTCAGCTACCTGGAGGCGGAGGGTCGCTTCCGGCTCTCAGCGGACCAGGGCTTCCCGCCGGGACTGTACGACCTGGCGAGCGCACCGGCGGGAGATACCGATATCGCGCCGGAACACGCCGGGCGCACGGCGGAGTTGACCGGCGCGTTCTGGCGCGAGCAGCGGGACAAGAGCCTCCTGCCGGTGCCGGCGCGTCCCGGGGCGGCGGCGGGCCAGACCCTGTACACCGGCTTTGACACCCAGCGCTCTCCCTACCGTTACGGCTTCGCGATCGGCCTCGAGCTGGGGCCCTTCGAGCCGGGCAGTCTGGAGGC
Organism: Gammaproteobacteria bacterium; assembly: GCA_030428835.1. Lineage (GTDB taxonomy): Bacteria > Pseudomonadota > Gammaproteobacteria > Pseudomonadales > Halieaceae > Marimicrobium. Next base: position 12,338 of record JAUIEP010000101.1, on the reverse strand, counting down.
CGGCACAACGGTACTCGCGGAGCAGGCTCCCCTGTGGTCACTACACTACAGGGAAGGACACGGTATCGAATGGCGCATCGGCGACAGTGTCCTGCAGGGCGCGGCTTTCGAGCCGGACCGCTGCAACAGCGTTATCCTGACCGGCTATTTCCAGCCTAAAGCACACCTGGCAAAACGCGACCCCCTGTCCCGGGTCAAGCTCTACAGCAACGGCTCGCTGATGGCGAGCGAAAAGGGCTTCGACCACGACCGGGTGGACGAGACGCACCTGCACAGCCCCACCGTGGTCAACGGCGGCGGCCGCGCGCTGTTCGCGAATATCATGCTCGGCACCTACAGCGAGGGTTTCAGCCCACGGCTCGCGCCGGAGTTGGAGTCGCTCTACCGCTCGCTGCACGACGCCCGCCAACTGCCACTGCCGGAGCTTGCGACGCTCGATGACCGGCTCTGCCGCGAGGGGGCAATACCCCCCTGAGGCAAAGGGCTTCTCACCGCGCCCGGTTCCCGTAAACCCTTGTATCACGGGCTCTGCGGGGCAATCGGACGCAGGTCACGTTTTGCGTAGGCGGCCTCTTAATTACACGACCCTTTCTTGACAGGTTCCCGACATATCGCCATCATTTTTCGCGCAATGTCCAATGATTACAGCCCACTGTTCCTGACGATTGACATCGAGATCACCAATCGATGCAACGCCACCTGCCACTTCTGCCCGCGCGACGCCACGCCGCACCAGGGCATCATGGACGTGGACACCTTCGACAAGGCGCTTGCGCGCGCCGTCGAGTATCGCCAGGTCGTGAAGGATGTCTCCGGCCTCGAGGTCACCGTCAGCCTGTGCGGACTGGGCGAACCCCTGATCAACCGCAATGCCATCTCCTTCATCAGGAAGGTAAAGGCCGAGGGATTCCGGTGCTCCATGTCCTCCAACGGCAACCTGCTGACCGAGGACAAGACGCGGGAGATTCTCGACGCAGGGCTGGACGAGATTTACATCAACATCTCCGACATCGGCGAAGAGTACGAAAAGGTCTATAACCTGCCTTTCGAACGCAGCCGTGACAACATCGCAAAGTTTGCCGAGCTCTCCCAGGGTCGCTGCAAACCGGTCATCATCCTGGTCGATCACCACGACGACAAGGCACACGTCAAGGCAATGGAGATGTACTGGCGCGAGCGCGGCCTCAAGGATTTCCACAGCTACAGCGTGATCAACCGCGGCGGCGCCCTGTTTGTGGAGCACATGCAGTTCGAGCAGTACACGGAGATGGCGCGTGCCCGGCAGGAACTCACGGAGGGCGGGCTGAAGCCCCTGTGCGGCGCCCCCTGGGGGTTCCTTTTCATCGGCTACGACGGCAACTATTACCTGTGTTGCTCCGACTGGCGCAAGCAGGCAAGTCTCGGCTCCGTCTTCGACTACAGTTTCCTGCAGGTCTCGCGCCAGAAGCTGGCGATGGTGATGAGCCGAGAGCCCGTCTGCAAAACCTGCAACCACGACCCGATCAACATGCTTACCGATGAGCTGCGGGCGCTCGACCGCGGCGAGGTGACCGAGGAAGACGTCGACAAGCTGCGCCAGACGCTGCGCGACGGCAGTGTGGAAATCGATATCGCGCTCGGCAAACTGCTCGACTACGGCGACGCCCACCCGGAGGGCATGCTGCCCGCCCCAGACATTATTCCTGTCGTCGCGACCAACTAGACGCATTTTTTCCGGCCAGGACGTACAATGCGCCTCTGCCGAGACTACCACCGCGCCTGACCATGGATGACAGCCGTCATATCGAAAACCTCATCTACCGCTATTCCGAGCTGATCGACCAGGGCGACCTGCCCGGCGTGGCGGAACTCTTCCGGCACGGGGCTATCGTCTCCCCGGCACACAAGTCACGGCGCGAGGGCTACGACGAGGTCCTGCAGATGTACCAGTTGTCCTGCCGGCTGCACGAGCCCTCCGGCACGCCGCTTACACGGCATGTCACGACCAACGTCATGATCGAGGTCGAGGGCGAGACCGCCAGCGCCCGCTCCTACTACACGGTGTTTCAGGCAACGCCGTCCCTCGCGCTGCAACCGATCATCGCCGGCCACTACCACGACAGCTTCCACCGGGTGGGCGGCACCTGGTGCTTCGCCACCCGCGAGATGTACGTTGACCTGATCGGGGATTGCTCCGAGCACTTGCTGTACTCCACGGACGGGCTATCGGGATGACCGCGCAGGAGCGCCCGTGAGCCCGACAGGCAACAAATACCTGTTCATCCACGTCATGAAGACCGGGGGCACCTCCTTTGCCGACGTGATCGAGGCGAACTTCGCCTCCCATGAGCGCTACCCCGGCGACTACCTGCAGGGCGAGACCAACCCCTTCCGACAGATGGAGGCCTACCTCTATGTGCCGGGCATCGTGGCGGCGGTCAACAGCGCGCCGGACCAGTACCGCATGGTGTGCGGCCACGTGCCCTACGCGACCCGCGAGCTGCTGGCCGCCCGGTATATTGCGCTTACCGTGCTGCGTGACCCCGTGGCGCGAACCATCTCCTACCTCAAGCACTGTCGCCGCTACCACAAGGAGCACATGGGACTGCCCCTCGAAGCGATCTACGAGGACGAATGGTTTCACGCCTCGTTCATCGCGAACTACCAGACCAAGCTGTACTCCATGTCCGCGCAGGAGACGATTGCCGAAACCCGCTATGGTGACTACGAGCCGGCGCTGCCGCCGCGCAGTGAGCTGGGTAACGGTGAGAACCTGACGCCAGAGTTGATCGCCCTGGGCGAACGCGGCGGCGGCCGCTTCTCCATGGAATGTTTCGCCGCGAGCACCGGGGTCATCGAGGTCGACGACACTCGCTTTGAAACCGCGAGGGAAAACCTGCGGGCAACCGAAGTGGTTGGCGTCACGGAAGACTACGAGCGCTTCCTCGCCGCTCTTGTGGAGCGCTATGGGTGGCAGGTGGACAATGTTCCGCACCGGCACGCGGGTGAAGACGAGGACATCTGCGCGGAGCTGCGGCGGAAAATTGCGCGCGACAACGCGATGGACACCGAGTTACACGCCTACGCCCGCTCGCTGGCCGTCTGAAGCCGCCGGCGCAAGTCAGTATCGACGTTTGGAGAGAGACACATGAAAAGCCTTTGGAACGACGCGGACGCCGCTGCCTGCAAGGGGGATGACCTCGCACTGCGGGTCTACACCTCGCGCCTGCTGGGTGCCAGCGAGGATCTCGTCATGCACGGTGGCGGCAATACGTCCGTCAAGGGTGTCACCACCGACTTCTTCGGCAACGAGGTGGAGGTGCTCTACGTCAAGGGCAGCGGCTGGGATTTGAAGACGATCGAGAAACCGGGCTTCCCCGCCATCCGCCTCCGGGAAACCCGGCAACTCGCCGAGCTGGACGAGCTGTCCGATACCGACATGACGCTGCAGTTGCGCGCGCTCATGCTGGACCCGTCCGGCCCCTCCCCTTCAGTGGAGGCGATTCTCCACGCGATCATGCCCCACCGCTTCATCGATCACACCCACACCGACGCGATTATCACGCTGACCAACAATCCGCGCGGCGAACAGATTATCGGGGAGCTGTTTCCCGACTGCCTGGCGCTGCCCTACATCATGCCCGGATTCATACTCTCCAGGCAGGTAAACGACGCGCTGAAGAACGTGGATCTCGCACAGTACAAGGGCATCATCCTCATGCACCACGGGGTTTTCACTTTCAGTGACGACGCCCGCGAGGCCTACGAGAACATGCTTGAGCTGGTGAGCCGGGCGGAGGACTACATTGCGCGAAACGGCGTGGCACAGCATCCCACCGCGGAGCGCAGCGTCGACCTGGCGGAACTCGCACGCATCCGCCGCGCGGTGTCCGAGGAACGCGGCAGCGCGCAGCTGGCGATTCTGGACCGCTCACCGGACGCGCAGGGTTACGCGGCGCGGGAGGATATCGCCGCCATCGCGTGTCGTGGACCGATTACGCCGGACCATGTCATCCGCACCAAGCGCATCCCCGTGATCATCGACGCCACACCCGCAGCGGGCGTGCCCGAGGTAGCGGCCTATGCCGCGGACTATCGCGCTTACTTTGAACGCAACGGCTCGGACGAACTGACGATCCTCGACCAGGCACCGCGCTTCGCGATCTGGCGCAACAGCGGCTCCATTGCCTTCGGTTCGAGCGTGAAGGAGTGCAATATCGTCAGCGACATCGCGCGGCATACCCGCTGGGCGGTGCAGACCGGCGAATCACTGGGCGGCTGGCAAGCCCTGCCGGAGAAGGACATCTTCGACCTCGAGTACTGGGTGCTGGAACAGGCCAAGCTCGGCAAGGCGGGCACTCCGAAGGCGCACCAGGGCAAGATCGCCCTGGTGACCGGCGCCAACAGCGGGATAGGTCTCGCCACCTGCGAGGCGCTGGGCAAGGACGGCGCCACCGTCGTGGGGCTGGACATCGACCCGGGTGTTGAAGCCGCGCTGGCGGCACTCGGCGCCACAGGCATCGTCTGTGACCTCACCGATGACGACGCGGTGCAGGCGGCGGTGGAACACACCGTCGCACTCTACGGCGGGCTGGACATCATCGTGTGCAACGCCGGCATGTTCAAAGCAGGGGAACGCATCGAGGCGCAGACTCGCGATACCTGGGACCGCACACTCGCGATCAACCTCACCGCGACGCAGCGCTTCATGACGGCGGCCATTCCGTACCTCAAGCTCGGCGTGGGCCCGTCCATACTCATCGTGGGCTCGCGCAATTACTGTGCACCGGGACCGGGTGCCGCGGCCTACTCGGTAAGCAAGGCCGGTATCACGCAGCTGGCGCGCGTGGCCGCGCTGGAACTCGCGGCGGACGGCGTGCGCGTCAACGTCGTGCACCCCGACGCGGTCTTCGATACCGCGTTGTGGACGCAGGAGGCGCTGGCCAGTTCAGCCGCGCGCTACAACATGACCGTCGAGGAGTACAAAACAAAGAACCTGCTGGGCAAGGAGATTCGCTCGAGTGACGTGGGACGGCTGTTGTCCGCCCTCGCCAGCGACACCTTCGGCGCCACCACCGGGGCTCAGATCCCCGTGGATGGCGGCAGCGACCGGGTGATTTGAAACCCGGTCATAAATGGCCAATTACTTCCTAATCTACGTCTTGTCCGCGCTGTGACCCGCGGCAGCCCGTCAGGTTTTTTTACAAATACACCTGCCAGGCCGCGTGAAAACGGCTGAAACCCGCGTAAATACAGGGTTGGCACGCTGCTTGCTGTTACATTCACAAGGCAATTAATCATTACAAGAATGCAGAGTACAGGAATCAGGACGGTGATCAGGAAACTCTTAACTTCAACGGTGGTCGCAGGCACGATGGCGGTCTCCGGCCTTGCCAACGCGCTGCCTGTAGCGTCCAACGGTGCCAACGATTCTCTCGGAACCGCCCAGGACATCAACGGCTTTTTCGACCTGTCGGCCAATCCCCAGGTCGAGGACGCGACCACGATTCCGCACGTCGAGATCAGCAACCGCAGCGGCGACGACACTTACGACTACTACTTCTTCTCGGTCCTGGCGGACAATTCGACAGCCATTTTCGATATCGACTGTGGTTTCCAGGACCTGGGCCTGCCCAACACCGGGTGCAGCGACCAGGATAATTTTTTCGACTCGTACCTGGATCTGTACACCAGCGGCGGCGCTTTCATCACCTCGGATGACGACGACTTCAGCGGCGACCCCGGCAGTGAGAATACGCCGTTTGATGCGCTGCTGCGAACCACACTGGATATCGGCGATTACGTCATCCGCGTGGGCGCGTTCCCGGGCGTAGAAGTACCCGATGAGGCGAGCTACATACTCAACGTGTCCATCGGCACCCCGGGCACAACCGTTGCCGCACCCGGCGTCGTCATGCTCTTCGGCCTCGGACTCTTGGGCCTCGGCGTGTCCCGCCGCCGCACTCGTTAGCGAAGAACCAGTCCCCGACCCGCATGTCCCCGCGGGCCACCCCGCCCGGCTTTCCCCAGCCGGGCGGGGTTTTCTCTTTCCGGGGTAGCAAAAATCCCGATGCAAGGCCCAGGCCGCCCTCCGGAGCAGCAGGCGGCAGGGCATTCCAACGCCCTGGCGTGCGTGCGACACTGCGCGCCTGACTCAGGGTAGGAATGACGATGCAGGACGGAGCGGGAACCGAAGCCAGGACTCCAACCTCCACCTCGCTGGTACTTGGAGGCGGTGGAGCGCGTGGTCTTGCACACATCGGCGTTATCCGCTGGCTTGAAGAGCACGACTACCGTATCGATTCCATTTCCGGTTGTTCGATGGGTGCCCTGGTCGGCGGCATCTACGCCATGGGCAAGCTCGACGAATTTACCCACTGGGTGACGGCGATCAGCACCATGGACATCTTCCGGCTGATGGACATCACACTCGGCTCCGCAGGGCTCGTTAAGGGTGACCGGATAATCGAAACCCTGCGCCAACTCACCGGCGAGAAACGCATCGAGGAACTGCCCATCACCTTTACCGCGGTGGCGTCGGACATCGTCAACGAGAAGGAAGTCTGGCTCAGCAAGGGGCCGTTGTTCGACGCCATCCGCGCTTCGATTGCAATACCCCTGTTCTTTAAGCCCGCAATGCGCAACGGCGTTCAGTTGCTGGATGGTGCAATTCTCAATCCCGTGCCGATCGCGCCCACATTCCGCGATCACACAGAACTGACGATTGCGGTCAATCTCTCCGGCAAGGTGGACACCGCCTGGCCCAAACCGGCACCGCCCCGCCTGGACGAAGAGGAAGATTCGTTCTTTACACGCAAGATCAATCAGTTCATCGACTCTCTTCGCCCGACAGTTCGTTCAGGCGACCTCGTCGGCATGTACGACGTTGCGGGCCAGGCCATCGATACGATGGAAGGCGCCATTGCCCGACACAAGCTGGCGGTATACCCGCCCGACGTGCTAATAGAGATTCCGCGTAATCTCTGCACTGTCCTTGAGTTTGACCGCGCACAGGAACTGATCGAAGCGGGTTACGAGCTCGCAGGGATCCAGATGACGCACCAGGATCCCAAGCACAACCGCACCTGAGCGCGCAACTTTTCCCCCCTTTCACAAACCCGCGGTGTGACACAGCGCCGATATAGCCGCCGCTTCTTCCATGAAATAACCAGAAAAAGAGTGAAAAGTAGTATTTTCGCTATTCCCGCGCGAATGGCCTCAAATATGATTGGTCCCACGCTCGATCACTAAACAAAAAACCTGCGACGAGCGGCCCTCAATTGAACGGATGACTGACCGGTCGCGACCGGCCTGTCGCCATGTGTGATGTTTTTTGAGTGAGGCCGCGTGATCGACATGTACAAATTTGCCCTGCTGCTCCTTGCCTGCTTCCTGGTAAAGGTGCCCTACACATTCGCCTTTTCGGGCGACCCCAACTTCGAGATGGACTGCGAGGAGCCGGAGTACTTCTCCCGGTTCAAGAAGGTGCAATGCGAGGTCAGTAACAAGGCCTACGTTCCCCCCACCTCATCGTGGTCCTATCCTGTCGCACTTATCATGCCGCAGTCGCCCGGGCCGCACCGGATACAACTGAAGATGTCCGGTTTCAATGCGCGACCCTATGCGTTCTGCACCGGGCTGGATTTCGCCAAAGCCGGCTTTATTGTCGTGAAGCCCTGTGCCGGCCACTTCCCTGACTGGGATATGCACAAAGTGAATGGTGTGCAACCGCTGGGTTGGTGGGGCTGGTATCGCGGCAACTCGAACAGCATGCGCATCGGCCTCTCCCTTACCCGAGCGGGTATCGAGGAATCCGCGGACATCGCCGGTGGCATTCACCTGGAAGGCGCGAGCTACGGCGGTACCGGCGCCATCCTGCAGTCCATGATGCTGCGACAGGTGGACTCCTGGTGGGGAGAGCTCATCGCGGTAGTTCACGCCAACGTGCCGCACACCCTGTTCGTGAAGAACTGGCAGAACTATCCCCCGGTGGATGTCGCCTGGGAAGGCTACGACAGGAAAGGTGCCGACGTGGAAACACAGATGGCGAACGGCAGCCTGGACGATATCTACTATCGCGTAAACGGCTCGCCTGCGGATGTATCGGTAATTTTTGATACCGAGTTCTTTGAACTGTGCCAGCGCTACACAATCGCCTGCTTCGGCACGTGGCACGCCGCAGGCCACAACCCCGTCGAGACCGGCATAAACATGCCCTTCAATGCACTGTACGCCGGACCGGACATGGATGTGCGTCTCGACGAAATGTTGCCCATATTTACCAATAGCAGCGCCAACCACTGGGGCGAGGAGCGCGGGCATTACAACCTGGGCCTGTCCTGGCACCAGGGTGACTATTTCGTGGACAACACCGAAGGCGTCATCGTGCCACTGCGCTACAAGGCGCACACCAACATCGGCGGCGGCGTACCCGACCAGCCCAACCGGGCTACTTTCGACCTCACAATTCGACGCATCCATAACTTCCCCACCGTGGTGGGCAGCCGCGTGCGGTGGGAACTCGGCAACCACGCCTCGGGTACGGTGGAAGTGACGAAGGAAGGCGAGGTGTCCATCAAGAACCTGACGCTTGCGACCTCTGAAGACTATACGAGCCTGGTGCTCACATCGGTAAGTGGCGGCTGAGGCCCCCGGGAATTACGAGCGAGACAGACGCCATGCACAATCAACTACTGACAGTTTTCTGTATCAGCCTGACGCTAACGCTAACCGCATGCGGCGGCGGTGGCGGCGGCGGAACTACAGACAACAGCATCCCCGGGGATCCGGTTTCAGGCCCGATTTTTGACGGCGGTAATCCGCCCCAGGGCCAGGACCCGACTTTTCCCTCGGACCCACAGAATCCGCCGCAGGACCAACCGCCCGTCGAAGAGCCGGGTAACGATGGACCGCCCGGCGATCCGTCATCGCCTTTCCTGCCGGACCCGACACCACCGTCAGACGATCCGGTTGACCCACCGCCCCCCCAGGAGCCGGGAGAGCCCACGGACCCCGTCGATCCGCCGCAGCCGGAAGACCCGCCGCCTGTCGACGAGCCGGACCCCGGTGTGCCCACGGATCCGGAACTGGCAGGCATCTTTGACGGCATCGTCTACACCCGCCAGCCGCGGGCGACGGCAGCAGTGCCGGGTATCGCCGCGGAGGATGCCTCCAACTGGCAACATGTCTCCGATGTGGGCCGCATCAACGGCGGGATAGCCGAGGCCGACGTTGTTATCAATGACCTCGCGGGCAACGAACAGGTCATTCACAATTGCACCGCGTCACCCGAAATCTGCGTGGCGCAGGAGGCCCGCGTCAGCCCCAACGGTAAAATGATCGCCTACTCCGTGGGTTACGGAAACGCGCTGACAGAAGTACAGTTTGCCGGCGTGAAACTGGGTATCTTCGACATCCCGGCGCTCGCGAGGGCGCAAATCTTCATTTACGACATCGAGACGGGCGTAAGCACTCCGGTACCGAATCATCCCGACGGCGCAATTGACCGGCAGCCCGAGTGGCTGGACAACAACACCATCGTGTTCGCCAGCAACCGCGCGAACCTCTATCCCCACAAGAGCCAGTTCAGCCAGCATCGCGGCCGCTATCCCAACGGCAATCCCCGCTGGACTGCTACGGCCTACGGGGTGTCTCAAATCTATGGCTACGGTAACGCCGGCAAATCGATGCAGATCTGGTCGATGGATATCGACGGCACCAACGCGCGCAACCTGACACCACACGAAACCATGGCACTCTCGCCGATGGTCATGACCAATGGCGACATCATCTATTCCTGCTGGAACGGGCACGCCAACGAGGCGTTTGACTCGCCCTATCGCCCAGCCAACGGACCGGGCACCGAGGCCAATAAGTGGTGGCTGTGCCAGATGGACGGCGCCGGGGGCGGCGGCAACGTGGTACTCAACGGCCACAAAACGCCTGCGCTCATTACGAAGGGGTGGTTGTCCCCGGGGGTCAACGGTGGGGAAGGCGCATCCGAATTGCGCGCCGTGCGCTCCGCAGCGGAGATCCATCGTGGCTACATCGCCGTCACCAACTACTATCGCAGCAATCACACCGGCAGTATGGGTATCGTGTACGGCTTCAACTACAAGGGCCCGGGTATCGAAGGCGTATCACGGCTCGACAACTTCCAGCACGGTGTGTACTCCGGTGCGCGTGAAGGTTCCGGGCGCTACGTGCCCAGCGACCTGCTCGCACTTACACCCTACGGCAACGACCAGGACACTGCTGTGCGCCGCGATGCCCTCGGCCGGGCCATGGGTAAGGCGGGGTACGCCAGCGCGCTGCCGGGCACCGATGACTACATGATCACCCATGCGCGTGGCGAGTGCTACGAAGCCGTAGCAGTTGAGCGCGCCAACACTGGCTGGACGGGCGGTGAGCCGCTCTGCCAGAAAGGCATCTATCGCGTACGCCAGCAGCAGGTGACGGACCCGTTCGACACCTCGCAGATGACACTGCTGGCCGGCGGTGATCAGTGGCAGGCGTACGACGCCGACGCGATCACCAACTATCAATCATTATGGGGTCAGCCAATTCCGGACCGGCCGCCCGTCTACTCCGGCGGCAGCTGTTTCCTGCAGGTCGTGGACGCACGCGCGGCGGAACTGCAGGCGCCCAATGCCTATAACTGGAACACTACCCTGTACGAGCAGTGCTCCACCCAGGGGTGTGCGGTTAACAGCGAGAACAAGGACTTCCACGCCGACCAGCTCAAGTACCTCACCGTGTACGAGGTAGAGCCCTGGGACGTCAGCTACTCGAACGGCAACCAGGCGACGTTCGCGAACACGACGAACAATCACGGCTTCAAATCGCTACGGGTGTGGGGTTACCAGGAAATTGAGGACGACGGCTCGATCCGCATGGAAGTGCCGTGCGAAACCCCGATCCAGATCGTGGGTCAGGATGTGCACAACATGACCATCGCACACGATGACAAGCTGCACTCGCTGCGTCGGGGAGAGACCCGGACCTGTCACGGCTGCCACGATGGCCACTCCGAGGAACGCGCCGCACAGTTGGACGCCTCTCCCGTCGAGCGTTTTGCGAGCACTCTCGCCGCGGGCACCAATCGACCTCGCCCTGACAACGGCTTCCGTCGCGAGTGGAATGATATCGAGCCGATCCTCGTGAACCGCTGCAGTGGCTGTCACACGGATATGAACAACGACGACGGTCTGCTTGACTCGCGCATCGCCTGGGATTTCGAGCAGCTCGACTGGCCCTGGGCGACACGTCACCCAGTGGGCAACGAAACGTTCAGGATTCCGAAGCCATACACCAGCAAGTGGGTGGGCAAGCTCGCGCGTAATTCCCTGCTGTACTGGAAATGCATTGGCACGCGCATGGACGGTCGCACCGACCGGCAGTATCCCGGCGATATCGATTACGGTGATTTTCATGACAGCGGCGCCACACTCGAGGAGTGCAAGGCGATCGGGCACTGGATTGACCAGGGGATACAGCGGGACCCGGATTAAGCCTGGCTAGCCTGGGGGCCGCGCTATTGCCGCGGCCGACGGTTTACTCAAAACCCGGCATCACGAGCCTCGTCCTGTGCGGTGTCGAGCTGGCGCTCGGCCTTGCGCAGGTCATCCTTGGCGTCCTCGCGTTCCTCGCGCAGCTCTGCGCGCTTCTCGCTTTTCAGGTCGTCCCTTGCCAGCTTGTCGCCAAGGCGCGTGATTTCAGCCTCCAGACGGTCCACCTCTGACCTGGCGTTGTAGACGGCTCTTCCTAGCTGGTATGCATTCGAAAATTCGTCCGCCAGCTCCACGGGGCAACTTCTTTGGTAGAAATTACCCGCGAGGCCGTACTCGTATCCGTTCTCCCTGGTGCAGAACCTGACTATGCCGACTTCCCAACCCAGCGCGTAGGCCTGCCTGTCTACGTCCAGTCCATACTCGGCGCAATCCGTTTCGTAGGTGTCGATGCGTGTACGGGGCTGTCCTTTCTCCCCGTCCTCTTCGCCCAGGAAGCGAAAATCCGCGAGGAGGCATTCGCTCTCGTCAAGAGAGGCGCAGCTTGCGAGAACGGCTGCACCGAGCGTGATTAGGGTCGTACGAACTAGCCTATTGATCCTGGGTTGCATGGTTAAGCCCTGGTGGGGATTGCTAAATTTGTTTGTAGCGCATCTGTGCGGTGAGGACAACCGGACGCCAGCCCGGGAACCGGGTTGGAACGACAGCGCATGCCCCGGATACCATAAACCAAAAAGGCCACCCCATCCGGGGTGGCCTTTTTAGTTAGGAGCCTGGCGATGACCTACTCTCACATGGGGAGACCCCACACTACCATCGGCGATGTACCGTTTCACTACTGAGTTCGGGATG
>JAUIEP010000100.1 GCA_030428835.1 Gammaproteobacteria bacterium | reverse complement strand
TGTCGATACCTTCACTATACTGGGCGAATAAACCGCGCGCAGTATCGCGCGAAGCGCTCCCGGATGCCCGCCTCCGTGTAGCCGTACTCTTCCAGCGTGTATTCGTGCGCCGGTCGATCGCCGCGCTTGTTGGCGTCGCGGTGCTTCGCCATTGCCGCGGTCGCCTCGGAAGTCAGCTCCAGGTCGATGAACTCATAGATGCGTTCAACCACGCGTTCAGGCTCGGAGACGGTCTGCTCAAAGAGGATGTCGTGGAACTGCGCCTCCGCGTTTTCTCGCGCCTCCAGCGTGTGCCCTGTGCCGCGCGCAAAGACGTCCAGCACTTCGCGGCCAACCACGTGCTTGTCTGCATGCTCGCTACCGGTCAGCTGCAGGTTGTAATAGAAACTCGCCGTCGACGGGATACTGACGACCGGGTCGCGATGCGTGGCCAGCACCTGGATGCCCGGGAACACTGTTAAAAGCACCGACATGAAATGCAGGTGATGCGGCGCTTTCAGCAACCAGCGCAGCGCCTGCTCGCCACGCTGTTTCTTCTGCCACTGCAGGAACTTAAGCTGTCGCCGCAGGTACTGGTACGCGCGGGTATTGTCCGCGCGGGCCACGAAATCGCCGTAGGCGGGCGCGTGGGCAAAGGACGTGGGAACGTAACTGTAGAAACTGTGTTCCAGCAGCAGGATCTCCTCGTCCGCACCCAGTGGATCCATGGGGTGTATGGCCGCGATCTCCGGATTGGCCTCGAGAAGTGCCGCCACCTCCGCCCGCGCCTCCACGATACGCTGGTCCTGACCAAGCGGCCGCCAGTCCTCGTACGGCGCCGGGTTGCGCACCTCGTACCACAGCGGTGCATAGAAGCGCGTGTCACTGGCCAGGATGCGATGCAGCAGCGTCGTGCCCGTGCGGGTCATGCCCACGATGACCAGGGGCGGCGCCAGCACCTCGTCCTCGATCTCGGGGTGCCGGCTGAACCAGAGTTCCGTGCGCAGCCGGTTTTTCAGGCTGTTCAGGATGCGCTGGTACTGCATGTGACGCCCGATGGCGTTCAGCGACGCCTCGGTGCTGAGGGAGTGCACAAGCATCTCCAGCGCCGGCAGGAACGAACCGTCACCGAAATCCTCCAGCCCCGTTTCGGCACTCGCGGTGCGGAGCAAATGTTCGGCATCCAGATCCACGGCAGGCATTTCCCGGCTAGCCATCGTCGCGCTCACCCTGCTGCGCGTTGCTCACAGCGTGTCGGCTTTCACAACCCGGCACTGCACCGGCGGGTGCGTAGCGGCGTCAACCCAGCGCCACAGCATGCCGCCCTGGTCATGCCCTGCAGTGGTCAGCCAGTTGGGATAGCCGGGACCCGGGTCGCTGTGCGCCACCACCACCGTCACCGAACCGTCGTCATTGTAGTGCGCGGTGTGCTTGTTTACCGATATGGTGTAGTAGCGATAGTCCAGCGACTCCATCCAGAAGTTCGAGAGCTGGAAATTCCATGTGCTGCAATTCGGAATCCGGGGCGCGTGAATCACCAGCGCCTCGTCCTGCGCCAGCCGCCAGTAGCTCTGTAGGTAGTGAATCGCGGCGTCACCCCCCGCGCGCTGGCAGCGCTCCTGGTCGTCCGGCGGCAACGTGTTGATGTGAGCGCTGTAGCGCTCCATCCAGTCAACGAAAATCCCCGCGGTACCGCTGACAAAGCGCGCACTCTGCAGCAACTGGCTGGCAAAGCGTTCCGGCCGCAGCGCGCTGTCGCCCTCCGGGTTCAGGCACTCAATGCGGTAGGTTGCCGGTAACTCGCTGGCGCGATCGCCGAACGTCTGCCGCACGATGAGGCTGCTGCTGTCCTGCCGCATTGGCAGCCAGTTATTCGGCTGTGGGCTGCTGCTGACCAGTATCTCGAAGCCACCATCGGCGTCGGTGACAAGGTCCGCGGCATCGAGTTGACCCGTGGGCTCCATCGTGCCGGTTGTGTCGTAGCTGCCCGCCTTGGTGCCGAAGCTGAGGTAGTGCACGCTGCCGCGGTTGCCGCGGATGCGGTAGTCGAGTCGGCCGTCCAGGTTGGCGTTGTGGTAGATGTTGTCGGGGTTGTCGTTGCCGATCTTGACCGTCTCGCTGGACAGCTGGAAGAAGCGCGGATAATGCGGATCGCTCGACTCCACCTGGCTCTCGAGCCCGGCGCGCAGCAAGCGCGTGAGATAGCGCAGCCCCTCGGCGCGGTTTTGCAGGTCCGGCGGCGTCGACGGCCCCAGCACAATATCGCCCGCGGCCTTGAGCTCATCGCAAAAACGGGCCCAGAGAGTGCCGTCGAGAATGGCCTGCTCGCGTCCACGCGATGAATCGGCCCACTGCTCTTCGTCCATAATCAACCCCGGCCGGCTCCAGCAGCCTTGCACAGCACCACACACCTGTCGGATAGTAATGCATCGCAAGGGCAGCGCGCTACGGCGCGCATCACAGCGGGCCGATACCATGAGCACAGAGGATCACGCGCGGGCTGAGCGGGGCGACCAACAGCGGCCATCGCGCCCGGGCGAAGCCGCAGCCGACGCGACGCCGCCCGACGACGGCATCGCCGCCGCGGCGGCGCGCTGGCAGGCGGAGACCCGCGCGCCCTTCGTCGCGGACAACCCGGAACGGCGCGATGCATTTCTTACCCAGGCGCTCAAGTGGTCGGTGAACCCGCTCTACACGCCGGCGGACCTCGAGGCGATGGGTTTCGATTACCTGCGGGATGTCGGCTTTCCCGGCGAGTATCCCTATACCCGCGGCACAGGACCGAACGGGCACCGCTCAGCCCTGTGGACGATGACGCAGGTCACGGGCTTCGGCAAGGGAGAGGAGTGGGCTAAACGCGCGCGCTACATGCTGGACCAGGGTCTCTCCGGGCTCATACTGGAACACGACCTGCCCACCACCAACGGCTACGACAGCGACGACCCGCTCGTGGCCGGCGAAGTCGGGCGCGCCGGCATGGCGCTGGACAGCCTCGAGGATCTGGAGCAGGCGTTTGACCTGCCGTTCGACAAGCTGCAGTACCTCATGAGCGTCTGCAACGCGCCGCAACCGGTCAACCTTGCCATGATTATCGCGGCCCTCGAGAAGAAAGGCGTGGACCCGCGGGATTTCGTGCTGCATATCGTCAACGGCATACTGATCGAGTACACCTGTGTCGGCCGCTACATTTACCCGCCGGAGCACGGCCTGAAGCTGGCGACCGACTGCATCGAGTACATTATCCGCCATCACCCCAACTGGGCGCCGATATCCATTATCGCGGCGCAACTGCAGCCGGCCAAGGCCAACCCGGTGCAGGAAATCGCCTTCAGCCTCGCTATCGCCTGCGCCTATATCGATGCCACGCTGGAGCGCGGCTTCGACATCGACACGGTGGCGCCCTACTTCCACTTCGTGGTCAACGTCGACATGGATTTCTTCGAAGGCGTGTGCAAACTGCGGGCGTTCCGCAAGTGCTGGGCGCGCCTGATGCGCGAGCGCTACGGCGCGACCAACCCGGCAGCCATGAAAATCCGCATGATGACCTCGCCCACCACCACGGCGCTGACGCTGCAACAGCCGCTCAACAACATCGGCAGGCTGGCCATCATGGCGACCGCCTGCGCGCTCGGCGGCGCGGGCGAACACATGACAACGCCGCTGCACGATGAAGCCCATGCCCTGCCCGCCGAGGAGGCGATTCGCGTGGGCGCCGCCCTGCAGCACATCGTCGCCCACGAGACCGGGGTGGCCGATACCATCGACCCACTGGCGGGCTCCTACTACGTGGAGGCGCTCACCAAACAGATCGAGGACGCCGCCTTCGCTGAAATGGACAAGGTTTTCGAGATGGGTGGCGCGCTGGCGGCAATCCGCACAGGGTATTTCCAGCGCGCGCTCGGCAGGGAGCAGTACGAACGGCACCGCGACATTGAGGAGGGCCGGCGCAAATGGGTGGGCGTCAATCACCTCACGCTTGAGGAAGAGCAGCGCGAGATCGAGATATTCCGGCTCGACGAGCAGGTGGAGGAGCAGCAGATCGCGCGCCTGCGCAGCCTGCGCGAGCGGCGCGACCAGGCAGCGGTGGACGCGGCGCTGGACGGGGTCCGCGAGGCCGCCGCGGCCGGCGACAACCTGCTGCCCGCCTGCCTCGTGGCGGTCAAGGCATACGCCACCCACGGGGAGATCTGCGCGGCCATGCGCGACGTTTTCGGGCAATACACGCCCGACAGCCAGTTGGCGGGGGTCTAGGCGTGGCCGGACACACACGGCCGCTGCGCATACTGCTGGCCAAGCTCGGCATGGACACACACACGGTCGGCGTCACGGTGATCGCCCACGCGCTGCGCGAGGCCGGCATGGAAGTCATCTTCACGGGACTCAAGCAGACACCGGCCATGGTGGCAGCCGCCGCCATCCAGGAGGACGTCGACGTGGTGGGCATCTCCACGTTGTCCGCCGGTCACACGCGCAGCCTGCCGCAGTTGGCACAGCTGCTGCGCGAGGCGGGCGCGGGCGACAAGCTGCTGCTGGCAGGCGGCGTCATCCCGGAGGAAGACCGGCCGCTGCTGGAGCAGGCAGGCGTTGATCGCATCTTCACCATGGGCAGCGATACGCGGGAGATCGTGGACTACCTCAACCAGTGGTGGTCACGGCAACCAGGCTCGCCGGACTGATGGAGGTCGCCGCCGCCCTGGTGAAGGGGAACGTGGCCGCCGGTGCCCGCGCGATGCGCTGGCTGGACGATCGCGACCCGCGCGGCGCCGACGTGGTGTCGGCGGTGATCGGCCACACCGGCGGTGCCCACGTGGTCGGCCTCACGGGCCCGCCGGGTGCGGGCAAGTCCACCCTCGCCAGCGCATTGATCGCCGAGGCGCGACGGCGCGAGCATCGCGTGGGCGTGGTCGCCGTGGACCCTTCAAGCCCCTTTACGGGAGGCGCCATACTGGGCGACCGGGTGCGCATGGCGCGCCACGCGCTCGACCCCGACGTGTTCATACGCTCGGTGGGCACCCGGGGTCAGGCCGGCGGCCTGTCGCGCTCCACGCACGACACGTGCCTCATACTGGATGCCATGGGCTACGACCTGATCCTGGTGGAGACAGTGGGCGTCGGACAGGACGAGATCGAAATCGTGGCGCTGGCGCACACCACCGTCATCGTGGGGCTGCCCGGGCTCGGCGACGAGGTGCAGGCCGTGAAAGCCGGCCTGATGGAAGTCGGCGAGATCATTGTCATCAACAAGGCCGACCGCGAGGGCCTGGATCACACGCTGCAGCACTACGAGACGATGCTGCACTTGCGCGCGAGCGCACAACCCGACGCACCCGACGCCTGGACGCCGCCGCTCCTCACCGCGGTGGCAACGCGGGAGGAAGGTACGGCGGCGGTTGTCGACGCCATCGAGGCGCACGGCCGGTGGCTGCGCGCCAACGGGGAGTTTGCGGCCCGGTCCGGGCGGCGCGCGCGGGCGCAGGCGATGGTCCTGTTGCGCGACCGGCTGTCGACACTGCTTGACCAACACGCCGACCCGCAGGTACTGGCGGCGGTTGAAGCGCGCGAGCTCGACGTCTACAGCGCCGCGGACGCCCTGCTTGCAGGCCTGCGCGAGGCGTTGCGCAGGGGCTGAACGGCTGGGTCGGCGCAAAATAACCTATACTCTGGACATCCAAAGCAACTGCAAGCACTCAGCCCGATGATGCAACCCACCGCGCCGTCACACAGTATCCCGCCTGACCCCGGATGCACATATCGCAGAGATCAAACTCGTTGGGGCAGGGTACTGCGCCTGCTCCCACTTTTATTGGCGCCGGCGCTGGCCGGCTGCGACTGGCTGGGACTGGTCAGCGCAAACAGCGACGGCACGCAGTCTAACGGCAGTAGCGGCTCGCCCAGCGTCTCCCATGACGGTCGTTCCTGATCATCTGCCGCGGGGCGCAGTAACTACCGTGACGGTGCAAGGCACCGGCTTTCTCGCCGGAGCGACGCCACAGATGAGCGGCGCCACGTTGTCAAACGTGCAGTTACTGGACGACAGCACAATGACCTTCGATGCGACATTACCTGGTACCGTCACGGCGGGCGCGAACCACCTTGTGATCATGGTTCCCGGTTCAGGTGCGGGCCTGTTCACCGGCTCCTCCGGCCTGTGTTCCAACTGCGTGACCTATCAGTAGATTCTCGCTTGAAAACTCAACACCCTGGCGACAAATGACCGAGGAGAAATCCGGCATGAGGCAAGCGCGCATTCTTCTATCGGCGGGTATCGTTGGCCTGGTGTTTGCAGTAGCCCCCACCCTGGCAGCGGAGACCACCGGCGTCTTTCTTCCTTCTTCCACGGAGTCATATTCGCTTAACGCGGTAAAGCGGGCATTCCTGAGCCGCAAGTGGAATGTAGTACACGCTGATGACAGCTCGGTCACCGGGGCGCTGCAGCATCGCGGTGTGGACGCCAAACTGACGATCTACAGGCAGGAAAACGGGCTGTCCTACCGCTGCGAGTGCAGCAGAGAGCGCAAGGTGCGGAAAATCGGCGGAAGATGGTCGACCGTTACCGACTACGACTACCTGCCGGATAACTGGATAGAAAATCTTAAGCGCGACACACTGTCTTTTTCCAGCCACCCGGCATCTCGCCCAACCGCGCAATCACCCCCGTCTTCCATCGAGATGAGACTGCTCAAGCTCGATGACTTGCGTGACAGGGGCCTGATCACCGAGCAGGAATACAGGGATGCGAGATCAAAGGTTCTCGATGAAATTTAGAGCGCATCGCAAGAACGATTTTAAGCGGGGAAAAACGCGCTACAATCCCTGACTGGCTGCCACAGGTCAATCCAATAATGCGAACAAGATCGATCATTGTCTTTTTGCTCCTGCTGCAGCTGGGCGGCTGCGCAACAACAGTCGAACTGGAGCCTGACCGCATCGCCTCTGTCGAGGAGGCAATGCAGGTACTTGACAGCGCGATGGAGCAACAACCCGAGAGGCTGCAACCGCTCGCATACGAGGTCTCGCAGGGCGAAATCGTCTACTACGGAAGGGACCGGATTCCCAAGCGGCTAGTTTATTCAGACATCGCCGATCAGCAGCTCTATCTGAAGTCTGACATCTATCGCCTGCACATTCTGGATAGCTCCGAACAGCGAATCTTCGCGTTCTATACAGCCGACCAGGGTCTCGCCGAGCAATTCATGGCCGCGCTCGAAACCATGAGAGAGTACACCCTGGGACTGTCGGACGAGGAGCGCCAGGCCATCCCGCCGCCCTCAAAGATATTTGAATCCACTGACAGCATCGAACCCGCGTGGGACGGCGTCAAAATTGTGCCACACGACAAGGTATCCGACTGCCAGTTCATTCAAGAACAACGCTGCAAGACATCATTGGGCGGCGGTAGCCGCTGCAAGAATTGGCACCTGGAAAGAGCCGGCAAGTACAGAGCGAACGCCGTGATGATCGGCGACGGAAGCGGTGGATTCAGCTTTTTCTCAATCACGGGCTACAACTACTACTTGCCCGCAAAATACTATTGGTGCAGTAAGGCGTCGCAGGCTGGTTCGTCTACCGTGCCTGATATGACAGGCATCGAGGTGGCGTCGAGCACAGATGGAACCGTGATTGGCAGCTGGATCGACGAGTCCCAGTCCACTATGGGCCTGATCCTCCTGGTGGATAACGCCGGCGCGTTCTCCCTGGTATCCCGCTACGGGAACGGTCTTTCCACGTCCCTCCCGCTAACCGAGCAGGCTTATCGCGACGGGCGGAAGTTTATCGGTCCGGATGTTGTGGCTGAGTACTTTGTACTTACAGACGACGGCCGCCTCCAGGTCTGGGACAACATGGGTATCGTGCGGGAATTTAACTAGCGCCAACCTTTCCCGTTGCGCCCACTTGCAGCGCAATCCGCGCGAGAGAGGCCGAAAGGTCGGTCGCACGCGAAAGTGCCGAATGGGTCTGGTGTACGCCCGGCGCCTGCCGTCATCGCTCACACGCGGAAGGCACTCGGCGCCACTGACTCATCCGTTCCCGTGGCCTGCGAGGTGGGTCGCCTTCGTGGCAATCGGGCAAACATTCGGTAGTGGTCAGCGAGTCAGGAACCGCCGCAGCGTGCTCTCCTGTGACCGGTGCGCCTTATATTGTTATGTCTAATAGAGTTACAGGAACCGTAAAGTGGTTCAACGAGTCCAAAGGCTTCGGTTTCATCGAGCAACAGGCCGGGCCGGATGTCTTCGCACATTTCAGTGCAATTTCTGGCTCAGGCTTCAAGACCCTGACCGACGGCCAGGCCGTCGAATTTACGGTTACCCAGAGCCAGAAAGGGCCGCAGGCCGAAAACATCGTAGCAATCTAGGGTTGCCGCGCGGCTACTGCAGCCGCTGCAGTCGGGCAGGTTGATTACCACCTGCCCGATTGCATCTCTTCCTTCGAAAGACAGCCGTCCGGCTGTCGAGTATTGCCACCACAGACTTTTCCCTCATTCCGCGCTCCAAACCCGGGCGCGCAATCGGGTGGAAGAATCGGGGCCGGGTGACCACTGCAGGGTGGCAATCGACCCGTTAGAGGATGGAAACTGAAGTAGATGCAGTAGCTAAGGACTGTTAGCCGTCTGGAATATGACCCGCATGGGACATCGGCGCACTCTCCATTAAACGATCTTCCAAAATCAGTTTAAAGAACGCTGGTGTCCCCCGTTAATGCGGTAGGACCTGATGCCATTCCACCCACGGTGGATCAGCGCGGCTTGCGAACCCTCCTTAGGCGTCTGCTCGCGATGACCAGCGTACCCAGCACAGTGAGTGCCAGGCCATAGGCGGGTATTGTCGGGACCTCCAGCGGCTGCGCTGCTACAGCTGCGCCGGTACTGATCTGGATCGAATCTATGGCAGGAGCGGAACCTCCACCTGAGAGGGACCCCCATACAACGCGGGTTGCTGAACCGCCAATATCGTAGCCATGCCATTCCAGTACGCCGTCCCCCGCGCGGGTGTAAGACCATGACTGCTGCGAGCCGATGAGCACATTACCGGCGTCGTAAAACTCCAGGAACATTGTGTCATCCGGGAATGCTGTACCGAAGTAGGCACCGAATGAGGTGATTGGTGTGGAGAAGACAAACTCCCCTGTGGAGTTACTGTTCATGCCAAAGCCCTGGCTGCCGTCAGCGGCCTGCGCGCTGCCGTTACCGCCTAGACCCCAACCGCCGCTGCTCCAGATAAACGGGGTGCCGCCACTGAGCTGATTGTGTGTCACACTTCCACCGAAGACCGCGAAAGATACCCCGGGATTGCCGCCGGCGAATCCCTCGAAAGTTTCCGTTTGGTCCCCGGTGAAAGGAGCGATGGGTGTCTGGGCAAGTGCAACCGACCCTGTGAAAAGACCCGCTATGAGACAGATCGCTGCGGATATTCGCGGATTAAGCCTACCTGTTGCGTTTAGCATTTTACTAGTTCCCCTTCGACCAGGTTAGACGACAAAAGCCATCGTTGAGGGACCCAACGCGCTTGCCCGGGGGCTTTCACGCCTATACCCATTCGGGTGAATTCCTGTGGCAGCGGGTGCGGGTCATCTTTTATGAATCTCGCCAGAATATACTCCACGGTGATTTGTTTACTCAAGGGATAACGAGGCGCATTACTGGCAATATACCGGGTTGCGTCTGGCAACATCGCCGAAACAGCCGATTGCCGTTCATAAGCGCGGGTATCTGTGCCTTTATAGGGTGGATTCGCAATCACTTTTATACACACCCGCGCCCAGGCGTTGGCCCATGCTGCGATCCGGGGCGTACCGTCACCGTCACCCCGATACAGGAAAAACTCAGTATGGGCTACCGGGTAAGGAGCCGCCGCAGCGTGCTCTCCTGTGACCGGTGCGCCTTGCGCATGGCCAGCATCGCCTCGACGAGTGCCTCGATCCTGGCGGCCACCTCCCTGCGCAGCGACTTCTGCAGGCGCACGGAGATGCCCTTCTTGTGACGCCGGTCGGGCACCTCGACAGGTTCCCCGAACGCGAGGAAGCAGCGCTGCGGCTTGGGTATCAGGGTATTGAACACGCCGCGTGGTAGCGGCGGCACGAGGTCATCGCGCACCTCGCTGAACAGCCCCATGCCCTGCAGCAGCTTCACCAGCCTGCTGTGCAGGATGTCCTCCCCCTCCACGACGTGGTCCCAGCCCTCGTCCGGCCCCACCATGCCGAAGGGCGTCACGTTGTAGCCGTGCTTCGCCGCCAGGCGCAGGAAGCCGTAGCGCTCCCCCCAGACCAGCGAGTAGCGCTCCTGCTCCGGCTTGTTGGCCTCGGCGGCCCCGCCGGGAAATACGAGCAGGTCCTGCCCCGCGTCCATCAGCGCGCCGCAGACCTCGGGGTGAGCCAGCACCATGCCGCTCGCGGCCATGCGCCGGCCGGCCGCGGTGAGGAACCAGATGTTGTCTGCCATCGGCCGGAGGAAGCGCCCCGTCTCATGGAACACGGTGGGCAGCATGATCACCGCGTCCAGCGCGAACATCGAGTGGTTGCCGATGAAGAGGGTCGGTTCACCGGGGATGTTCTCGAGGCCGACGACCGTGGGGGCGAAGTAGGGCTTGATCAGCGCGTACTGGCGGCGCAGGGCGGCCGCGTCCGGGCCTTGCACGGCGAGGAAGGTTTCGATCAACCGCGCGATCTCCTTGTCGGAGAGTTTCGCGCGGTTGCTCATCCAGGAGGTCTTCTTGTCAGCCATATCAGCCTGCATTGTATCGTCTGTGATGGGCCTTGAGGGATACCGCTCATTACCGGTTTACTACGGCCATCGGCTTTCCCCCGGGGAACAGGGTCACGAGTCCTACGCGTGAATCACTGAAATCCCCCTATAAAGGAGAGCGTCTGTTTTTCCGGAAAGTTCCATAGCGCGGTGGGCCTGTGTCATCGAATACGGGTCAATCAATTCTGGACTTCGCCCGCCACTTGCGATACCGTCTGCGCCAGCTAGAAGATCAGCTATTTATTTGTGCTCTCCATTTCGTCGTATTATTCGTAACACTTCGTCCTGAAGTATCAAAATTCCAGCTATTTTTTCCGGCCAAGTATGCCCCTCGGGGCACCGTTATTATTTTTATTCAGGATATTGTTATGTCTAATAGAGTTACAGGAACCGTAAAGTGGTTCAACGAGTCCAAAGGCTTCGGTTTCATCGAGCAACAGGCCGGGCCGGATGTCTTCGCACATTTCAGTGCAATTTCTGGTTCAGGCTTCAAGACACTGGCTGAGGGTCAAGCGGTAGAGTTCACCGTTAGCCAGGGCCAGAAAGGGCCGCAAGCCGAAAACATCGTGGCGCTCTGATATCGCCTCGAACCCATTGCAGTTGGGCATGTTTGTAACGACTTGCCCAATTGCAACCCCCACCGTCGATCAGCGGCGGTGCAACAGTCGTTGATCGCCTCCGTGAACGTTTAACCAATACACGCCCCATGCAACACCGTCTGTGGAGACGGCATGCGTAAGCCCGATGTGAACCCCATTTGGCCTATACTCGGAAACCAGGTTTCCAGCAAAAAAACTACCCGCAATGATCGACTCGCTTCTACTGACCGTTGTGAAGGTGCTGACGTTTCAGGCCGGCCAACCATTAACGAACGCCAGCGGTTTCTTTTTCACACGGGATGGCCGCCTGTTTCTTGTCACAAGCCGGCATGTTGTCTATGACGAATCCAGCAATCACTTCCCGGACACGATTCGCATCGCCCTGCACGTCGACCAGGAAAACGTTGCCCGCCTGACGGACTTTGAAATACCCCTGTACAGGAACGGCAAGAGCGTTTGGAGACAGGGTAATGACACCGCCGGCGTGATCGACATCGCCATGATTGAGCTTGAGCCGTCAGCGCTACCCGCCAAACCCACGTACTGCGCATTCTCTGCCGATCACCTGCCGGGAGACATGAAGGTGGAGGTCGGCTCGAAGTTACTTATTGTCGGCGTACCCCTGGGGTTCCAGGACACTCTTCACCAGTTGCCGGTGGCGCGGCACGCGATTGTCTCGTCATGCTTCGACTTGCGTTTCCAGGGACAGGGGTATTTCCTGACCGACGCCCGTATGCACCGCGGCATGAGTGGCGCACCGGTCGTCATGAGAGCAACGGCTTCCGGTGACCAACAGCGGGAATTACCATGGGTGTTGCTGGGGGTACATTCCGCACGACTGGACGTCGGTACGCGGGACTTCACCGTTGATGAGGGTCTCGGGCTGAACTGTGCCTGGTTCGCAGACGCTTTGTTGCCGCTTTCAGAGAATGTTTGATGGCCGCCTGACTGCCGACGATGCCCGCTATCAATAAACCCCGTGCAGAGGTTCGCCGCGAGGACTATCGACAAATGCCTGCGGAAACTTGCCGGCAAACTGCCGCATCGCGCTCAGACTGCGATGTGACCGGGAGGCATGTTGCCTTTGGCATGCCCCGTCTGGCACCTCCCGATTGGCGCCACCTGGCAGGCCAAACTAGACTCCATGCTTCGAGCCCGACTGCACAACGCTGGCAACAGGGCATCAACAACCCCTCATCAAGGTGACCGTATAAGTGAAACGTGCCTTACGCTACACGGCCGCCTTGCTGGGCGCACTGCTGGTTGCCCTGGTCATCTACGTCCTCGCCACACTGCCACCCGGTGTCGACACCGACCCCTTCCTCGCGCGAGGGGCCGACTACACGGTGCGGATTATCCGCGACGACTTCGGCGTACCGCACATCTACGGCCAGACAGACGCGGACACCGCCTTCGGCCTCGCCTACGCCCACGCGGAGGACGACTTCCCCACCATCCAGGAAGTGCTGCTCGCCACCCGGGGCACACTCGCGGCGGTCAGGGGCGCAGGCGCCGCGCAGACGGACTACCTGGTGCGCCTGATGCGGGTGTGGCCGGCGGTGGATGCGGGCTACGAGTCGCGCCTTTCACCACACACCCGCGCCATCGCCGAGGCCTACGCCGACGGCATCAACCTCTACGCGGCGCAGCATCCCGGTGAGGTCCTGCCCTACGTCTTGCCGGTCACCGGCAAGGACGTCATCGCGGGTTTCACCTTCAAGGCGCCGCTGTTCTACGGCTTCGACGGCGTGCTGGGAGAACTGTTCAGCGGCGAGGCGCGGCAACTTGCCCGGCAGGGCGAAGCGGCCCTGCAGTTCACCGCCGCTGCGCAGCCCGAGATCGGCAGCCAGGGAGTGGCCGTGGCGCCCCACCGCTCCAGTGACGGCGCCACCCGGCTGCTGGTCAACTCGCACCAACCCCTGACCGGGCCGGTGGCCTGGTACGAGGCGCGGCTGGTGTCGCAGGAGGGCTGGGACATCGCCGGCGGCACCTTCCCCGGCAGCCCGCTGATCCTGCACGGCCACAATCGCCACCTCGGCTGGTCGAACACGGTCAACAAGCCGGACCTGGTCGACGTGTACCAACTGGAGCTGAACCCGGAGAACCCCGACCAGTACCGGCTGGACGGCGAGTGGGTGGACCTGGAGGTGGCCAGCGCCGACATCCTGGTCAGGCTGTTGGGCCCGCTGCGCTGGACATTCAAAGAACCCCTGTATTTTTCCCGGCACGGGCCGGTGCTCAAGCTGGACCACGGCGCCTACGCGCTGCGCTGGGCGGGCATGGGTGAGATCCGCATGCTCGAGCAGATGCTGGCCATCAACAAGGCGCTCAACATGGCGGAGTTCGAGGCGGCGCTGGCGCTGGGCGCCCAGCCGAGCATCAACTACGTCTATGCGGACGCGCAGGGCAACATCGCGCACTACTACAACGCGATGTTTCCGCGGCGGCAGGAAGGCTGGGACTGGTCGGCCGACCTGCCCGGCGACCGCAGTGAGTTGATCTGGCAGGATTACCTGCCCTTCTCCGCCGTGCCGATGACCGTCAATCCCGCCTCGGGTTTCGTGTTCAATGCCAACAACACGCCCTTCGTCAGCTCGGTCGGCGAGGGCCAGCCGCTCCCGGAGGACTTCAGCGCCACCCTCGGCATCGAGACCCGGCTGACGAATCGCGCACACCGGCTGCGACGCCTCTTGCGGGCCGAGGAAACCGTCTCGGCGGAGGATTTCAGGCGCATCAAGTACGACCTGCGCTACGACGAGGACCTGCCGGGCATGCAGCGCTACCGCGAGTTCATCGCCGCGGGCCTCGAGCCGGCGGACGCGGATCTTGCCGAGGCTTTCGAACTGCTCGGCAGTTGGGACGGCGCAACGGACAGGGACAACAACGCCGCGGCCCTCGCGCTGCTCACGCTCGCGCCCCTGCTGGACTTTCGCCAGGAAGACGAGGACGCGGACCTCACCGCGTCACTGCGGCACGCCGCCGCCCACCTGCAACAACACTTCGGCCGCATCGACCCGCCCTTCGGCGATCTCAACCGCCTGCGCAGGGGCGATGCGGAGTGGCCGCTCGACGGCGGCCCGGACATCCTCCGCGCGGTGTACGGCGAGCTGGATGAAGACACCGGCGAACTGGTGGACGTGGCCGGTGACAGCTACATCATGTTTGTGGCGTGGGGAGAGCAGGGGCAGGTGACATCCACCTCCATGCACAGTTTCGGCTCCGCCACCCTGGACGAGAACTCGCCGCACTTCGACGACCAGGCGCCGCTGTTCGCCGCCATGCGGGAAAAGCCGGTCTACCTGGAACTTGAGGAACTGCTGCGACACGCGAGCCGGGACTACACGCCGCAAAATCCCTGAACCGGCCAGGTGCCTGCAGGACAGGATCTCCAATGTACGGAGGAAGCGCGGCGGCGAACTGGGCTATCATCCGGGGCAGGTCCCAAAATTGAATCAACTGCAAGACAGGCATCAATGTACTTAAGCAACTGTTTGAGACGCGTCGCGCCCGCGTCATTCCGGGCCGGCCTCACCCTCTTCAGGCTGGCAGTGATCGCGCTGTCCATCTCCGCCTGCGCGCCGTTCCAGGGGCCGCAGGATCTCGCCGACCCTCCGCCGTTTCCGCAGTTCGCCCGCCATCCCGCGGAAGCGCCCGTCATTTCGTCGGGTACGGCCGGGCTGCCGATCATGGTCTTCGACCCGTTTGTCTACGCCGACGACGAGGGCTACCACCTTTTCTACACCACCTCCTTCTGCCGGCGCCCCTATTCCTTCGCCTACACCTGGGACCCGGCCGCCCCCGACTACTGCAATATCGTCAACGCGCTGGGCAGCATAGGCTATGCGTTCTCCTCCGATCGCGGGCTCACCTGGGAATTCAGGGATACGCCGGTGGTACTGCCCGCGTACTCCGGCTTCGACTCCGCCAAGATCGAGACCGCCCAGGTCTTCCGCGTCGGCGACACCCTCTACCTCAGTTACAGCGCCGACGGCGACGTCGGCGGGCGCAAGCTCACCGCGCGTTACCAGATCGGCATCGCGAAACTCGAACTCGGCAGGCGTTCGCTGCGCGAGGCCCTGCTGGAAGACATCGACACCTTCGATCGCCGCTCGCGGCCGCTGCTGGAATACAGCATGGAGGAGGGTCGACTGGATAATAACGTGCAGGAACCGAGCATCGTCGTCCGCGACGACCGCATCGAACTTTACTACATCGGCCTCGGACTGGACCTGCCCACCGAGGCCCTCACGGCGCCCGGCCAGGGTATCAATTCCATAACCCTGGGCCGCGCATACTTCGACCTGGGCCTCGCGCGCCTGTCGGAGCCGGAGGAAGGCATTCTCCACGGCGTCAATATCACGGAAGTGAAGTACTTCGATGGCGCGTATCACCTGTTCGGCACTTCCCTCTCCCCTGGCGAGTTCCATCGCGGGGAGGAGATTATCCACGCCACCTCCGAGGACGGCCGGCACTGGTCCGCCACCGAGACGCTGCTGTCTCCCGACGAGCAGCGCGCTTTCGACAACTGGGGGCTGATGGCGCCGACGGTGGTCGCCGAAAAGGACCGGTTCATACTTTTCTACACCGCCTACGAGGCCTCGCCCCACGAGTGCTTCCCGGTGCCGCCGGATGGTCGCTTCGGCAGGCCGGTCGACGGGGGCAGGCAGTGCCTCATGGCAACGCTTGGCCGCGCGGTCTCCAGAAGGCAGGAAGAGAAGTAGGCGCCATCGCCCGGGCCACGGCTACACGGCTACACAGCGATGTCACTGAACCACAGCGCATCCTGCAGGTTACCGTTGATGACGAGGTCACCACGGCCGATCGCGGAGAAGTTGTCCAGCACACTCGATGCCAGCATCGTCCTGAACGCGACACCCGCGTCGCTCCAGACCATCTCCGCCGTCGCGGCCGGGTCGGCGCCCCCGTGGTGGCGAACGTTGTCGTCGCGGAAGACGTAGCTACGGGCGTGCCTGCCGTCCGCCGTGCGGATGACGATGAGGCGGTCGACGCGGCGCAGCCGGGCACGGAACTGCGCGCTGCGCCAGGCACTCCAGCGCAGTTTCAGGCCGAGCAGGTACAGCAGCAGCGCCAGTCGCATCGATTCACCTCACATGTAGGGCTGTATCGCCTCGATGGTGATCTCGCCACTGCGCACCAGGGGAATAACCTCGGCGAGGTCGCTGACGAACGTATCGACGACCTCATCCGTCACAGGGTCGAGCACGATCTTCATGGCAGGCGGCTGCAGCGAGGGCAGGCAGAACGACTGCCGCTCGAACAGGCCGCCCATCACCGCAAAGAGGTCCAGCCCCTTCTCCGGGCGGATGGTCATCACGCACATGTCCGAGATGAACGGCTCCACCCCGTCGACCTCCGCCAGCTTCGCGATATAACGCTCGCGCACGGCGAGTGAGCGGCGCATCAGGTCGAGGTACCCCTCCTCGCCGAGGAACTTCATTACCGCCCAGGCCGAGGCGATGGGGCCCGCCGTCGTCGTCCCGCAGATCGCCTCGGAGGTGTAGGGACCGTCCGGCCAGTCGGCGGCCGGGCAGTCCAGGTACTGCTCCCACGACGCGTCGCGAAACGCAATGGAAGACAGCGGCTTGGCACTGTAGGCGTGCTTGTGCAGG
>JAUIEP010000099.1 GCA_030428835.1 Gammaproteobacteria bacterium | reverse complement strand
CAGAAGGTCCTCGGCCACCCCGACGCCGAGCTGTTCCGCGTCTTGCGCGCGCGCGTGGGCCTCGGCGCGCAGGATTGCCGCGCCGTCTGGAGAGCCGACCAGGCCGCGCAACCAGAGCGTGTCATCCGCGAGCTCGGCGTAACAGGCGATCGGCACCTGGCAGCCGCCCTCCAGCCGCCGGTTCATGGCGCGCTCAGCCGTGACGCGGGCGGCGGTCGGTGCGTGGTGCAGCGGCGCGAGCAGTGCCGCGGTGTCCGTGTCGTCCGCGCGCAGCTCTACGCCGACGGCGCCCTGGCCGCCCGCCGGCAGGGAGTCGGCCACGGGTATCTGTTGCGTGATGCGCGCGCTGAAACCGAGGCGCTTGAGCCCGGCGCTGGCGAGAATCACGGCGTCGTACTCGCCGTCATCGAGCTTGCGCAGCCGGGAGTTCACGTTGCCGCGCAGGAACTTCACCGCGAGGTCCGGCCGCCGCGCGCGGAGCTGGCACTCCCGGCGCAGGCTGGAGGTGCCGACGACACTGCCCTCGGGCAGGTCCTCGAGGCATGCGAACCGGTTGCTGACGAAGGCGTCGGTGGGATCCTCGCGCGCGCAGATGGCGCCGAGGGCAAGCCCGCCCGGGAACTCCATGGGCACGTCCTTCATGGAGTGCACCGCGATGTCCGCGCGGCCGTCGAGCAGCGCCGTCTCCAGTTCCTTGACGAACAGCCCCTTGCCGCCGACCTTGGCGAGCGGCACCTCCAGCAGTTGGTCGCCGCGGGACGTCATGCCCAGCAGCACGACCTCGAGGCCCTCGTGCGCCGCCTCCAGCGCGGCCTTCACATGGTTCGCCTGCCACAGGGCAAGGGGACTTTCGCGGGTGGCGATGGTCAGCGTGCGGGACATCGGGGCATCCAAACGGGCGAGGTGGCAATAATACCAGCCGCCCTCGCGGGCGGCCACGCACCGCAGCCGCGCCCGGCCCGTGCTGATATACTGCGCGCTTTTCACGCAGGCGACAGGGCCGTGTACGCGTCATGAGCAAGGACAGTGACACCAGCAAGCTGTGGGGCGGCCGCTTCTCGGAGGCGACCGACGCCTTCGTACAGCGTTTCACCGCATCGGTGGGCTTCGACGCGCGCATGGCGGCGCAGGACATCGCGGGCTCCGCGGCCCACGCGCGCATGCTGCACAAGGTCGGTGTCCTGACCGACGCCGAGCTCGCCGACATCGAGCGGGGCCTGACCCAGGTGCAGGCGGAAATCGAGGCGGGCGAGTTCGCCTGGTCGGTGGAGCTCGAAGACGTGCACATGAACATCGAGGCGCGCCTCACCGAGCTGGTCGGTGCCGCGGGCAAGAAGCTGCACACCGGTCGTTCGCGCAACGACCAGGTGGCCACGGACATCCGCCTCTACCTGCGCGACGCCTGTGACGCCATCGGCACCGAACTCACGCGACTGCAGCGCGGCACCATCGAGCTTGCCCGCGCCAATACCGACACCATCATGCCCGGCTTCACGCACCTGCAGACCGCCCAGCCCGTGGTGTTCGGTCACCACCTGCTGGCCTGGAACGAGATGCTGGAGCGGGACTACGGGCGGCTGCTCGATTGCCGCGCGCGCCTCAACCAGTCGCCGCTCGGGGCCGCGGCGCTCGCCGGCACCACCTACCCGATCGACCGCGAGCACACCGCGCGGGCGCTGGGTTTTGATGCGCCGACGGAAAACTCACTGGACTCGGTGTCCGACCGGGATTTCGCAATCGAGTTCGTGAGCTTCGCCGCGCTGTTGATGACGCACCTGTCGCGCATCTCCGAGGAACTGGTGCTGTGGACATCCGCCCAATTCAACTTCGTGGCGCTGCCGGACCGGTTCTGCACCGGCTCGTCCATCATGCCGCAAAAGAAAAACCCCGATGTGCCCGAACTCGTGCGCGGCAAGGTCGGTCGCGTCAACGGTCACCTGGTGGGCCTGCTCACGCTCATGAAGAGCCAGCCGCTGGCGTACAACAAGGACAACCAGGAAGACAAGGAGCCGCTGTTCGACACGGTCGACACCGTGCTGGACAGCCTGCGCGCTTTCGCCGACATGGTGCCGGCCATCGTGCCGAACGCGACCGCCATGCGCGAGGCCGCGCTGCGCGGTTTCGCCACCGCGACCGATCTCGCCGACTATCTCGTGCGCAAGGGTATCCCGTTCCGCGACGCGCACGAGGTGGTGGGCAAGGCGGTCGCGCACGGTGTCGAGCACGGCCTCGACCTCGCGCAGATGGAACTCGCGACACTGCAGGGCTTTTGCCGGGACATCGACGCGGACGTCTTCGACGTGCTGACGCTGGAGGGTTCGGTCGCGGCGCGGGATCACATGGGCGGCACGGCGCCCCGGCAGGTGGCCGCGGCGGCCGAGCGGGCGCTGGCGAAGCTCACGGGGCGCTGAGGCTCACTCCCAGGCCAGGTTCACTCCCAGGAGAGGTCCACGCCGGCCTGTACCTGCATCTGCTCCACCACGAAGGGCCGCAGCAGCGCGTCCGAGCGCGTGTCGCGCCAGTCCCCCTCCGCGTCGTCCCAGGTGAAGTGGTAGCCGCCCGAGCGGGCGGCCAGCCACAGCTCGCGGGTGGGGGGCTGGCGGCTGAAGACCATGGTGCTGCCGTTCTCGAACTGCACGGTGAGCACACCGCCGCTGGTCTCGTAGTCGAGGTCGCCGTCGATCTCGTCGAGGGCCTCCTCCAGTGCCTCGAAGGTGGCATCCACCCGGTCGTTGAATTCCGATTCCGTCACCGTGCGATTCCCGTGAATATGTGGGAGCCATCATAAGTTGAGTTCGCAGGGCTTACTAGCCGGCGCTATAATGCGCGCCTGATTCGACCGGGACCACCGTCATGTACAGCGCACTGCGCCCAACAGTGACCGCCCTGTTGCTCGCCGCCGTCGCCGGCTGCGGGCAGATGGGCCCGTTGTACCTGCCCGACGAGGCGCCCGCGGCTGACAATTCCGGGAGCGCGACGGAGGATCCGGCAGCCGCCGCGGCTGCTGCCAAGCCCGACGACGAAGAGGGCTGATCCGTGACTGCCTTCACCCGACGCGATGGCGCCCTGTACGCCGAGGACGTGGCCGTTGCCGATATCGCGGCGCAGCACGGCACCCCCGTGTACCTGTACTCCCGCGCCGCCCTGGAAACCGCCTACACCGCATACACCGACGCGCTGGCCGGCTGTGAGCACATGGTCTGCTACGCCGTGAAGGCGAATTCCAACCTGGCCGTGCTGAACGTGCTGGCGCGCCTCGGGGCGGGCTTCGACATCGTTTCCGTCGGCGAACTGGAGCGCGTGCTGGCCGCCGGCGGCGACCCGTCCCGCATCGTGTTCTCGGGGGTCGGCAAGAGCGCGCGCGAGATGGCCCGCGCGCTGGACGTCGGCATCCACTGCTTCAACCTGGAATCGGGCGCCGAACTGGAGGTGCTGGACCGCGTCGCCAGCGAGCGGGGCCGCACCGCTCGCGTATCGGTGCGGGTGAACCCGGATGTCGATGCCAGGACGCATCCCTACATTTCCACGGGCCTCAAGGAGAACAAGTTCGGCGTGACCATGGCGCAGGCGGTACAGGTGTACGAGCGCGCCGTTGCCCTGCCGCACATCGAGGTCGTGGGACTGGACTGCCACATCGGCTCGCAACTCACCGAGATCAGCCCGTTCCTGGCGGCGCTGGAGCGACTGCTCGTGCTGCTGGATGACCTCGCCGCGCGCGGCATTGCGATACGGCACCTGGATCTCGGCGGCGGCCTCGGCGTGCGCTACCGGGACGAGGAGCCGCCCGCCGTGGGTGACTACATCGGCGCCGTCCGCGAGAAGCTGGGCGGGCGCGAACTCACCCTGATGTTCGAGCCGGGCCGTTCCATCGCCGCGAACGCGGGGCTGTTGGTCACCCGCGTCGAGTACCTCAAGCCCACGCCCGGGCACAACTTCGCGCTCGTGGACGCCGCGATGAACGACATGATCCGCCCCGCGCTGTACCAGGCGTGGCTGGACATCCAACCCGTGACGCCGCGCGAGGACGGCACCTTCGCGGCGTGGGACGTGGTGGGCCCGGTGTGCGAAACCGGTGACTTCCTCGGCAAGGGTCGCGAGCTGAACCTGGCGAGCGGCGACCTGCTGGCGCTGTTCGGCGCGGGCGCCTACGGCTTCGCCATGAGCTCCAACTACAACACCCGCCCGCGCGCGGCGGAGGTAATGGTCGACGGCGACGCCGTGCACCTGGTGCGCGCGCGCGAAACACTCACGGACCTGTGGCGCGGGGAGAGCCCGCTGCCCGGTTGAGGGTGCGGCACCGGACATGAACCTCCACTTCACCAAGATGCACGGCGCGGGCAACGACTTCGTGATGCTCGACCTCGTGACGCAACGCTACCACCTGAAAAAGGAGGTTGTCAGGCGCATTGCCGACCGCCACTTCGGCATCGGCTGCGACCAGGTGCTCGTGGTGGAACCGCCGACCCGCCCGGACGTCGACTTCCGCTACCGCATCTACAACGCTGACGGCGAGGAAGTCGAGCAGTGCGGCAACGGCGCGCGCTGCTTCGCGCGCTTCGTGCGCGCGCGCAAGCTCACCAACAAGCGCGTCATCACCGCGGAAACCGCGGGTGGCGTGCTGGAGCTGCGGCTGCTCGGCAAGCACGAGGTGCAGGTCGCGATGGGCGAGCCGCGCTTCGAACCCGCCGACATCCCCTTCCGGGCCGCGGCAGCGGCGCAGAGTTACACCCTGTCGGTACACGGCGACGACTACGAGATCGGCGCGCTGTCCATGGGCAACCCGCACGCCGTCGTGCGTGTCGATGACGTGGACAGCGCGGATGTGGCCGGCCTCGGCCCGGCCATCGAGGCGCATCCCGACTTCCCTGCGCGCGTCAACGCGGGCTTCATGCAGGTGGTGTCTGCCAGCGATATCCGCCTGCGCGTGTACGAGCGCGGTGTGGGCGAGACCCTGGCGTGCGGCTCCGGCGCCTGCGCGGCGGTAGTTTATGGTATTAATCGTGGTTGGCTCACCAGCCCGGTCACAGTAGCATTACCCGGGGGCAAGCTGACAATTGCCTGGACGCCCGGCGAGCCGGTGATGTTGACCGGTCCGACAGCGGTGGTGTTCGAAGGCACGATAAGAATATAGGGGTCCGCGCGGTCCCCGCATAAACAGAAGGGGACAGGCCATGGCAGGGAACAAGCAGGCGGCACAGGCCGCCGTAACCGATGTCGCCGGCATCGAACTCAACGACGATACCGTGCGCGACTACCTCCACGAACACCAGGACTTCTTCCAGCGCAATCCGGATGTGCTGGACGTCCTGCACATCTCCCACCCGAGCGGCAGCGCGGTGTCCCTGGTGGAGCGCCAGGTCAGCGTGTTGCGCGAACGCAACATCGATATGCGCCACCGCCTGAGCGCCCTGACCAGCAGCGCGCGCGCCAACGACAGGTTGTTCGAGCAGACCAGTGCCCTCGTACTGAAGTTGCTGGAGGCCGACTCGCTCGAGGCGCTCTACGACACGTTCACGCAGGCGCTGGCCGAGGACTTCGACGTCGAGTTCGCCAGCATGATCCTCTACGGCGAGCCGGGCGAGAGCGCCGCCTGGCGCGTGGAGACCCGCGAGGACACCGACGCCAGGATCGGCTCGCTGTTCCGCGGCAACAAGGATGTCTGCGGCACGCTGCGCGAGGAAGAGTTCAGCTTCCTGTTTCCCGGCTGCGGTAAAACCGGCTCCGCCGCCATGGTGCCCCTGAGCGCCGGGGAGCCCCTCGGCCTCATCGCCGTCGGCAGCGCGGACGCCAACCGCTACAGCAGCAACATGGGCACCCTGTTCCTGTCGCATATCGCCGACGTCATCTGCCGCCTGCTGCCGCGCCTGCGCGCCTGAGTGGCGCCACGTGACAGACGGCGCCAAGGCGGCTGAACTCACGCCCTCGGCCGCGGCGTTCCTCGACTACCTGCGCGACGTTCGCAACCTGTCGCCGCACACGCTCTCGAACTACCGCCGCGACCTGCTCTCGCTGCAGGCCCACGCCGGCGGTGCGGACATCGCCGACCTGGTGGAGGCCGACATCCGCGCCTGGGTGAGCGGCCTGCACCGCCGCGGACTGGCGGGCAGCAGCATCCAGCGCGCCCTCTCCGCGGCGCGCTCCTATTACAACTACCAGGGCCGGCAGAACGGCCGCCCGCGCAACCCCGCGGCCAGCGTGCAGGCGCCGCGCAAGCCCCGGCAACTGCCCAAGACCCTCGACGCCGACCAGATGGATCGGTACCTGACGCAGCGCGGCAGCGACCCGCTGCTGCTGCGCGACCTCGCCATCGCCGAGCTGTTCTACTCTTCCGGGCTGCGGCTGTCGGAGCTCGCGGCCGTGAACATCGGGGCTGTCGACCCCCACACGCGGCTGCTCACCGTGACCGGCAAGGGCAACAAGACCCGCACCGTGCCGGTGGGCGGTGTGGCGCTGGAGGCCCTCGCGCGGTGGCAGCAGGTCCGCACGGCGGCGGCTGGTGAACAGGCGCTGTTCACCAGCACCCGCGGCCGCCGCCTGGGCGTGCGCAGCATTCAGGCGCGACTCAAACTGCTGGGCCGCAGGGCGGGCATCCACCAGGACGTGCACCCGCACATGTTGCGCCACTCGTTCGCGAGCCACATGCTCGAGTCCTCGGGCGACCTGCGCGCCGTGCAGGAATTGCTGGGGCACGCCAACATCGCGACCACGCAGATCTACACGCACCTGGACTTCCAGCACCTGGCGAAGGTCTACGACGCCGCGCACCCGAGGGCGAGGCGCCGCGAGCGCGACTGACGTGTCCATAACCGTTATCACGTTCGACCTCGACAACACCCTGTGGGATGTCGAACCGGCCCTCATCCGCGCCGAGGAGGCGCAACAGGCCTGGCTGCTCGAACACCGTCCGGGCGCGGCGGAAGCCTTCGACCACAACGCGCTGTTCGAATTCAAGAAGGCGGTCTGGCGACGCCACCCGGAGCTCAAGCACCACGTGAGCCAGATGCGCAAGCAGATGCTGACGGAACTGCAACTGGCGGCGGGCTACTCGCAGCGCGAGGCGCAGCAGGGCGCCGAGGCCGCCTTCGCCGTGTTCCTCGCGGAGCGCCACCGTGTGGAACTCTACGAGGAAGCGCTGGGCGTACTGGAGGAACTGGCGCAACGCTACACGCTGGGAGCGCTCACCAACGGTAACGCCGACATCTACAAGACCGATGCGGCGGAATACTTCGACTTCGCCTTCCTCGCCGAGGACGTCGGCGCCAGCAAACCCGAGCCGGACATGTTCCTCGCGGCGCTGGAAAAATCCGGCGCGCCCGCACACGCCATCGCCCACGTGGGCGATGACCCGGACCACGACATCCTCGGCGCGCAGCGTGTCGGTTTGCGCACCGTGTGGATGAACAGTCGCGGCCGGGCATGGCCGGGGGGCACGCCGGCGGACCGGGAGATCGGCAACCTGAAGGAACTGCCCGCGGCGATCGCGGGGCTCGGCTAAAAAAACCTGGTACCCACGCCCGTGGGGTCGAATGTATTCGACCGCGGCGCGGTAAGCCAAAAAAAACGGGCGCCCGGCTCTCGTCCCGGCGCCCGCTTCGGTGTCCGGCGCGAGCGCGCCGGCGACCGTTTCGCGTTTACAACGACTTGGAGATGGTGAACACCGCGGTGTCGTCAGCCAGCTCTTCCGTGGCCGCGCCGACGTCGTCGCGGTCGAGGTCCGTACCCACCAGGGCCAGCGAGAAGTCGATGTCCGCCAGGGTGTAGGTCACGCCCAGGCTGTAATCGAAGTACTCGTCCTCACCCGGTGCCAGGAAGCCGTCGTCCTCGTCCAGCATGTTGTAACCGACGTGTGCGTTGAACGTCAGGGCTTCCAGGTTGGGCAATGAAAAGCTCGAGCCCAGGGAGAAGTACCAGAACTCGTCGGTCTCGGCGTAGTAGTCGTCCGAGTAGTTGATCTGGAAGGTCACCCAGTCGCCGTAGCTGGTGCCCACGTAGACTTCCTGGTAGTCGCCTTCATTGGCAACGGTGTCACCCGGGTAGTCGTAGTAGATGTAACCGACGTCGATACCGAAATCGGAATCACCGAAGGTACCGGCCCAGCCCGCAACGTAGTTCATCTCCACGGTGCCGTAGGAACCCGTGTCGGTATCGCCGCCGAAGTCCACGGATGAACCCCAGATGCTGGCGTAAAAGCCAGGGCTGAACTCGACGTCGAAGCCGGCCTGCACGGCCACATCTTCGTCGCTCTGGGAGATACCGCGGAAGCGGTAGTCCGTGGTGATCGCGGCGTTCGCGCTGGTTGAATACCAGGAATCTTCTTCAGCCTGGACGCCGGTCGCGCCCATGGCCGCCAGGGAAGCAGTGGCCACGGCTGCGGCCAACAGGTTTTTCTTGAGCATGTCTTGTTCTCCTAATTACGGTTGTCAGAAACCAGTCCCGCCACGACATTCACCTTCCCCGGGTGCCCTGTGCTCCTGGCACAGCTGTTCTGTGTCGGTATCAGCCGAGTCTGTGGGCGACATTTTAGGGGGATTAAGCTGCTGAAAAGTATGAACTATTTCGGGTTGCGAAGTATTTACTAACCGGGCGGCGAAAGCCGGGCAATGCCGCGTGTGGCCCGCGTACAGCGCCCTGTAGGGTCGAATGCATTCGACGCGGATTCGGGTTCGCAATGCTGGCTTCGGTGTCTATTGAGAGCTGTGTGCGGCGTCGAATGCATTCGACCCTGCGGGGAGCGATGACAGTTGCCTTATTTCCGATAGAAATAGCTAACTCGTCACCAAAAAAAGAGAACAAAAAAAAGGGGGGCCGAAGGGCCCCCCAAATAACGCATCGTTAAATGCGCCCGCAAGCTTGTTGTTACGCGCCGGAACCTGAGGCTCCGACGAACTCGGGGTAGGCTTCCATGCCGCACTCGGACTGGTCGACGCCTTCGTACTCCTCTTCCTCGCTGACCCGGATTCCCATGATCATCTTGAGGACGCCCCACACGATCAGGCTGGCGACGAAGACCCACACGAAGATCACCGCGGCGCCGACGAGCTGGCCCATAAAGGTCGCATCGGAGTCGGACAGCAGCACCGCGAAGATGCCCCACAGACCGACCACGCCGTGTACCGAGATCGCACCGACAGGGTCGTCGATCTTGATCTTGTCGAGCGAGATGATGCTGAAGACCACGATCACGCCGCCGATCGCACCGATGATGGTGGCCAGCAGGGGCGTCGGGTCGGCAGGTTCCGCGGTGATAGCCACCAGGCCTGCCAGGGCACCGTTGAGTGCCATCGTGAGGTCAGCCTTGCCGAACATGATGCGGGCAACGATCAGCGCCGCGATCAGGCCGCCCGCTGCGGCTGCGTTGGTGTTGAGGAAGACGTTCGCGACCTCGTTGGCGACACCGATACCGCCCAGCTTCAGCGTGGAACCACCGTTGAACCCGAACCAGCCCATCCACAGGATGAAGGTACCGAGGGTCGCGAGCGGCAGGTTGGCGCCCGGGATGGCCTTGATGGAACCGTCAGCGCCGTACTTGCCCTTACGCGCACCGAGGAGCAGCACGCCCGCCAGGGCGGCCGCCGCACCGGCCATGTGTACGATGCCGGAACCGGCGTAGTCGCTATAGCTCAGCTCGCCGATGAAGGGCACAGCCTTGCCGCCCCAGGTCCAGCCGCCTTCTATCGGGTAGATGACGCCGGTCATGACCACCGCGAAGGCGAGGAACGCCCACAGCTTCATGCGCTCGGCCACGGCACCGGAGACGATGGACATCGCGGTTGCGACAAACACCACCTGGAAGAAGAAGTCGGAGGCACCGGCGTATTCGCCCATGTCGCCGAATCCGGCTTCCTTCGATGCATCAAGCACCGCGGCGACCGCTGCGTCGTCCATCTGCGCCACCGTGGTGACACCCGACAGGAAGTAGCCGCCGTCGTACATGAACTGATAACCACACACCAGGTACATCGTTGACGCCACTGCGAACAGTGCCACGTTCTTCAACAGGATTTCTGTCGTGTTCTTGGAGCGGACGAGGCCGGCTTCGAGCATCGCAAAGCCTGCCGCCATCCACATTACCAGCGCGCCACACACCAGGAAGTAAAAGGTGTCCATGGCGTACTGTAATTCGAAAATATTGTTTTCCATGAGGATAACTCTCTGCTTACAGTGAATTCGGGGTTAGATCGCGTCTTCGCCGGTCTCGCCGGTACGAATGCGGATCACCTGCTCCATCGGAGAAACGAACACCTTGCCGTCACCGATCTTGCCGGTATTGGCAGCCTTGGTGATGGCCTCGATGGTCTGATCGACCGCGCCGTCTGCAACGGCAACCTCGATCTTCACCTTGGGCAGGAAGTCGACGACGTATTCAGCACCGCGGTACAACTCGGTGTGGCCTTTCTGACGTCCAAAGCCCTTCACTTCGGTCACGGTGATGCCCTGCACACCGATTTCTGACAGCGCTTCACGCACGTCGTCTAACTTGAATGGCTTTACAATGGCCGTGATGAGTTTCATGTAACTCTCCTTCAAACAATGTGTAGTGCAGTGACGCCCGGTGGTCGGGCGTCACCGGAGATTGCTTACAAGTCGAACGACTTGCCGAGGGTGAAGATCAGCGCCTCGTCCCACTCATCACCGCCGGTCAGGTCCTCGTCGGTGTACACACCGTAGACGCCGACGTCGAAGCCACCGATCTCTGTGCCGTAGCCCAGCTCGAAGTAGTCGCCTTCGGCGAGGTCGTCCTCGGCAACACCCCAGGAACCCCAGGTGAAGAAGAAGCCTTCGTACTCCAGGCCGACCGTGAGGATGTCGTAATCGGCGTCGTCACCGAACCCATCCCACTCGCCGACGGCGTAGTCGATGCTGATGAACGAGAAGGCGGCGCTCAGGTTGAGTTCCTCGTAGGTGTCGTCGAAGTCGCCGGTGTAGTAGTAACCGGTCGCGCCGACACCGAATGAGAAGTCGCCGATTTCCAGGCCGTAACCGCCGTAGAGGTCAACCTCGAGGCCGTCGCCCACGTCAGCCGCCCAGGTACCGACGTAGAAGCCACCGGCTTCGAAGTCCAGGCCCGCGCTGGCAGAAGAATCGTTCTGCAGCAGGCCGCGGAAGTAGTACTCTGAGGCGAAGCCGATATTGGCAGACAGGTCCGCCGATGCAGGTGCCGCTACCATGCCGGATGCCAGAGCAGTGGCCAGAGCGGCGGGAATCAGTTTCTTGTTGAGCATGTCTTTCTCCTGTGTTTGTCAGATAACAGATTCGGTCAGGCGTCCATTCGCTACGGGCGCATTCTGTGCGCGTTAGAAATCTGTCGGCCGAGTAATTGCAGAGACCGTGCCAAGTTCACAATTAGCTCGTGAAAACAATGAGATAGCTATTTCCGGGCCCTCAAATGCGCGTAAATAGCGCGAGCTTGACGCACCATTAAAGTGCTTGGCACCTTTTTAGTGCGCAGCGCGGAGGTGTGCCCTCACGGACAAATGCTCTAGACTCTTGCCCTCGTTGCCTGTACCGGGTGCCTCACTATGGCCATCAAACCCCCGCCCCCACCCTGGGACGTCCTGCGCGAAGTCGGCGAACTCGTGAGCGGCTCCGGTGCCCGCGAGGAAGTGGACAAGAGCCTGCGCTCACTGGCCCGGTCGGCGCTCTCGCGGCTCGACGTAGTGAGTCGCGAGGAGTTCGATGCACAGGCCGAGGTACTGCGCCGCACCCGTGAACGGGTCGCGCAGCTCGAGCAGGAACTGGACGACCTGTCCCGCGCCCTGGAGGCGAGCGGCGAGAACGATTGATTCGCGCCGGCAGGCGGCCGGTGCTCACGGACGAGCAGGCGAACGACAATGGAGTTGTCAGTCATCCACAGCCGGGCGCTGGCCGGCATCGACGCGCCGCCCGTGCGCGTGGAAACCCACCTTGCCAACGGCCTGCCCGCCTTCCACATCGTCGGCCTGCCCGAGACCGCCGTGCGCGAGGCCAAGGACCGGGTGCGCAGCGCGCTGCTCAATTCCCACTTCGACTTCCCCGACCGCCGCATCACCGTCAATCTCGCCCCCGCGGATCTGCCCAAGGAGGGCGGCCGCTTCGACCTGCCCATCGCCCTGGGCATCCTCGCCGCCAGCGGACAGGTGCCGCTCGACCTGCTCGGGCGCCACGAGTTCGTGAGCGAACTCGCCCTGGACGGCAGCCTGCGCCCCGTGCCCGGCGTCGTGGCAGCCGCGCTGGCCAGCCGGGCCGCCGGGCGCATCCTGGTGGTGGCGCAGGATAGCGCCGGCCGCGCCGCCATCGTGCCGGGCGCCGATGTCCGCGGCGCGGCGGACATCCTCACCCTCTGCGCGCACCTCAACGGCGCCGTGCCCCTGGACCCCACGGCCGCCGCCCCGGATACGCAACCGACCGCCTATCCCGACCTGAGCGAGGTGGTCGGCCAGGCCCCCGCCAAGCGCGCCCTGGAGATCGCCGCCAGCGGCGGTCACCACCTCCTGCT
Organism: Gammaproteobacteria bacterium; assembly: GCA_030428835.1. Classification (GTDB taxonomy): domain Bacteria; phylum Pseudomonadota; class Gammaproteobacteria; order Pseudomonadales; family Halieaceae; genus Marimicrobium. Next base: position 4,747 of record JAUIEP010000099.1, on the reverse strand, counting down.
GCACGGCCCGCCCGGCACCGGCAAGAGCCTGCTGGCCAGTCGCCTGCCAGGTATCCTGCCTGAGGCGGAAAGTGAGGAAGCGCTTACCAACTTCGCACTGCACGACGCGCAGGGGCTGGCGGGGAAAGTGAGCATTAGCCCCCAGCGCCCGTTCCGCGCGCCGCACCACAGCGCGAGCGCCGCCGCGCTGGCGGGCGGCGGGGCACGGCCGCGCCCCGGTGAGATCTCGCTGGCCCACGGCGGGGTGCTGTTCCTTGACGAGTTGCCGGAGTTCAACCGGCAGTGCCTGGAGGTCCTGCGGGAGCCTCTGGAGACCGGCTCGATCACCCTGTCGCGGGCCAATCACAAGGTTTGTTACCCGGCACGCTTCCAGCTGGTGGCGGCGATGAACCCCTGCCCCTGCGGCTACCTGGGCGACGACAGCCGGCACTGTCGCTGCCACCCTGACCAGGTCACCCGCTACCGCGGGCGCATCTCGGGGCCGCTGCTCGATCGCATCGACCTGCACGTGCCGGTCGCGCGACTGCCGCCCGACATGCTGTTGGCACCCCCGAGGGACGAGGAGTGCTCCGCCGTCGTGCGCGACCGGGTCGCGCGGGCCAGGCAACGACAACTCGCCCGCCAGGGTTGTGCCAACAACGACTTGCCCAGCGCCCGGCTGCTCGAGGTCTGCGCGCTGGAGCGCGACTCGCAGGCGCAGCTCGCAACCGCGGGCGAGGCCCTCAAACTGTCGGGCCGGGGCATCCACCGCGCGCTGCGGGTGGCGCGGACGATAGCGGACATGGCAGGCACTGAGCGCGTCGGTGCAGCGCACATCGGCGAGGCGCTGGCCTACCGCGCGGAGTCCGGCGGCGCATGAGCGGCGGATACGGGTAATCCTGCCGCTTTCCACGCCGTACTATTTACCTGACCCGGTGCCCCGTGGGAGAGAAAATAACGACCCCGCCGCCCTGTAAAATACGAATCACGCCCAGACTGAGAGGATCGGTATGCCGGCTCAGGGAATCGAACGACGCCGCTTTGCTCGCTACGACGTCGTCCAGGCCATCTACATCGAAGTCGTAACTCCCGGCAGCCGCCGTGAGACAGAAAACCCGATCATCCGCTGCGAGACCGTGGACATCTCCATGCACGGCCTGCGTATCACCTCCCCCGAGCGCATCGAGCCGGGAGCCAGTCTCAATATCGCCGTGCCGCAGGACGGCTGGGTCGAGAACCTCGAACTGCACGGCATCGCCCGCTGGCTGGGCGAGGCGGACGACGGCATCAACTTCTGGGTCGGCCTCGAGCTGCTGGACACCAGCCGCGACAACATGGAGAAGTGGTTCGTGATCGTCAGCAAGATGAAGGAAAGCTGACGCCTCCACAAACAACCAGCGGGCAGCCCGCGGCCTCTCCCGACGGGCCCACATCCCGTGCGTTGCCTCATTCTTGACCTATACTCAGGATCATCAGTCCTTGGAGACCCTCCCGCCGGGGGTCGCAGGCACAGCGCGTGACCAGACTTCACATCCGCACAGTAAAATTTATCGCCGGCATGCTGCTGCTCACCGCGTTGCCGGCGCAGGCGACTTTCCTGCCAACCGTCACGGTCGACGGCCGCGAGTGGCAGCAACCGGCCAACTTCATCTGGACGAGCTGGAACGAGGTGGCCGCGGTCTGCGACCCGATCACGGGTGCGTGCAGCGGTGATCTCAACGGCGGCAGCCTCGACGGCTGGACCTGGGCGACGCTGCTCGACGTCAATTACCTGTTCAACAACTTCCTGCCGCCGGCCGAGCAACTCGTGCCGCCCGATGCGATCGAGGACCTCTACATACCCGCGGCTACCGACTTCTTCGAGGCCCTGTTTTTCGCCACCGCCACCTACTACGACCCGGTCACCTTCGACACCTACTTTGAGGTCACCGGCATGACCCGCACGGCGTTACAGGACAGCGCGTACGGCGGCAGCGTGCGCGATGGCGACAGCATCTACGTGCGGGACCACATACGCATTGGCACGGCAACCTACGACAAAGGCAGGGAGGATAGCCGGGTCGGTCACTTTTTCTTCAGGGGTCCGGCCTTCCCGGCGCCTGCCCCCGCCTCTCTCGCGCTGCTGCTCGCCGGCCTGGCTGGTGTGTGGGCGTCGCGCTTGCGACGCTCCCGGTAGCCCGGCCCGGATCATTGGCCCCGGCAAAACGGGCCCGCGGATTCAGCACATCCGACCCGGCCAGGCCTTTACCAACCCCCGCTCCTGTGAGAAAATTCGCTACAGACTAATAGTTATTAGTTCCGAGATTATCGGAGCGGATTTCCACACCGGAGCACACCATGAGCCAATGCCCCTTCGCCAACCTGCTGGACCCGGACACCTACGCCGCGGGCATGCCCTACGACAAGCTGCGCGAGATCCGCGAGGCAGGACCCGTTGTCAGGATCGAGGACCCCATCACCGGCATTCCGTACTGGGCGGTGACCCACGTGCGGGAAATGGACATCGTCTCCAAGAACCCCAGGCTGTTCTCCTCCGAGGAGCGCACCGCGTTCCCCATGGAGTACGACGACGACATCATGGAGATGCAGAAATTTACCATCATCAACATGGACCCGCCCAAGCACCAGAAGGTGCGCCGCATCGTGCGCAACGCGTTCACACCCAAGCGCGTGGAGTCCTACGAGCCGAAATTTCGTGAACACGCCCGGCGCATCGTCGACGCGGTGGCGAACCGCGGCGAGTGCGAGTTCGTGGAGGAGGTCGCGGCGGAGTTGCCATTGATCGCCATCCTGGAACTGCTCGGCGTACCGCTCGAAGACCGCAAGAAGTTCTTCGACTGGACGAACACCATGATCTTCGCGGACGACCCGGACATGTCCACCTCCATGGAGGAGGGCCAGCTCGCGGCGGCGGAGGTAATCGGTTACGCCATGAGTATCGCGGAGAGACATCGCCGGGAGCCGATGGACAACATCACCGGCGCGCTGCTGGATGCGGAGCTGGACGGCGAGCCCCTGTCCGACGAGATGTTCGGCTGGATGTTCATACTCATCCTGGTCGGCGGCAACGAGTCTACCCGCACCGTGATGGCCCAGGGCATGCGACTGCTGATGGAGCACCCGGACCAGCTACAGTACCTGGTGGACAACCCCGACAAAATCGGCGACGCCTGCGAGGAGATGCTGCGCTACAACACCGCGTTCATCTCCATGCGCCGCACCGCCATGGAAGACTGCGAGCTCGGCGGCCAGCAGATCAGGAAGGGCGACAAGATCATCCTGCACTACCACGCGGCCAACCACGACGAGGAGGCCTTCGGCGATGACGCCATGCGCTTCGACGTGCGCCGCGCCGAGCGCATGCCCGATCTCTACAACCAGTTGCGCTCGTTCGGAATCGGCCAGCACTTCTGCATCGGTTCACACCTGGCCCGGCTGGAACTGAAGATCATGTTCGAGGAGATCATCCCGCGGCTGCGCAACCCGCAGTTCAAGGGCGAGCCGCAGTACGTCCGCTCCTTCTTCGTGAACGCCATGAAGACCCTGCAGATCACCTTCGACCCCGAAACGGCGAAAGCCGACGCGGCCTAGGACAGCGGCCGGGGCGAGTGTGAAAAACAGGTAACACCCCCACCGATATTCGGTGCTAAGCTGTGGGGGTTAGAGGTTCGCCCCACCTGCACAGGGGCAAAAACCGATTAGGCAGCCCACAGGACAAGAACAATGGGCGGTGACGCACTCGACATCCACACCCTGATGGCCCTGGGTCCCATGGCGCCCGTGGCCAACCCCTACCCACTGTACAAGCGGTTGCGCGCAGAGAGCCCGGTGATCGAGACGCGCAGGGGCGCCGACGCGACGTCGATCGGCACCGAGCGCAGTGTCATGATCACGCGCTACGAGGATGTGAAAGCCGTGCTGTCGGACGCCGAGACCTTCGGCAGCGACATCGTGCAGCGCACCATGGGGCTCGTGATGGGCCCCACCATCGTCGGCATGAACGGGCGCGAACACCTCAAGCACCGCACACTCATCACACCGTCGATGACGCCCCGCGCCCTGAAGGGCGGCGACTTCCGCACCCTGATCCGCGACATCGCCGACAGCTATATCGACCGCTTCGTGGAGGACGGCGCGACCGACCTGCACGAGCAGTTTTTCTTCCACTTCCCGCTGACGGTGTTCGTCTCCGTGCTCGGAATCCCGGCGGACGATGTCGACATGGTGCACCGCACGGCCTGCGACCTCTGCCTGATATCGGCCGACCCGGAGCGCGGCTTCGCGGCCTCCGGACGGCTGGAGGAGTACTTCACGCCGATCATCGCCGAGCGCCGCGACAACCTGGGCGACGACATCATCTCCACGCTCATCCGCTCCGCGGTGGACGGCGAGCAGATGTCGGACTACGAGATCATCTCGTTCCTGCGCCTGCTGGTACTGGCCGGCGCCGAGACGACCAATCACCTGCTGGGCAGCTGCTTCTACCAGCTCATCCGTGATGCCGAACTCGCGGAGCGCGTGCGCAGTGATCGTTCACTCGTCCCGCAGTTCATCGCCGAGACGATGCGCTGGGAGTCGCCGATCTCCACCGTGATGCGCGAGACCATCAGGGATACCGAGATCGCCGGCGTGCCCCTGGAGGCCGGCGTGGGTGTGCTGTGCCACATCGGCTCAGCCAACCGCGACGAACGCAAGTTCGACAACCCGGACGCGTTCGACCTCGACCGGGACACGTCGGACCACATCTCCTTCGGTTTCGGGCGGCACT
>JAUIEP010000292.1 GCA_030428835.1 Gammaproteobacteria bacterium | reverse complement strand
TGAAGCTGTATTCAGCGCAGACGGCGATGGAAGTCGCCACGGAGGCGGTGCAGGTGTTCGGCGGCGCCGGCTACATGCGCGAGACGCGGGTGGAACAGCTCATGCGCGACGCCAAGATCCTGCAGATTTACGCGGGTACCGACGAGATGCAGGTTGTCGCCATCGCGAAGGACCTGCTGGGCAGGGCCTGACCCTCAGCCCTCGCGAAAGCGCTGCTCGGCGTAGGCCTTGAGTCCCTGCGCGCAGAGGTTGAAGCCGGTCTCCACCGCCGCCCCCAGCGCCTCGACCATTGGCGCCACGGCCTCGCCGCTGAATTCGTCGATGGACGAGTAGCGGCAGGTGGTCGCGCTGAGCGGGGTGACAGTTTGTGTGCGATCGGCGTGGATCGGGTCTCCCGGCTTGTTTTCCATCGACCAGGTCACGCGCCGCGGCGGCTCCAGGCGCGTGACGTACTCGACCTGCGGCTGCAGTCCGTTGCCGAGGTCCACCATCATGTGCAATGCGGCGCCCACCTTCGCCTCGCCCTTCACCTCAGGACAGAACCTGTTCCAGGCGCCGTAGTTGTCGAAGTCCAGCAGGATCTCCCACACGAGTTCGGCCGGGGCCTCGATCTCGATATCATCACTCGCCACACTGTCCTGGGTAATCACGTGCTCACTCCCTAGTTGGCAAAACTGACGCCGCCGTTGACGCGCCACACCTGGCCGTTCACCCACTCGGCGTCATCGGACAGCAGGTAGGCCACCGCGCCGGCGATATCGTCCGGCGCGCCATGGCGAGTACTGCGCGCACCGCGCAGCATGTAGTCGAGCATCTCCTTCGTCATATTGGTCTCGATCTGCTGCGTAACAACAAAGCCGGGCGACACCACGTTGCAACGGATACCCTCCCTGCCCCATTTCGACGCCACGTGGCGGCACAGCGAATTGATGCCGGCCTTGCTGGCCGCGTAAGCGGGGCGCTCCGGCTCGCCGATCACGCCCGCGTCCGAGGACGTCAGTACCAGCGCACCGCCGCCGCGCTCCAGCATCCCCGGCAATACCGCGCGCATGAGCGCCACGGTGCCGACGAGATTCACGTCGAGCGTACGCCGCCAGATGTCGAGCTCGTTGGTAAGCAGGTCGCCGTCGGAGTAGATGACGCCGAGGTCGGCGACGTTGGCGAACAGGCCGTCGAGGGCACCGAATTCACCGAGCGCAGTGGCCACCAGATCGTTGACGCTGGCCTCGTCCGCCTGGTCGTAGGCCCAGGCGGAGACATCCGCCCCCGCGGCGCGCAGCTCCCCGGCCAGCGCCGCGGCGGCCTCGTGGTTCAGGTCGCCGATACCTACCCGCGCACCCTCGGCGGCGAGGCGGCGCACGGTCGCCGCGCCGATGCCCGTGGCGCCGCCACAGACGAGAACTGTTTTCTGTTCGAGGTTCTTCATGCCTGCCCTGTTTCCGCGGAATGTGTAGAATCGCGTGTTGCAGCGCCCTGCGTCGGTCTTCTATGGTTTTCAATGTAGTGCCGACCCGCACAGGGCTTCAAGCCGCCGACCCCAGAGAATTAAACCGATATGAAAATCCTCTCGTTCCTGTGGCGCCGCGTCACCGCGCTGGCCGGCACTCTGCTTCTCCTGCTCCTGATCGTCGCGCTGTTTGTCGGCGCGCGCCTGCTCGGGCCGGGGCAACAGGACAACGCCGATCACCTGGCGGCCAAGGAGGACTACCTGGCGGCGATCGCCAGAGCCGGGACCGCGCCGGGCCCCAACATCCTGCTGGTGCTGTACGACGACATGGGCTACGGCGATATCGGGGCCGGCTCGCAGGGCAACCCGCTGCACACCCCGCACATCGACGCACTCGCCGCGAACGGCGTGACGCTGGCGGATTTTCACTCCCCCGCGCCCGTCTGCACGCCCTCGCGCGCCGGGATCATGACCGGCAGGCTGGCGCCGCGGGCGGGCCTGCCCAACGTCGTCTTCCCTAGCGGCAGCTTCCAGGCGGGCATGTTCAGGGTATTGCTCGGTTCCGACACGCCGCTGCGCCTGCCCGCCGAGGAGATCACGCTGCCCGAGGTGCTCGGGGCGGCGGGCTACGCCACGGGTATGGTCGGTAAATGGCACATGGGCGACGTGAGCCCCTCGCTGCCCAACGACTTCGGCTTCGACAGCTACTTCGGCGCGCTGTACAGCAACGACATGGAGCCCTTCGCCCTCTACCGCGACACTGAGGTCGAGATCGAGGCGCCCGCCGACCAGGAGCGCCTGACGGAGCACTACACGCGCGAGGCCGTGCGCTTCATCCGGGAACACGCAGATGCGCCCTTCTTCCTGTACTTCGCGCACAACTTCCCCCACGACCCCCTGCACGTGCGCGGGGAACGGCTGGGCCGATCCGCCGGGGGGCTGTACGGCGATGTGCTGGAGGAGATCGACGACAGCATCGGCGAGATCGTCGCCGCGCTCGAGGCCACCGGGCAGCTCGACAACACGCTCATCCTGATCACGTCCGACAACGGCCCGTGGTTCCTGGGGGATGCCGGTGACCAGCGCGGCAACAAGGGCACGACGTTCGAGGGCGGCATGCGCGTGCCGTTCATCGCGCACTGGCCTGCGGGTATCGCGCCGGGCCGCACAGAGGGCGCGATGGCCATGGGCACGGACCTGCTGCCCACAGTGCTGGACCTGCTCGACCTGCCCGCGCCGCAGGACCGGGTGCTGGATGGGCGCAGCATCCTCCCGGTGTTACAGCGCGGCGGCCCGACCCCGCACGAGTTCCTCTACTACTACGACAGCGAGACCCTGTTCGCGGTACGCGACCAGCGCTTCAAGTATCGCGGCCCGGCGGGT
>JAUIEP010000291.1 GCA_030428835.1 Gammaproteobacteria bacterium | reverse complement strand
CGCTATCGGCGGTTGCCGCGTAGCCCGCGCCATCCGGGGCGATGCGGGCGCCGGATACCGGCGCGCCCGCGGCGTCCAGCACCTGGCCGGTGATATAGCCGCTGCCGGTATCGCCGGGACCGAAATTGCGCACCGTGACCGCCGGCGCCACACCCGGGGTGCTGTTGAACGTGACGCTGACCTCCACGTCCTCGCCCGCGTCGGATGAGAACGCGACAGGAAAGCGAATTTCGTCATCGACCAGCGTCAGTACATGCTCGCCGGCCTCGAGCTCGATCTCCGCACTGCCGCGCGCATTGGTGGTGCCGGCATCCACACCGTCGAGATCCAGTTCGATGCCGGAAACGGGCGCATCGTCGAGAAAGACCATCAGGTAGGTTTTGGCAGCCAGTGCCGGTTGGGAGAGAAGAGCGAAAAGAAGTCCCGCGTTGACTGCCAATCGTTTCATAGAGCGCGCATGCCTTGAGCTGACCAATGGAATCTGGTGTGGCCGGATGCACAGCTACAACTGTGAATTTTTACTATCCGGGCCTTATGGTCGGGGGATGCTAGAGGGTGTTGATGACACTCAGGTGATGCTTGTGTTGCAGAATTGTTAAACACGCACCGCTGCTGGCGGGATGGCAGCACAAAAGAAAAACCCCGACGGGTGAAAGCCGGGGTCCTGCTGGTGAACGGTGGCGCTGGAAAGAAAAACCGGGCGGCGCGCCCGGGCGTTCAGAGACTGACGGTCATCCTGCGGTAGTCGCCGCTGCAGGTGCCGCTGGCGACAAAGTCGCGCAACCTGAGATTGTGCGCGGTGGTGTCACCCTCATCGATCGCGAACATGAGTCCGTCGTAGTAACCGATGGCCTTGGCGATGATAGCGTCGCGCTCCGCGTCCTCGAAACCGTCCAGCAGGTTCAGCGCCTGCTCGCCGTACTCTTTTTCCGAGAGTTGCCCGAGTGCTTCCTGCGCCATGGCACAGGCCATGAGCCGCGACGCCTTGAACTCGTCCGCCGCCAGTGACAGGGCGCCGGCTGGAGACGGGCCCGCGAGGACCAGGGCGGTGGTGGCGATCAATAGAAAGCGCTGCATAGCTGTCGTCTCAACGGATCCCGGGAGGGTTTCTGGAACTGACCGGAAGTATAGGGTCGTTGTTTTTCAGTTTTATGACAGGTAGATGACGTTTCTCCCCGCACGGCAGAGGCGGGCGCGCACTGAAACCGGTCTCAAAACACAAAATTGTTACAAAATGATGAAATTTTCTCGTCGCGAGGTGGCAAGCGGCGTCGAATTTAGGTAGCGTGTGTCTCAGTTGTACACACAAAAGAGGTACACGACATGAAAAAACTATTACACACAGTCACACTGGCGGCCCTGGTGGGCGCCAGCCCGATCGCGCTGGCGGAGAAAGACTGCCTGCTCGAGGGCACGGTGGAGCGCAACGGCTCCGGCGCGGAACAGTCAACCATGGTCAAGATCCACTCGGTCAAGCGCTATGACGAATCGTCACGCTGCCGCGTACGCCGCGACCAGAAGATGGAGTTCAAACTGCCGCACGACGAGCGCCTGCAAAGCGCTCCTGAGGGCAGCGAGGTCAAGTACCGTTACCGTTCTGACGACGACGGCTCCAGCACCGAACTGCTCAGCGTAGACGCCTGACCCACCCCTCCCCACGGGGCGCGACAGCGCCCCGTGATTTCCCGCACACAGCACTGCACACTCCCCACACGCGACCCGTGCCGGGCGCATTGGCGGGCGCAACCGGTCACTCGCCTCGTCAACCGCCGATACGCGCCCCGCGCAGGGCCGGCCGCCGCACCTTGCCCGCGTCATCCCGCAGCGGCGTGTCGACGAACTCGATACTGCGCGGCAGTTTGTAGGCCACGAGTTCGCCCGCCAGGTGCTCGCGCAGCGCGGCTTCATCGCCCGTTCCCTCCCCCACGTCGACGATAGCGTGCACGCGCTGGCCCAGGTCCTCGTCGGGCAGGCCGATCACGGCGCTGGAGCGCACACCCGGGCAGGCGTCGATCGCCGCCTCCACCTCCGCCGGGTAAATGTTGCGCCCACCGGACACGATCATGTCCGTGCGGCGATCGCCGAGGTAGAGATAGCCGTCGTCATCGAGGTAGCCCATGTCGCCGACCGATTCCCAGCCGTCGCGCGTGGCGCGCGGTTCGGCCCCCACGTAGCGGTACGTGGAACCCTGGCCCCCATCGGGCAGCACGAAAATCTCGCCCATCTGCCCCGGGGGCAGCTCATTGCCGTCGTCGTCGAGGATCTTCAGCCGGCACCCGGGGGACGGGCGCCCCACGGAACCCGGGTGCTCGAGCCACTCCCGCCCGGTGATGAAGGTGCCCCCCGCCCGCTCGCTGGACCCGAAGGCCTCGTGCATGACGTCGGGACCCAGCCACTCGATCCAGGCGCGCATCAGCCAGGCCGGACAGGGCGCTCCCCCGACGAGGATGAACTGCAAGGAGGAGACATCCGCGGCCTCGCGCACGGCCCGCGGCAGGCGCCAGATGCGCTGCAACATGGTGGGGACCATCATCATGCGATCCACCCGGTGCCGCGCGACCAGTTCCAGGCAGCGGGCCGCGTCGAAGCGCTGCATGAGCACGACACGGCACCCGGCGAACAGCCCCTGGAACGCCGAACTGAACGGGGCCCCGTGGTACAACGGCCCGGGCACCAGCACGGCGCGGCGCGCCAGAAATAGCGGCGACGCGGTGGCGGGGTCGTACAGCGCCGGCACCGCCGCGATGATGAGCTTGGGCAGGCCGGTGCTGCCGCCCGAGGTCATGGCGCGCTCACAGGGCGGCTGCAGCGCGGGCAGCGGCGCGCCGTCGAATCCCTCGGCAAGC
>JAUIEP010000290.1 GCA_030428835.1 Gammaproteobacteria bacterium | reverse complement strand
CGCCGGTGAGCACACCCCAGATCGTCGAGCCGTAGGGGACCTGGCTCGCCAGCTCCCCCACCTGCGCCGCCACCGCCCCCCGTGCTTCGCGCTTGGCGTTGAGGTCCTCGTTGGCGTCCTCGAACTCGGCGACGAGCCCGTCGGTGTCGGCGTCGAGCCGCTGGGCGGCCTCGATCTCGCGGCGTGCGGCGTCCTGGTGGGCGACGATCGCCTGGTCGCGGGTGCGGAGCTCGGCGGTGAGCTGGGCTTGCAGCTCGCGGTGGGTGACGTTCTCGCCGGTGATGGGGCTGGGCGTGGTGGGCTCGAGCGCCTCGCAGCCGCCCATCGCCATCGAGCCCAGGAACAGGGCGACGACGCCGGCGATGGCGAGGAAGGGGTTCTGCTCGATCAGCCGGCCGAGGGCCCGCAGCGGGGAGCTGACGCCCTCCAGGGCGAGCACCTCGCCGACGTCGGCGGCGGCGGGCCGGGCCGGCGCCGGGCCGGCGGGTTGGCCGTCGGACAGGGTTGTAATGTTACTTTCGCTCATGGGCTTCCGTGCCTCGCGTTCGTGTGCGGCCCGCGTTCCGTGCGTGCCTTGTTTCACAGTCTGAAATACCAGTTGTAAGTTCGCTGAAACTTACACGGTTCTTGCGTTGTTCTTACAAACAGACCCCGGCGGCGGCGACATGGTCAGGCGCCGCCGCCGGGTGATGGAGAAAGTCGGGCCCCCGGCGCCGGGGTTCGTACGACCGGCGCCGGGGTGATGTGGCTGGGTGGTGGCGCCGGTGACGCGACGCCGGCCGCGCGGGCTCCCCGCGGTCCCAAAGGCGGGCCGATCGGTCGGCGCAGAGGCGGACGTCATGGCCGGCGCGGCGAGACCGCCCGCGAGGCGGCGGCGTCGTGTGCGGCAGGCTGCCGGGGTGTTCGGGTTGTCGTGCCAGGTGTTGCGGACGCGCACGAAAAAGACTCCGGTGACAGCCGCCCGCCGATCATCGACGGAGCGGCGCCCAACCGAAGGCGCGTCCAGAGGGTGGCGGCGGTGCGAGCCGCGGCCGAAGCCCTCACGAGTTTCGTCATTCCCCCGGCCCGATGAGGCCGGTCCCCTTGCAGGACGCGCGAAGCCTGCCACACCAGGCGGGACATGTCAAGCGGAATCCCGATCTTGTGGATAACTTTTTCGGACCTACCAGATCCGGTGGAGTCAGATCCGGCGGCCGGTCACCGCGCGGTGTCGAGCAGCCCGTAGCCGTGCAGCCTGGCCTCGTCCTTGGGGGTCAGGCGGATCGGCCCCGACACGCCGCACCACCCCGAGCCGCGCAGCGTCTCGTCGTGGAGGCCGAAGGACCGGAAGACCCGACCCTCGGAATCCCAGAACGCCACGCGGAATCGCCGCGTGCTGAAGCGGTAGGCGTCGGAGAAGTAGCCGCTCTGCTCGGAGGCGTTGTTGAACTCGGCGCGCCAGCGGTACAGCTTGCCGTCCTGCGCCTGCGCCTCCAGCTCCATCGTCACACGAAGGAACTCGATCCCGGTGTCGATCAGCTCGCCGCCGCCGAGGCGCTGCCGCTCGATGGACCGCCACCTGGCGGCACGGAGCTCCTCGGGCGTGTGCGTGCGCGCCGCCCGCTCGACCGGATCGTCATCCGCCGGCGCCGGCGCCGCAACGGCCGATTCGGTCGGCGCTGTTTCGTTCGGCGCCGCGTCCGCGTTGATCCCGTTGAGATACCACACCGCCCAGAGCCCGGCGCTGAGTGCCGCGACGATCCCGGCGCCGATGCCGGCCTGCATCATCCAGTTGCGATCGTCCGTTTGTCCCTGCATTTCCAGACCTTCCCGGCGTCCCCGTGACGCCAACGCGCCGCCTTCAGCTCGCGCTCTTCTTCGGCCCCCGCTTCATGATCTCCGGGTCGATGATCCGGTCCACATAGAACGTCGGCGCCTTGTCCTCATGCACGCCAGCCTGGCGCAGATCACCCTCGGCGGCGCGCGTGATGATGGACGCCAGCGTGATCGCGGCGCCGGCGGGGTCCACCTTCGTGGGGTTCTGCTCGGCGCTGTAGGCCCAGAGCAGCAGCTCCTGCATCGTCTCGTCGGGGAGGCCGGCGAGGATGGACAGACCGATCGTCCCCATCTTCTTGACGCCGCGCGGCCCGTACTCGTCGGAGAGTTCGCGGAACCGTTTCGCAAGCGGCGTCGGGACGGTCAGACCGACGCGGGTATAGCCAGACTGGATGTTCTTGCTGCTCATAACACTACTTTTGATATGGCCTTGCCGTGAGGCCGGTGCCCGAATGCCAGACGCATTGTCTGCGCCTGACGCCCGCCGCGATGGCGCCGGTTCTGAAAAAGTTTTTCGCAAAAGCCGTACGGATAGCCTTGACAACACGCACAGGGCTTGTAAACATGCCCCGCATGAGCCGTACGGCATCCGATAACAACCTGCACGACACGCCCTCCGAGGCCGGCAAGCCGGGGCGTATCAACATCCAGATCCGGCGCACGGGCGGCCGGTTCGAGCACCTGCGATCCGTGAGCGTTTCCGAGGCCTTCCTCCCGCTGCTCGAGCGGCAACTCGACGCGGTGAAGGCGGCGGACAAAGCGGACCGCGAATCCCGCCAGGCCCTCCGACGGGCCGGCTGAGTCATTCCCCGCGGGCTGGCGTCCAGCCCGTCTTTCCTTGCAGGACGCGTCTGCCCAAACGCAGGCGCGTCCATTGATGAACGGTCGCCCGAAGCGACTCCCCCCCGGCGGTTCGGATCTATGCCTTGCCTCCCAAGGTCTCCTCCCCGATCCGCCGGGGGCTCCAACCTACCGCGTTCCCGAAGGACCGGGGCGCAGGAAACCCGGCGGCGCGATGCGCCCCAGCGACGGAGCGG
>JAUIEP010000098.1 GCA_030428835.1 Gammaproteobacteria bacterium | reverse complement strand
CGGCCAGGCGCGTTCCTGGCTTTGCGGTAACACGGCCATCATGAACCAGCGGCCGTCGGCGCAGCGATAGTTTTGCGTGAACGGACTCAGCCTGCGGTAGTCCTGGCGCTGGCTCATGTCCGCGCCGTCGAGTGCCGCCTGCACCATCATGCCGTTGGACCACAGGCCGTTCGCCATGAGCGATGAGCCGACCTCGGCGCCCTCACCGGTCTGCTGCCTGCGGTACAACGCGGTGACGATGGCGCCGTACAGCGAGCAGGCGGTCATGTGGTCGCCCATGCCGGGGACCGACACGGCGGGTGGCGTGTCGCTGGAGGCGCGCACGTAGTCCATCAGTCCGGAGCGCGCCCACCAGGCCGTCGCGTCGTAGCCGGTGCCGTCGGCCTCCGGGCCGGTCTCGCCGTAGGGGGTTAGCGAGCCGTAGATGATGGCCGGGTTCAGCGCGCGAATATCGCCGGCGGAGATGTGCAGGCGCTTGCGCACCGGCAGCGGCAGGTTGGTGATGAAAACGTCGGCCCTGGCCACGAGTGCTTCCAGGGCGCGGCGACCGGACGCCTCCTTCAGGTCCAGTGCGACGCTCTCCTTGTCGCGGTTGGTGAGCGCCCAGTGGTAGTCGCGGTCACTCTTGGGCAGGCCCGGCAGGTGCTGGAACATGCGATAGCCGTCGCCCTGGCCCGGCGGCTCGATCTTGATCACGCGGGCGCCGAAATCCGACAGCATGGTGGCCGCCGCGGGGCCGGCAATGAAGCTCGCGCAGTCCAGCACCAGCAGGTCCGAGAAAAGGGAGTCAGTCACGGGAAGTTCCACACGATGGCGATAGGGGACAGTGTAGTTGAGAATGGCGGCCCTGGGTGAATGGCGGGCGTGTTGGCAAGTTGGTAAGGTAGCGGGCCCGGCCTGGAAACGGGCATCGGACCCGGCAGCGGCCCCGGCGCGGTCGCGTGGAGGAACGCCATGATCAACATAGAACCTTCCGGCGCGGCCTGTGGCGCGTTCGTGACCGGCGTCGACCTGTCGCGGCCTCTCGACGCCGCGACCGTCAAGACTATCCGCACGGCCTGGATGGAGCACCATGTCCTGGCGTTCCCCGACCAGCAACTGTCCGACGAGGACCTCGAGCGCATCACGCTGAGCTTCGGCGTGTTCGGCCGCGAGCCGTTCTTTGTACCGCTACAGGGCAGTGAGCACGTGGTCGCGCTGACGCGCAGGGCGGACGAGACCGCCCCGGTGTTCGCGGAGAACTGGCACACCGACTGGAGCTTCCTCGACATACCGCCGATCGGCACCTGCCTGTACAGCCTCGTCGTGCCCCCCGTGGGCGGCGACACCAGTTTCATCAACCAGCAGAAGGCCCTCGCGGACATGCCGGGTGAGCTGCGCGCGGAACTGGAGGGGCGCATGGCGCTGCACTCCGCGAAGCTGTCCTACGGCCCCGACGGCCTGTATGGCGAGCGCGACCAGCAAAACGACCGCTCGATGCAGATCCTGTACGGCGAGGAGGCCAACGCCGTTTACCGCCACCCGGTCATCCTGCGTCATCCCGAGAGCGGCCGCGAGACCCTGTTCGGCTGCATCGGCTATATCATCGGCTTCGAGGGCATGGGTGAGCAGGAGGGCATCGAGCTCGCGATGAAGCTGTACGAATGGCAGACCCGCGAGGAGTTCCAGTACCAGCACAAGTGGCAGCCCGGCATGTTCGTGATGTGGGACAACCGCAGCGTGCTGCACCGCGCCAACGGCGGCTACGACGGGTACGACCGCGAGCTGCATCGCATTACCATCGCGCAGGACACCAGCAAGTTTCTCACCCCGTCAGAGGCGGCATGAGCAAGAAGACGAGCGCAACCGCCACCATCAAGGACGCGCCGGAACTGACCCCGGGCTATATCTCGAAAAGCGAATACCGCGACGGCGGCCGGGCGGTGCGCCCGAAGGACGCCGCCACGCTGCTGATCGTGCGGCGCGATGGCCGCGAGCCACGCGTATTGATGGGGCAGCGCTCCGCGCGACACAAGTTCATGCCGAACAAGTTCGTCTTTCCCGGCGGCAGGGTGGATGTGGGCGACGGGCGCATCCGTCCGCCGCACGATCTCGCGCCCGAGGTGCTGGGCAGGCTGCTGCTCGGCTGCACCGAGAGCCGCGCGCGAGCGCTGGCACTGGCGGCCATCCGCGAGACCTTTGAAGAGACGGGCCTGATCATCGGCGAGCCGCGGACGCCCACGCTCAAGACCCGGTCCCCTCACTGGCACGCGTTCCTCAAGCACGACATCAACCCGCGCCTGGATGTCCTGCACTACATCGCCAGGGCGATCACGCCGCCCTACCGCAATCGCCGCTTCGACGCGCGCTTCTTCATGGTGGATGCCGATCACATCCAGGGCGATGTGCACGAGCGGCCGGAGGGTTCGGGAGAACTGCTGGACCTGCACTGGGTCGAGTTGTCCCGCGCGCAGGAGATGGAGCAGTTGCCGCATATCACGCGCATGGTGCTGCACGAACTCCAGCGGCGCCTGGAGGCGGGTGAAGGCCCGGAGGCGCCCGGCCCCTTCGTGCACACGCGCCATGGCAGGCGGCTCGTCGAACAGCATTGATGCAGGGTGATGCACGGGCGAATGCGACGGCTGGCACACAGGGCCGCGACACCGCGTTCAGCTGCTCACGAAACAAGCTGTCCGGCGGGTTGCAGGCCGGTGTCAGGCTATGCCTGCCTGGCATAGTTCCGGATGCGAAACTGCTCCTCGAAGTCCATGGAGAGGTACAGGGGCCTGCCCTCGGTCGAGGCCTGCAGGGCGGCGTGCGTGGCGCCGCGGCTCACGCAGCGCGCGAGCAGCAGGCGCATCAGCGCCCGGGCGATGCCCCGGCCGCGAAACGCGGGGTCTACCCCCACCTGGTGCACGCCCGCGACGCTACCCGTGTGCAGTAGCAGCCCGGTTGCCACCACTGCACCGTCGAGTCGCGCCAGGTACAGTTCCAGGCCCTCACCCGGGAGGGCACCGCCGAGCACCTGCGGGTCGATCCGGTAGCCGAACGCCTTGCCCCCGACGCGGCACCACGTGTCGATATCCTCCGCGGAGTTGACGCCCGCGAGCGCCAGTCGCCCGCCGCCGCGCAGGGTGACAGCCGCAGCGCCCGACCCGGGATAGCCGGCGAGGCTGAGGTACATGGCGGTCTGCTCGAATGCGACAGCGAAACCCCGCCGCTCGAGGGCATCGCCGAAAATCGCCGCGAGGGGGCCGTCCCGGACCGGTACGGTGCAGTGCGCCGGCAGCGCGGCGACGAACTCGCCGATCTCCTCCCTGGTCGCCGGGCGTGCGCCGGTTTCCAGCCAGTAACGATGCGGCCAACTGGCGTGGCCATACGCGGCGAAGGCGTGTGCGCCCGGCAGCGGACGCGCCCCCAGCGCCCGCCACAGGGTGGTGAGATTGTCGGTATTCCAGCGCTCGAGCTGCGCAGCGGTCGGGTCCACGGTTCAGTTCCCGTTGATCAGTATTATACCGAGCACCAGGGCCGCGACGCCCGCCAGCCTTGGCAGGTTCACTGCCTGCACGGGCAGGTCGAACCAGCCGAAGTGACCGGCGAGCATCGCGACGATCACCTGGCCTGTCAGTGCCCATGACATGAGGCTCCCGATGCCCATCTGCGGGATCAGGTAGAAGTAGGTGCATATGGCGAATGCGCTCAGGGCGCCACCGCTAAACCAGAGATAGACCGGTACCGCGCGGATCACCTCAAACGGGGGGAAGTCCCGTGACAGAGTGAAGAACGCCAGCAGGATGAATCCCAGTCCCACCAGGAACGCCACCCCGGTACCGAGCATGGCGCTCCTGAGCAGCACACCCAATTGTGCATTCATGCTCGCCTGCGCGGCGATAGCCGCGCCCGCCAGCAGGGCGAAGACCGGTGACATGGCCATCCTTTATATCTCCCTGATCATCTGGTGGTAGGGGGTACGCACTTTGGGGTACCCGGCGTAGGCGTCATCGGGGTGGCGATAGCCTACCGGACAGATGACCGCCGTCGCCAGTTGCCGCTCACGCAGGCCCAGTACCCGGTCGTAGCCCGCGGCGTCGAAACCCTCCATTGGACATGTGTCTACCCGCTGTACCGCTGCCGCCGCCAGGAAGTTGCCCAGGGCCAGGTATGCCTGGTTCTTGGCCCATGCAAGCAGTTCGTCGGGGTCCTTGCCGGCTATCGCGCCCTTGATCTGCTGTGCGTAGGCGTCGAGTTCCTGCACCGGGCGGGCTTGTGACTGCGCAACCCGTTCGATGTACCGGTCGATCTCGCCCGCGTCCAGCGCTGTCCTGGCGGCGAAGACCGCGAGGTGGCTGGAGTGCAGCACCTTGTCCTGGCCGTAGGAGTATTGCACCAGCTCGCGCCGGGTTTCGCCGGAGCTGACCAGAAGGATGCGATAGGGCTGCAGGCCATAGGAGGAAGCGCTCAGGCGTGTTGCCTCGAGCATGCGTTCCAGTGTGCCTGCATCCACCGTGCGGTCGGAAAACAACTTGACCGCGTAGCGCCAGTTTAATGCCGTGTTGAGTTCCATGTCGGGTTCCTCACCGTATGACGTGTACAGGTGGCCAGACTAGTGCCACAGCAGGGGCGGCGCATTTACATAGGTTGATAAGCGTGCAAATCAGGCCAGCGATTTGCGGATGCGGCTCAACTGTGTGGGAGTGATACCGAGGTGGGAGGCCACATGATACTGGGGAATTCTGGTGGCGATACTGCCGTGTTCGTCCATGAAGTGAAGGTAGCGTTGCGTGGCATCGCGTTGCACGATCTCGATCTCGCGCGCATCCTTCGCCAGTAGCCAGTTCTGTTCCAGGTAGCGAATGTGGTACATCTTGAGGTCGTTGGACTCGGCGAGCAGTTCGCGATACGGCTTGAAGGCGATGGTGATGATGGTCGCGTCTTCCAGTGCCTCGATGCTGGCGGTCGATGGCGAGTCGGTAAGCAGGGCGGTCATGGCGCCCGGGTACTTGCCCTCGTCAAAGAAGTTCTTGTTGTATTCATTGCCCTTGTCGTCGGTGACATAGACCCGAAAGAGGCCGCGGTACACAAAGGCGAAGCTGGCCGGCACCTCTCCGCAGCGATATAAAATGTGTCCGCGGGGGATCTCGCGGACGCGGCAAATATCGCACAGCGCCTGCCAGGTAACGTCCGATACGGGATGGTAGGAGCTCACGCTCTTGCGCAGTGCCCGGAACGCTGCCCCATCCATACCCGAGCCTGCCGCTTCACTGGTCATCAGAACGTATACGCGAACTCCACACCGGCCGTCCTGCGCGCATACTTCGGCACGTAGTGGATGTAGCCGTGGGGGATGAGTTCCTGCGCGTGCGCGAAGATGAGGGTGGCGTAGTCCTCGTCGAAGAGATTCTTCACGAACAGGTTCACGCGGTAACCGTCGCCGGGAGCGCTCAGCGCCGTGTTCACGTCGACGACCGTGTAACCCGACTGGCGGGTGAAGGGATCCTGTGAAATCTCGTATAACACGTCGTCCTGCGCCTTGACGTCGGCGCCGAATTCCAGCGCCATGGCGCCGTCCGCAATCGGCACTGTGTAGGTGGTGTGCAGGTTCAGCTTCCACTCGGGGGTGTAGGGCAGTTGCCCGCCGGACAGGTCCTGGAAGCCGTCCGGGCACTCGCCGCGAAAGATCTGCCCCTGGCTGCAGTTGCCCCCCGGGAACTCGTCGATCTCGCCGTCGGTGTAGGCGTAACCGCCCGAGATGTGCCAGCGCTCCGTGGGCTGCGCGATGAACTCGATCTCAACGCCCTGGGTGGTCACCTCGCCCGCGTTGATCAGCAGGAACTCCGCGGGGAGCATGTCCTCGGGGTTCGGGTCGATCAGGGCCTGCGCCTGGAAGTTCTCGTACTGCGCGTGGAAGGCGGCGATATTGAGCACCAGGCGGCCCTCGAACCAGCTCGACTTGAGCCCGGCCTCGAAGGCGTCGGACGTTTCCGGGCGCACGAAGCTGCCGCCGGCCGAGAGGTTGGTGTCGAAGGCGGGGCCCTTGAAGCCCTCGACGTAGCTGGCATACAGCATCAACGTGTCCGTGGCGTTCCACTTCAGGGCGAGTTTCGTCGATGTGTTGGTGTCGTCCAGGCCATCACGCACCTCGCCCTCCGGACCGAAGATCAGGTTGTCCGTCCCGATGTTCAGCGTGTGGTAAGCAAGCTCCTCCTCGGTGTAGCGGGCGCCGAGGGTAAGTTGCAGCGCATCCGTGATGTCCACGTTGAGCTCGCCGAACAGGGCGAGGTTCTCACTCTCGACGTCAGTGCTGGATATGCGAGTGGTCGGCGGCACCAACGGCGCGAACAGCGCGGTCGTGATGACGCTGTCGGTGTCGACATCCTGGTCGAAGTAGAACGCGCCGAGCACGTAGTTGCCCCACTGCGTGCCGGTGGAGGTGAGGCGCAGTTCCTGCGAGAACTGTTCCTGCTGCGTGTGCGGCGGCATCGGGAAGCCCAGGGCGAGCGGGTTGATGGGCCGGTTGTCGAGGTCGACGATCCCGGTGTTGTCCCAGTCGCGGTAGGCGGTGATGCTGGTCAGCCGGTGCGCGCCGGCGTCGAACTCGACGGTCAGCGAGTGGCCGCTCGCCTGCGTTTCAACCAGCGTCGGCTGGTCGTTGTTCACGTCCTGGTTGTCGTGCGCGGGCACCACGGGAAACTGCTCGTCGATGAGCGCCTGCTGGTTCGGCGACTCCCGGATTTCCCGCACGCCCAGGGCGTTGCACTCGCAGTCGCTCTCGCTGTAGTCGCTGCTCCACTCGAGTTCCAGCGCCTCGTTCGGTTGCCACAGGAGCTTGCCGCGCAACGTGTAGCTGTCGTTGCCGTTGACCGTGTTGCCGTTGGCGACGTTCTTCGCATAGCCGTCGTCGTCGACCAGGGCGCCGGTCAGGCGGTAGGACAGCGTGTCGCCCAGCGGGCCCGAGAGCGTGCCCGCCAACCGGTACTCGTCGTCCTCGATCGCGGTGGCGCGCAGCGTGCCGCCCAGTTCCCGCGTGGGGTCCCGGGTGATGATATGGATCACGCCCCCCGAGGCGTTCTTGCCGTAGAGGGTGCCCTGGGGGCCGCGCAGTATTTCCACGCGCTCGATATCGACAAGGTCGATGAACGCCATGCCGGAGCGCCCCATGGTGACGCCGTCCAGCATGGTCAGCACGCTGGGTTCCACCGCCGGACTGAAGGCCTGGGTGCCGATGCCGCGAATGTTGAATGACGCCGTGGCGGGACTTGAGCTGGCCTGCACGTTGAGCGTGGGCACCAGCCGGGTCAGTTCCTCGGCGTTGCGCAGGTGCGCGTCGGCGAGCGCCTTGCCCGACAGCAGCGTGACCCCGGCTGCGACATCCTGCAGGTTCTGCTCGCGCTTCTGCGCGGAAACGACCAGTTCCTCGAGCGGTCCCGGGGCAGCCGCGAGGGGCAGGGCGCTTGTGCCGGTCAGTGCGAGCAGCCACACCAGCGGGGCATTGTGGCGGGGATGCATAGGGGTACCTTCCTTGTTCTTATAAGACCCCGGCTAGCATAGCAGAAGTGTCGCCGTTCGCTGGCGGCCGTAACGCGACCCCGCTACCATGTCGGGACACCGTGCGGATGCCGCGCGTATAACCACAATAACAAGGGAGGCCATCGACGATGCGGCCCCGCATAACGTTCCCGCCGCTGCGGTTCCTGGCGATCTGCATTCTTGTATTACTCACCGGCGCGTGTGGCGATGCCATGCCCGAAGGCACTCTCGCGCGCTCCCGCGAGATACCCGCCTGGTACAACGACGCCAAGCTCGGCGTCTTCATTCACTGGGGACCCGCCTCGGTACCGGCTTTCGCCGCGGGTGGCCCGCTTGCGCCAGGCGAACTCGAGGACGTGTTGCTGGGCGACTCGGCGCGCAAGGAGCTGCCTTACTCGGAGTGGTACATGTATTCCATGCAGCGGCCCGACAGCGCCACGCGCGAGCATCATGCGCGGGTCCACGGCGACGCATCGTATTTCGAGTTCGGTCCCACGTTCGAGCAGCGCGTCGACGCGTCCTGGGACCCGGACGCCTGGGCCGAGTTGTTCCACGCCGCGGGCGCGCGCTATGTGGTACTTGTCACCAAGCACCACGACGGCTTCACGTTGTGGCCCTCGGCCGTCGACAATCCGCACAGGCCGGGATGGAACGCGCGACGGGACATGGTCGGGGAGCTCGCCCGTGCGGTGCGCGCGAAGGGCATGCGCTTTGGCACTTACTACTCCACGGGCCTCGACTGGACGTTCCAGATGGAGGCGCAGGGCGACCTCGTGCGCGACATGCTGCTCTCCGCGCCGCAGGACGAGGCCTACGGCGACTATGTGTTCGCGCACATCGAGGAACTCATCGCGCGTTACAGCCCGGACGTGCTCTGGGCGGACATCGGTTATCCCTCCAGCGGGCGCCTCCCGGCGTTGTTGGAGCACTACTTTACAGCCGTGCCCGACGGCGTGGTCAACGACCGCTGGGGTGCGGTGGACGCACTGGGCGGCATCGCCGCCATCCCCGGCGCCACCACTGTGATGAAGGCGCTGGCGCGCTGGCTTACCGACAGCGCCGACCCGCTGGCGGACGACCCGGCGCGCGTGGGGTTCAAGACCGCGGAGTACGCGAGCCTCGCCGGGATCGCGCCCTACAAGTGGGAGGCGACACGGGGCCTCGGCGCCTCCTTCGCGTACAACACGCAGGACAAGCCCGAGAACATGCTGGACGCGGCCGAGCTGGTGCGGTTCGTCGCCGACACGGTGGCGAAGAACGGCAATGTGCTCATCAATGTGGGTCCGGACAGCTTCGGCAGTATCCAGCCGGAGCAGCAGGCGCCGTTGCGCGGCCTCGGCGCCTGGCTGGCGGTCAATGCCGAGGCAATCTATGACACACGGCCCCACACGCGCGAGCGCAACCTGGCGGGGCGGGAGCTGCGCTACACGCGCGGCGACGATGCGCTGTACGCCATCGTGTACGGAGATGTGGGGACGACGCTGGAAGTGGAGCGCCCCGGTGAGGACTGGAGCGCCGTTGCCGTACTGGGCGCGCAGGTGGAGTCCGTCGTCCAGGAAGGGGAGACGCTGCGCCTGGCACTGGATCGCGCCCTGTCGGGTCCCGCGTCGGTGGTGAAGTACACCCTGCGCTGAAAGGTTGCACGGGATGCGGTAACAGGGGCAAAGTGCGTTGCGCCGGCGCCTGTCAGTGTGGGGTCGAATTCATTCGACCTGCAAGCCGCTCCCGATACCAACGGCGGTCCAATCGAGAACTGATCGGCCAGGTCGAATGAATTCGACCCTACAGGTTGCTGCACCGCACGGTCGAATAAATTCGACCCCACAATGTGCTGCATTCCTGTTTGTATGAATTTGAAGTCACAGGGTGCTGCATCGTCGGGTCGAATTCATTCGACCTGCCGGTAATCGCTGAAACTCACCTGCGTGTTGACGTCGAAGCTCTTGAGGAAGCCCGCCTTGCCGCGCACCTCGGAGGTCATGCCGCCGAGCAGGCGGGCATCCTCGAAATCCACGAATTCCAGCGCCAGCAGGTAGTGCGCGACGGTTACGCTGAATGCGGGTGACAGCTCGCCGCGATTGCGAATGACGATCTGTTCGACCTGCCCCGTGTCATCGTTCAGTCGCAGCGTGCCCTGCAATTGCTCCGCCTCGTCAAACTGCGCTACGCGCGGTGCGAAACTGAAGCGCAGCACATCGCCCTCCGTGGCCTCCAGTCGCAGGGAGTCGAGGTCGACGAGGTAGGCGTAGTTGGCGGTGTCGGGGTCGCGTTCATCGAGGCGTTTCTTCTCTTCCTCGCGGAACTTCTTCAGTTGCGTGTCGCTCGGCGCCGCGCCGTCCACGCTCTGCAACTGGCGGATCTCGTAGCCGCCGCGAGAGGGGTCGTGGGTGACGATCGAGAGTGCGTCGTCCTGTTGCACCGCCATGGTGAACTGCCAGCGGCCGTCCATGTCCGCCGCGTCGAGGTCGGCAAGCGCCGCGGCGACCCGGTCGCGGTGGGAGGCAGCGCCGAGCGCAGGGAGTGCGAGCGCGGCACACAGCAGCACCGTGGCAAGCCGCATCCTCATCGCGGGGTTACGCGGCCAGCGGCGCCTTCTGCAGCTGGCGGTGCCAGCGCAGCAGTTGCAGGCCGATGCGCAGCTTCTTGAACAGCGACGCCTCCCCGGCGGACTCCATCAGGTCTTCCGGGAAGATGCTCGTGTAGGGGGTGATATCGTGACGGGCGCGAATGTCCTCGATCTGGGCGTCCCACTCTTCCTCCCATGTGATGTCCATCATCACCGGCGTCTCCCGGCCGTGCTGCCAGGCCTCGCAGATGATCTGCATGAGGATGGCGAAGGTGCGCGGCTCCTTGCAGTGGGCAATGGCCATGCCGGCGGCGAGGAACATGGCGGAGTAGTTGTGCGGGAACTGGGCGAGCTGGAATGCGGAGATCGCGATTTCATGCGAACCGGTGGTGCGGTAACCCGCCACCAGGTGCCAGACCTCGTGCATCTGCAGGATGCGCGTGTTGAGGTACTCCAGCGCGTGGGGCAGCTCGGACAGCGCGATCGCATTCCTGTCCAGTACCTCCGGGTCGTAGCCGTTCTCCACCAGCAACCTGTTCAGCTCCCTGCCCAGGCTGCCCTCGGGGCAGTGCGCCAGTGCGTCGATGTCCGTGTAGCCCGGCACGGGGTTCCTGATCGCGTTCCTCGAGCCGGGGTGGGTCTGCGCCAGCTGGTCGGAAATGTCGCCGAAGGTCGGGTGTACGGCGGCGCCGAGTGAGGCCACGGCGACCGTGATGGAGGTGGCGTCGTAGCCCTCGTCGTGGCCGTCCACCACGTTCCAGAAAGCCTCCCAGAAACGCTCTTCCAGCGGCGCCTCGGGCAGGTCGTCCGGTACCTCGGGTGTGGGCCCGCGGCCCAGCCAGGCCGCCGCGATGTTGTCGACTACGGCCTCCGTCGCGGCGGGACAGGCGAACGCCACCCAGGCCATGGCGGCGGTAAGCTGTTGCCGGCCCTCGCGCCGGCCGTGCTTGGCCTGCGCCACCGCCCGTGCCAGGGCGCGTGCATCGGTGTGCCGCGTCATTTGTTGCAGTTGCCGGCGTTCGGTCATGCTGGTCTCCTGACTGTGGCCTTTGCGGGCCGTTCGTCGTAAGTTCTCCAGTATACGTCATGCTCAATTTTTCGACAGCCGCGTGGGCGGCACCGGGAGGGAACGTTGCGAACACTCGGCAGGATACTCGGCATGCTGGTCGTGGTCGCGGCCCTGTTCTTCGCCTACGTGAGCTGGAGCTACTCGAACACGCTGGCGCGGGTCGCGACGGCCGAGAAGGCAGTGGCGCTGACCTACGACGACGGCCCCAACCCGCCCCACACGCAGGCCCTGCTGGAGCTGCTCGAAGAGCGCGGCGCCAGGGCGACGTTCTTCCTCAAGGGCCGCAATGTCGAGGCGTTCCCCGAGCTGGCGGCGCAGGTGGCCGCCGCGGGCCACGAGGTGGCGAACCACAGCTATCACCACCACGCGATGGGGTCCTTGCGCAAGGCCGGCATGGTGGCCGAGCTGCAGCGCACGAATGCACTGATTGTCGACGCTACCGGCGTAGAACCCGTCCTGTTCCGCCCGCCGTTCGGCGTGCAGGGCGCGGGCCTGAAACGGGCGTTGGAGGAACTCGGCATGTTGTCGGTGCTGGCGGATGCCAGCGGCGCGGACTGGGAAGTCACTGACCCGCGCGAGGTCGCCGACCGGGTATTGGCCGACGTGGGCCCGGGCAGCATCGTCCTGTTGCACGACGGTCACGGCGACGTGGACGAGCCGCGCGAACAGGCCGGCCGCGCACACTCGGTGGCGGCATCCGCGCTGATCATCGATGAGCTGCGGTCCCGGGGTTACCGCTTCGTTACCGTGAGCGAACTGCTCGACCTCGCAGGCGGCTAGGCCTCGCTGTGCTGCCCGCCGGGTTCGGGGTTGCCCTCCAGCGCACCGGTCCGGATGCCCCGCGCCCAAGCCACGAACGGCGACGTCTGCGCGCGCCACACGGTGTCGAAGGTCTCCCCCGACTGCAGGCCGGTGGGCGGGTACTCGTCGATCGCCGGGCGATAGTAGCTGCCGAAGGCGACGTCGAACAGCGGCAGCCAGATCGCGAAGTTCTTGTCCTGGTGCTGCGGCAGCTTCGAGTGGTGAATCCAGTGAAAGTGCGGGTTGGAGAAGAACGGCAGCAGGCGATGCAGCGCCGGTATGCGCACGTTGGCGTGTATGAAATAGTCCCACAGCCCGAGGAACAGGCCCCCGGCCACCAGCGCGAGCGTGGACGTGTTGCTCACCGTCACGTCGAACACGAGGCCGATGGTCAGGCCCCGCACCAGTGCCTGTCCGGCCGGCTCCAGGAAGTGTGAGCGAAAAATCGTGGTGCTGTTGAGGTGTTCGTCCGAGTGGTGCAGCTTGTGCAGTTCCCACAGCACGGGGAACGTGTGTTGCGCCCGGTGCCACCAGTAGTAGGAGAAGTCACCGAGGAAGCAGGCGACGAAGAAGATCACCGCGCCGTTGAGCAGTATGTCGAGCGCGGCGCTGCCGGTGCTGATGTCCGGCGCCGGCACGATCAGCCCGCCCAGGCCCACCCCGTGCACGGCGTAGACGGTGAGCACCACCACCAGCGCGGCGAAGCCCGGGGCCAGTATGAAATTGCTCCAGGTGATGCGCCAGTTGAGCCAGTAGTTGGAGCGGGGCACGTCGCGGATGACCGGCATCTTGCGCTCCAGCAACAGGAACAGCGGCCAGCTCAGCAACAGGGAGATATACCCCGCGCCCAGCATGGCAACCGTGCCGCCGAGGGTGGTGGTGTAGGTGCTCCAGAGTTCCTGCATGCTATTCGACCCGCTGCAGCGTTATACGCAAGCTATCACAGCTTCGCCGCGGCGCAAGTTCGGGAATTCAGGGCAGGGTGCCCTCCAGGACGCCCAGCGGTAGCGTGAACTGGCCGTGCAGGTCGCGCTGCGCCCGGCCGCTGTCGATCCGGCCGATGGAAAAAATGGCCTCGGAGGGGAATACCACCTCTATGCCATTGCCCCGGGCCTCCACGTGCAGGCCGGCGATGTCGAGATTGGCGTCCGCGACGATCATGCCCTGCGCGCCGGCGAGCGAGAGATTGGTGCCCAGGATGCGGGAGCGTTCCACGAGCGCGGCGAGCCCGTCTCCGGCATCGATGCTGACGTTTTCCAGCTCCACGATCGAGTCGATAATGACCAGCTGGTCCGCGCGCAGGTTCTCGAGTTTCAGTTCTCGCGAGTCGCGTATCTCCACCGTGTCGTAGGAACCGCTGTAGGTGCCGCCGCGTTTGCCGTCGAGCCTGAGCGTTCCGTGCCGCCGTGTATCCGTTTCGGTGGGAGCCGGCGGGCTCTCCAGCGCGCTGAGCAGCAACCGGTTGAAGGTGGCGGTGTGGGTTTTCATGGGCACGTGTTCCGCGCCCTCGATGATGTGCAACTGCGCGTTGGGCAGCCTGCCGGCCAACAGCGTGCCGGTGCGCAGGGGCGCCACGGCGTCGTCGCTGCCCCAGATAACCTGGATGGGTGTGGCGTTGCGCAGGATGGCGGCGGTGAAGTCCTCGTTCACCAGCGCGAGTGCCGCATTGACGTTGGCGTTGTCCGCCATCACCGTGCCCCACAACACTTCGAATTCACCGAGCGCGCCGGTCGGGTCGGGCCACTGGCCGACGGTCTCCAGGACGGCGCCCGCGTAGCGCGTCAACAGCCCGCGCACGCCCTCCAGCACGACCGGCATCTCGCGCTGGTCGATCACCGCGCCGGCCGAGTGTTTCACGAATGCCGTGCGATTGAGGATACCCGCGGCGTCGACCAGCACCGCGCTGCTCACGTCCTGCGGATAGTCCGCCGTGTAGCGCAGGGCTACCGCGCCGCCCATGGAGTGGCCCACGACCTTTACCGGGCCGCGCGAGAAGCGCTCCTTCACCTGGTGCACCACGGCGGCGTAGTTGGTGGGCGAGTACTTGCCGCGGGGCGCGTCCGAGAGACCGAAGCCGGGCAGGTCGAGCGCGATGACGTGGTAGTCGCGTTCCAGTGCGGGTACGACGCTCAGCCAGTCGGCCAGCCCGACCTGGCCGAGGCCGTGCACGAGTATGACCACCGGGTTGCCCGGCCTGCCGGCCTCGGCAACGAACACGGTGCTGTTGAAAATGCTCTCGGAGAGGTAGTGCGAGCGCCAGTGTTCCGGTAGCGGCGGTCGCGGGTCAGTGTCCTGCGCCTGTGCCGCGGGGGATTGCGTACACGCCAGCGCGTAGAGAAAGATCAGGACTTGCGCGAGCTTGGGCATTTACCGGGAGATCCGCGATGGTGAGTCACCGGTGAATTATAAGTTCATGCAGCGCGGTCGACGAGGGCGTATCGCGCAGCGCCGGCGCTTTCTGCTCGCGGTGAACGCGGTTTCCACCCGGCGGCGGCGTAATACACCGCGCGGGAGTCGGATTGGTCTATAGTGTGTGCTGGTCTGAACCCAGAGGACGTAATAATGAAAAATGCCCTGATTACAGCACTTGTATTGATGATCGTCAGCGGTCATACCGCGGCCGCCGACGATTGCACACCGTCGCGCTGGGGCCCCGACGACGAGATAGGCAACGCCAACCTCATTACGCCGGCCTCGGTGCTGGCGGCGAGCAAGCTTGTGAAGACCGGCAAGACCTATTCACTGGGTATTACGATCGACAGCGAGACCCCGGCGTTTCCGCCGCGGCAGTTGAGCCTGCAGGTGGTGCAGCCGGGGCAGCAGTTCGGCAAGGGCCTGTTTCCCAACAGCTCCTACAACGACGATATCTTCGTCGGCTGGCTGGGTATCGGTTCGCAGCTCGACGGCCTCGGCCATATCGGCGATGCACACGGCATCTACTACAACTGCAACGACGCCCGGGATTTCGCGGAATTCACCGGGCTCACCAAACTCGGCACCCACAACGTGCCGCCGATTGTGGCCCGCGGCGTCGTGCTCGACATGGCGGCACACCGCGGGGTGGAGCACCTGAAGGCCGGCGAGGCTTTCACCGTCGACGACGTGAAGGCGGTCGCCCGGAAGCAGGGCACGCCGATTCGCGAGGGCGACGTCGTGCTCTTCCACACCGGCTGGACCGACGCCATGCTCGAATCCCAGCCCGCCGCCTGGGCGGCGGGGGAACCGGGCATGGCCGAGGAGGTGGCGAGCTGGCTCGCCGCGCAGGACGTGGTGGCGGTGGGCGCCGACACCTGGGCCGTGGACGTGATTCCCGGGCCCGACCCCGCGCGACCGTTCCAGGGCCATGTCATCCTGCTGAAGGAAAACGGCATCTACCTGCTCGAAACCATGAACACCGGCCCGCTGGTGCGCGACGGGGCGTTTGAGTTCCTGTTTGTGCTCGGCCAGGCGAAGGTGCGCGGCGCCGTGCAGATGATCATCAACCCGGTCGCCATTCGCTAACAGGAGTACTGGCCATGCAAGCAATCAGGTATCGCGACTTCCTCCCGGAGGAGAAGGCCCGGGGCGGTTTTTTCGGCGGCGTCGATTTTTCCGACTTCGACTCCTGCGTCGCGGCGATGAACGACTGGGTGGCCAGCAGCGGCGTGGATGTCATCCGCGTCGAAACGGTGGTCCTGCCCAACATCCACAGCGTGGAGGAGGAGGGCACCACCGATACCGAGTTGCACGCCTCGTCGCACACCCTGTGGTACCAGTTCCTGCGCCTGTGGTACCGCGAGGCCGGCTGAGCCGCCTATTCCGCGGGGGGCTTTTCCTCGTCCTCCGGCTTTTCCTTGTCCTTGCCGCGCTCCGCCTTCAGCGCCTTCAGCTCGTCCTTGCTGATGCGGGTGAAGTGGCCCAGGCCGCAGGTAGGGCCGCGCTGGGGGCCGCCGAAGGTGTCGATAACGGTGATGGTGTCCAGGTTGCACAGCTGTCCGGCATGGGTGCGGTAGCCGATCGCCCTGCCGAAGTGCATGCCCGGACAGCGCCGCGGCAGTTCGTTCAGGTAGATGTCGCGGCCGACCATGTGGAAGGCGATCGTCCGGTCGTTGATAACCTCGGCGTCGGAGATGCGCGACATGGAGATACAGCGCTCGCGCGCCGGCGTGGCGCCGTCCGTGGGGGCTTCCTCGGCTGTCGCCGGCAGGGCCAGGAGCAGGCACGGGAGGATAACTTGCCGTATCAGGTGCTTCATGGTGCTGGTCCTCTTGCACGTTACAGTATGGACACGAATTACCCGAGGGGAGTTCCTGCTTTTTCCCTGTGCTGACGCCCGACAAATTCACGAGTTTGGCGCGCTGCCCGCGCTTGTCGAATCCGGGGTTCATGCTAAGCTGAAGCCAAACCTGATCGAGGAACGGCTCATGCGCACACAACGTCCGTCCCGCCTTCTGGGCGCCCTGGTGGCCTCATTCCTGCTCGCGTTCGGCGTGGCTGGCGGCGCCGGCGCAGGTGACCTCGAGCAGAAGATCGCCGTATTCAGTGCGAAGGATCCCGACCGCACGGAAGCCGCCCAGTGGGCGGAGCAGGTCTCGGCGGCGCGCAACCTCGAGTATTTGGGCCTTTCCGACCCCGCGCTGTTCAATATCATTGAGCGCAACCTGCTCGACACGTACATGATGACCGACAAGCAGGCGGTCGATTACATCTCCTGGATGGCCAAGTCCCTGGGCTACTCCGGCCAGTCCCGCTACCAGGGTACGCTGGAGCGGGTCGCGGCGGAAGCGCCGAACAAGAAGGTGCGCATGCACGCCGACCTCGCGCTCGAGGCGCTGCCCAAGTATGCGCAGTGGAACCCGATCATCACCTCGCGCAGTGCCTGGCGCAGCGACAAGTCCGACGCGGTCAACCGCTATGCCAACATGATCAGGTCGGGTGACCTGGAACTGCAGCGCATGGCCGCCAAGCGCATGAACTTCGAGAGGTTGTTCGACGACGACTGGCTTCTCGAGCTGCTGGACAAGGAGGTGCGCGCTCACGCGGGAGAGGACAACAATGACAAGCTGTTTGTCGACAGCATGTCGTGGATGACCAAGATGCTCGCGGCATCCGGCTTCAACGACTATCGTCCCACCGTCGAGTGGGTGGCGGAAGACGCTGCCAGCAAGAAGTTGCGCTCCAACGCCACCAAGTACATCGCCTCCTACTACTGATCGCCCCGTGAACAGGGTGGTACCCCTTGCGAGCAGGCCGGCCCGGCTCGTCCTGCTCGTCCTGCTGCTCGCGGGCTGCGCGGCAAGCGTGCCCACGCCGGGGGAGACCGTCGTGCGCGCCATGCCCGAACCGATCGCGGGCTATGACCGGACCTACAGCGTCTTCCTGCCCTCGGGCTATACGCCCGGGCGCGCCTGGCCCGTGGTGATCGCCATACACGGCGCCTTTTCCGACGCCGCATACCACGAGGAGCGCACCGGCTTCAGCCGGGTGGCGGAGCAGGAGGGCTTTGTCGTGCTCTATCCCAACGGCATCGGCCTGTTCGGCTTCCTCCAGCACTGGAACGCGGGGCACTGCTGCGCCCGCGCCCTCGACGAGGGCCTCGACGACATCGGCTTCATATTCGCCGCGCTCGAGGATGTGGC
>JAUIEP010000097.1 GCA_030428835.1 Gammaproteobacteria bacterium | reverse complement strand
TCGACGACAACGGCGAGCTGACCCGCTCCCTGCGCGCGGCGCGCGCCGAGGTCGGCGACGACCGGCGCTGGCTCTTCCGCAACGCGCGGGAAAAGCGCCTCGAGAACGGCGAGCTGGTGACGCGACAGCACAAGGAGTTCACCGTCGACAACCTGTGGTCGAAGAACGAGCTGCCGTCAATCACGCTGGAGGCCGACAGCATGACGCTCTCGGTGCTCTACAACTACGCACTGTACCTGCAGGGCAACAACCAGCCCTACGCGAAATTCGCCCACACCTACTGGCAGAAGCTGCTCCTGCCCGTCACCGTACTCGCCATGGTCCTGCTGGCCACGCCGATCAGCGCCAACATCAGCGCCGGGCGCGACCGCAGCTTCGGCTTCAACCTGGGCATCGGCGCCGTGGTGGGCATCTTCTTCTACCTGGGCGCGCAGATCATCTACGCCACGGGACAGATACTGCACCTGAGCATTCCGCTGGTCGCGCTCGCGCCCGCATTGATCATCACCCTGGTGGCGCTGTACCTGATCAAGCGCATGCGATGGTAGTAGTTGCCATGCACCGGACCGCGGACTGTGGTAAAAGTCCTGCGCAATTTCCCAGCACCGGAGAATCCAGGCAACCATGGGCCTGATGCTCAGCTTCTTCCGCGCCTACCGCTGGCAGACCGTGCTCATGTTGCTGGCGCTGATCCTGTCCGGCGCGGCCGAGGGCATCGGCCTGTCGGCGCTGCTGCCGCTGATCAACGTCGCGCTGGGCGCCGAGGCCGCGGAACTGGTGCCGGGTGGCGGCGCCACCAGCAGCCAGTTCGAGGAAGCCGTCCTCGGCGCACTGCAGCGTGTCGGCATCGCGCCCACCCTGGGGAACATGCTGCTGATCGTGCTCGGCGGCGTGGCGTTCAAGTGTTTCTTCCTGCTGGTCGCGCAGCGCCAGGTCGGCTACACCGCGGCGCAGGTCGCAACCGACCTGCGGTTGCGCATGCTGCGTGCCGTGCTGCGCTCGAAGTGGGAGTACTTCCTGCACCAGCCCGTGGGCCGGCTGACCAACGCGCTGGCGACGGAGGCGCAGCGCTCCTCGGCCTCATTCGTCAACGGCGCGACGGCGATCACCTACCTGATCCAGGCGCTGATCTACGGCGCGGTGGCCTTTGCACTGTCCTGGAAGGCCTCCATGATCGCCATCGGCGCCGGCGCCGTGGTGATCGGGCTGTCGCACTTTCTGGTCGTGGTAACGCGCAAGGCGGGCAAGCGCCAGACGAAGCTCATGAATTCACTCATGGCCAACCTCACGGACACACTGCAGTCGGTGAAACCGCTCAAGGCCATGGCGCGGGAACACCTCGCCGACCAGGTGTTGGCGCACGACACCAACAGGCTGAACAAGGCCCTGCGCCGCCAGGTGCTGTCCGGCGCGGTACTCGATTCCGCCCAGGAGCTGATGTTCACAGGCTTCATCTGCCTCGGCATCTTCGTTGCGCTGCAGCGCTTCGACATGGACCTGCCGACCGTGATGGTGCTGGTGGTTGCGCTGGGTCGTGCGTTCGTGTTCTTCGGCAAGGTGCAGAAGCAGTACCAGAAACTGGCCCAGGGCGAGAGCGCCTACTGGGCCCTGCTGGACTCCATCGAGGGCGCGGAAAACGCCCAGGAGCCGCTGGACGGCGGCGCCACGCCGAGCTTCGAGCGCAATATCCGCCTCGACAACGTGACGTTCAACTACGACGAGCGCCACCCCGTGTTCCGCGGCCTGTCACTGGACATCGAGGCCGGCGCACTGACCACGCTGATCGGGCCATCGGGTTCGGGCAAGACCACCATTATCGACCTCACCATCGGCCTGCTGCGGCCACAGCAGGGCAGCGTGCTCCTGGACGGTGTGCCGCTCGACGAGATCGATATCCGCAAGTGGCGCGACCTCATCGGCTACGTGCCGCAGGACACGATCCTGTTGCACGACAGCGTGCTGCACAACGTCACGCTCGGCGACCCGCAGCTCACGGAGGACGACGCCGAGCGGGCGCTGCGCGCGGCGGGTGCGTGGGAATTCGTAAACGGGCTCACGCACGGGCTGCAGACGATCGTGGGCGAACGCGGCGGCAAGCTCTCGGGCGGCCAGCGCCAGCGTATCGTCATCGCCCGCGCGCTGGTCAACCGGCCGCGGCTGTTGATCCTCGACGAGGCGACGAGCGCGCTGGACAAGGACTCGGAGGCCGCGGTGCGCCAGACCATGGAGGCGCTGAAGGGGCAACTGTCGATCCTGGCCATCTCCCACAACCGCGCCATGGTGCAGGCGGCGGACCATGTCTACCAGTTGTCGGAGGGCGGCGCGCTGCGGCTGGACGAGGCGGGCCAGTCAGACTTCGCCAAATAGCGCCTTGACCGCGCGCACCGCGCGGTCGAGATCGGTCTCACCCGGCACCAGCGCGGTGGCGAAAACCTCATCCATCCACATGGCGCTGCCCGCATCGCGCAGGCGACGGTGCACCAGCGTGATATCCCGCGACAGGCGCTGCCAGAACCAGCGCATCAGGAACCCATACAGCGCGCCGCCCAGCCGGAAGTCGCGCCCCTCATCGCTGCCGCCCGGGCGCATGCCGCCCAGGTCGAACATCATCACGGGCTTGCCGGTCGAGCAGGCCTCGGACAGCATCGCAATGCTGTCACCTGTCACGATCAGCCGGTCCGCCCACGCGAGTATGCCGAGGTAGGGATTGGCGTCATCGGCATTCTTGTAGCGGTAAAACGCGTTGGGCACCGTGATCGCC
This sequence comes from Gammaproteobacteria bacterium, assembly GCA_030428835.1. Lineage (GTDB taxonomy): Bacteria > Pseudomonadota > Gammaproteobacteria > Pseudomonadales > Halieaceae > Marimicrobium. Next base: position 14,873 of record JAUIEP010000097.1, on the reverse strand, counting down.
TGCTCCAGCGCGTCGAGCGCGGTGGCGCGGCTGCGCGCACTGGATGTGACGAGCAGCGAGCCGCCGTGTTGCTGCACCAGTTGCGACGCCTGGATACCCAGGCGCTCACCCGCTTTGGGCCCGAACGTGAAGGGCCCGGAGTCGCCGCCCACGATCACGGCGAAGCGCGGCGCGGGAAGGGGCTCGAAGGTCGACGCCCACTGCGCCCTTGCGGCACTCAGTTTCTCCGGGGTTACGCTGTGCAGTGTGAGCAGGTTGTTGAGCACGCTGGGGTGTTCCGGCACGCGGTACTGGGGGGTCGTGACCACGAGGTCGAACTGGTCGAGGGGTCCCCACGGCCGGCCGACGTGCACATAGCGCGTCTTGCCGCCGGACTGCTTGCGCAGCCAGCGACAGACCGGCTCGTTGCGCACGCCCGAACTCACCACGAGGTCGGGCCACGGCGCAGTCAGTTGCGCGCGCGATGCGGCGGTAATGCCGCGCAGGCTGGCCTGCCCGAGTACATGCGGTAACACCACGTGTTTACGGTATTCCAGCACCTTGGTTGTCACGGGCCAGCCGAGCGCATCGACGAGCGCGCGCACCTGGCCGCGCTCACCTGCGCGGTAGGCGTCGAGTAACCAAATCACTGGCATTACCACGGTTCCATGGGTATAGTTCGAGCCTCCGAAATCTAGCGATATCGCCCGGGCTAAGCAAGGGCGACCTCCCTATGACCGACTACCAGGAAATTCTCGAATTCCTCTATTCTGCACTCGCATCGCAGAACAAGAAGCACCTCGAACTGACCGAGGACACGGCGCTCGTGGCCGATATCGGCCTCAGCTCGCTCGAGGTCATGGAATTCATCGAGAAGATCGAAGATCACTTCGACATCTCCATTCCCCTCAACATCCTGCCGGACGTCAACACGATCGGTGACCTTGCCGGCAAGGTGAAAGAACTCAACCTCTGACAACTCGTCAGACAGGACGCCGGCACCATGCTGTTCGATAAATTCAAGGAAATGGCGGACTTCCAGGTGGAACTCGCCCGGCGCGAGGTAAAACCCTTCGGCGCCGTCACCGAGAAAATCATCTCCGCCACCGAGGGCATCGTCGAGGGGCGCGAGGTCATACTCGCCGGCACCAACAACTACCTGGGCCTGTCGTTCGACGCGCGCTGCATCGCGAAGGCGCAGGAGGCCGCCGGGCGCTGGGGCACCGGCACCACCGGCTCGCGCCTTGCCAACGGCTCCTTCAGCGAACACCAGGCGCTGGAGGACGAGATCGCCGCGTTCTACGGCGTCGACCACGCGATCGTGTTCTCGACCGGTTACGCCGCCACCTCGGGCATGTGCGCCACGCTGGCAGGCCCGGGCGATGTCATCCTGCTCGACGCCGACAGTCACGCCAGCATCTACGCGGGCGTCACCCTGAGCGGCGCCGACATCATCCGCTTCAAGCACAACAACCCGGACGACCTCGCCAAGCGCATGCGCCGGCTGGGCGACCGCGCGCAGGATGCGCTCATCATCGCCGAGGGCATCTACTCGATGCTCGGCGACGTCGCACCGCTCAAGGAGATCGCGGCGGTGAAGCGCGAATACGGCGGTTACCTGTTCCTGGACGAGGCGCACTCCATGGGCGCGCTCGGCGCGACCGGACGCGGCGCGGCGCAGGCCGCGGGCATCGAGGACGACGTCGATTTCATCGCCGGCACCTTCAGCAAGAGCCTCGGGTCCATCGGCGGGTTCTGCGTGAGCCCGCACGCCGAACTCGAAGCGATCCGCTTCTGCATCAAGGCCTACATCTTCACCGCGTCGTCGTCGCCGTCGATCATCGCCTCGACGCGCGAGGCGCTGCGCATCATCGCCGCCGAGCCCGGACTGCGCGACACACTGTGGGACAACGCGAACCGCCTGTACGACGGCCTCAAGGCCCTAGGCCTGGCCGTCGGGCCGACGGCGAGTCCCGTGGTAGCGGTGCAGATGACCGACCGCTCGATCACGATCGACTGCTGGAAGGCGCTGCTCGAGGCGGGTGTGTACGTGAACATGGTCATACCGCCGGCGTCGCCGTCGACCAACTTCCTGTTGCGCAACAGCGTGAGCGCGGCGCACTCCACGGCGCAGATCGACACCATCATCGCGGCCTACGCGGATCTTGTGCAGCGCGGCCTGCTGACCCCCGAACAGGCGGCCTGATGCAGCGCATCATCATCAGCGGCAACGGGCCGTTGCGCGGCGAGGTCAGTGTCGCGGGCGCGAAGAACGCCGCGCTGCCCATCATCGCGGCGGCGCTGCTGACCGGGGAACCACTGGCCATCAGCAACGTTCCCCCGGTGCGCGACATCGACACCGCGCTGCAACTCATGCAACTGCTGGGTGCGCGGGTGGCGCGGGAGGGCACCGATCTCACGCTGGACTGCTCCGCCATCGACTCCGTGCGCGCACCCTACGAGCTGGTCAAGACCATGCGCGGGTCGGTCCTCATGCTCGGCCCGCTGCTGGCCCGCTTCGGCGAGGCCGACGTCTCGCTGCCGGGCGGCTGCGCCATCGGCACGCGCCCGGTCAACGAACACATCGCGGGACTGGAGGCGATGGGCGCCGACATCCGGATCGAGTCCGGCTACATCAAGGCCAAGGCCACCCGGCTCACGGGCGCCCACTTCACTTTCGACGTGCCCTCCGTGACCGCGACGGAAAACCTGGTCATGGCCGCCGCGCTCGCCGACGGCACGACTGTCCTGGAGAACTGCGCGCTCGAACCCGAGGTCGTGGACCTCGCGCTGCTGCTGCAGCAGATGGGTGCGCGGATATCCGGTGCGGGCACCAGCACCATCAGGGTGGAGGGCGTCGAGCACCTGTCCGGTACCGCGCATCGCGTGCCGCCCGACCGCATCGAGACCGGCACCTTCCTCGTCGCCGCCGCCGCGACGCGCGGCGACATCACCGTGCGCGACACCAACCCCGACTTCCTGCACCATGTCCTCGGCAAACTCGAGCAGGCCGGCGCGCGACTGCAGACCGGCCCGGACTGGATCCAGCTCGACACCGGCGGCAAGCGCTGCAAGGCGGTCAACGTGACCACCGCGCCCTACCCCGCCTTCCCGACCGACATGCAGGCGCAGTTCCTGGCGCTCAACGCGCTGGCGCTCGGGTCCGCGACCGTGGTGGAGAACATCTTCGAGAACCGGTTCATGCACGTGGCGGAACTGCAGCGCATGGGCGCCGACATCGAGTTGCAGGGCCACACGGCGATCGTGCAGGGCCGCGAGCGCCTGCAGGGCGCGCCGGTCATGGCGACGGACCTGCGCGCCTCGGCCTGCCTCATCATCGCCGCGCTGGCGGCGGACGGCGAGACCACCATCGACCGCGTCTACCACCTCGACCGCGGTTACGCCAATATCGACACCAAGCTCGCCAGCCTCGGCGCCAGCATCCGCCGGGAATCGTGAGGGGCGCGCACTGCGCGCGCGATGGCAGAATGAATTCCGCCCCACAGGCCGGTTGCAACCCCAATCCCCGCCCCCTACCCCGCGCTGCGGGGTCGAATTTATGCGACCGGCGGACGCCGGGCACCGACGGGAATCGCGACCGGGCAGTGCTACAATCGGCGCCGTGAACGATTCCCCACCAGTGGCACAACGCTTCGCGCAAGTCTCCGACCCGCACCTGTCCACACTCGAGGGGGTGCGCGCCGCGGACCTGCCCCTCAAGCGCAAGCTCGGTTACCTCTCCTGGCGCCGCAAGCGGCGCTTCGAGCATCGCCGCGAGGTGCTCGACGCCCTGGCCCGCGACCTCGACGTTGACCAGTGGGAGCAACTGCTGGTGACGGGCGACCTCACCCACATCGGCCTGCCCGCGGAGTTCCGCGAGGGCAAGGCCTGGCTGGAACAACTCGGCACGCCGCGGCAGGTGGCCCTGGTGCCGGGCAACCACGACGCCTGCGTCGCGGCGCCGCACGAGGACACGTTCGCGCTGTGGCAGGACTACATGCGCTCCGACAACGGCGCAGCGACGTTCCCCAGCCTGCGCGAGCGCGGTGCCATCGCGTTCATCGGCCTGTCGACGGGCTGCCCGACGCCACCGCTGATGGCCAGCGGCACCGCCGGCGCGGAGCAACTGGCGCGCCTGCCCGCCCTGCTCGACGCGGCGCGGGAGAAGGGGCAGTTCCGCGTGGTGTACCTGCACCACTGCCCGCTCCCCGGACAGGAGAAATGGCGCAAGCGGCTGACCGACGCGCCGCAGGTAAGCGCGATCCTCGCGTCCCACGGCGCGGAACTCGTGCTGCACGGGCACGGTCACCGCGCGCACCGGCACACGCTGTCCACGCGCGATGGCGACGCCACGGTCATCGCCGTGCCCTCCGCCTCGGCCCTCGGGCTGCACGGCGCCGACGTGGCCAGCTACAACCGCTACGCGGTGCAGCGCGCACCCGGCGGCTGGCGGTTGCGCATCAGCACGCGGCGTTACGACAGGGGACTGGGAGCGTTCGTCGCGGCGCAGGACAGCGACGAGGTGGTCACGCGCGCCTGATCAGGCGCCCTCGGCGGCGGCCTTCTCGAGTGCGCCGCGCACCAGCATGAGGTCGGCGATGGAGTCCACGTCGATCGCGGCGTTGGCATAGGGCAGGATCACCGCGCGGATGCGCAGGCCGAGCCGCTTGCTCAGCTTGGCCAGCGCCTCTTCCAGCGACAACAGCCCCAGGCGGTAGCGGATCACCGCCCACCAGCCGAGCAGCCCGATCACCACCAGCGGTTTCTTGCGCTCCTGTTCGATCTTGCGCCAGAAGCGCGCCGCGCGACGACCCTCCGGCGTGATGAACGCAAACAGGTTGCAGCCGCAGAACTCGCCGTCGCTGAAGCGCAGCACCGTTTTCTTGATGCCCGGATACGCGTCGGCGATCAGCGGATAGGGCGCCAGCCCGACGGTCACGTCCACGTCGTCCGCCAGGCTCTGGCGGCCGAAGGCGTCGACGATCTCCGGCGTCAGCAACGGGTGGTCCGCGGTGGTCAACAACACCGAGTCCTCGGGCTCCAGGTCCTGCATGGCGTTGTAGGCACTGGTGCTGGGGCTCGAGCCCGGCTCGCTCCAATGGATTTCGCCGTTGTCGATCCAGCGCTGCAGTTCGGCGTCGGTCGCCACCGCGCTCTGTTCGGGACCGGCCAGGCTGATGCGGCCGACGACTTTCGAGTCGCGCAGCGACGTCAGCACCCTGCGCACCATGGGGATGCCGTCGAGGTCGATCATCGCCTTGGCGGGCGCCGGCGTGTGGTTGATCAGCGAGTCCGCCTTGGTGCGGTCACCGGCCAGCACAATGGCGATCATCTGGTGCGTTTCAGGATCGAGCTGCATGTTGCATCCGTTCTTATTGGTATGTGGTGGCCGCCCCGGTACCGCGCGTCAGAGGGCTTTCTCGTAGACGCGGTACGTTTTATACGCCGCGCCGCCAATGGTTTCAATGATGTTGCGCATGCCGTCGTTGTCCTCGAGTATCCAGCTCATCTCTACATCGCGCACACCGCGCGCGTGCAGCGCCTTGCGCACCGCGTCGATGACCATGAAGGCCAGCGTGGGTCCCAGCCGCGAGTGCTGGAACGCCTGCCGCACGCCCATCAGCGGCACCCGCGCCGTGGTGGGGTGGCGCACCTTGAGGCGCCACAGCAGCTTCAGCCAGCCAAACGGCAGGAGCCTGCCGTTCAGGTCGCGCGCCGCCTCGTTGATATTCGGCAGCGCGACGATGAAGGCGACCGGCTCGCCGTCGTACTCCGCGATCTGGATGTAGTCGTCCGGCATCAGCAGGGTGAGCGTGGACACCGTTTCCTGGAACTCCGCCTGCGACCAGGGCACGAAGCCCCAGTTGTGCTCCCACGCGTCGTTGAAAATTTCACGCATCACCTCGGCTTCTTCCTTCACGGCATTGCGGCGAAGCGAGCGCACACTCACGCGGCCGGACACGCGCTGTGCCAGGCGTTCCATTACCCGCGGCGCCTGGAAGTCGGGGCGGATATGGTAGGCCAGCAGGTTGACCGCGGTGCGGTAGCCGCGCGCCTCGACCGCCGGGCCGTAGTAGGGCGGGGCGTGGCCCATCATGACCACGGGCGGCGTGTCGAAGCCGTCCACCAGCAGGCCGACCTCCTCGTTGATATTCAGGTTGAAGGGCCCGCGCACCACGCGCATACCCTGCTCACGCAGCCAGCCCTCGGCGGCGTCGAACAGCGCGGCGAACACGGCGGGGTCGTCCTGCGCTTCCAGCATGCCGAAGTAGCCGGCGTCGTCGCCGTGCTGGGCGAGGTGCAACTCGTCGACCTGGGCGCTGATGCGGCCGACCACCCGGCCGTCCCGGCGGGCGATCCAGGCGCGGAACCGGGCGTGGTCGAAGAAGTGGTTCTTGGGTGAAATCTGCTCGCGCTTCATGAAGGCCAGCGGTGCTATCCAGGCGGGGTCGGAGGCGTAAATGGCCGCCGGCAGGGCGAGGAATTCGCGCCGGGACCGGCCCGTCTCCACGACCTCAAGTTCGATGCCTGCCCCACTCTGGTTAGTCATGCTTCCCCCGCATCCGGGCGCTGCGCGCGCGCCGCGACGCAGTATACAGCCCCGGTGCGGCGCCGCAAACTGCGTGCAAAAAAATTACTTAATTTACAACTAGTTGCGCGTGCGATTTTCGAATTCCGCCAAAAACCGGCTGTCCTGGCGCGCGTGTATTTGTAGCGCAAATAGCCGCTATTTCCAGCAGTCCTGCCACTGGTGATTGGTATTATTACCTATGAGCTAACACCCCGTTTTGCTAGGATATCGCGCTATCAGGTAACCCCTATTCAGGGCCTGACGCAAGGGCACCAGAACATGTACACGTTGATGTACGCAAAGCAAGAAGTGGCCCTAAATTAAGTGGGAAGTTTGACATAAAAAGACACGTCTCCGTTTAGGAGAGAGTGGGAAGCTTTCGTTTACCGGCTTTTGTTTTTCAGCCCAGGGTAGGCAAGGCGCGACATAGAGGACGGGTCATTGTCACAAGATCACATTACAGCCACACCTACCAACCACGGTCTACCATTTCGACCGGCCGATTTCGGCACCATTACCGACGCATTGGATTACGCAGCCCAGGGGGAGACCGGTTCCAACTTCTACACCGGTCGCGGCGCGATCTATGCCAGCATCCCGTATCGTGAAATGCGTGTGCAGGCGCTCGAGCTCGCACACCAGTTGCTGGGCCTCGGTCTCGCCAAGGGTGACCGCGTCGCCCTCGTCGCGGAGACCGATCCCAACTTCGTGCGCTTCTTCTACGCCTGCCAGTACGCGGGCCTGATCCCTGTCGCCCTGCCGGCTTCAGTGAAAGTTGGCGCTCACCAGGCGTATGTCGAACAGCTCCAGCGGTTGCTGGAGGCATCCGACGCCGTGGTCGGGGTGGCCTCTGAGGGCTATCTCTCCTTCCTCGAGGAAGCCAGCGCCGGCCTCAACATGCGCATGGTGGACACCCCCGAGTCATTCTACCGCCTGCCGGCCACCGAACAGGTCCTGCCCGCCATCGGACCCGACGACATCTCCTACATCCAGTACACCTCCGGCTCCACGCGCTTCCCGCGTGGCGTGGTGATCAAGCACGCGACGGCGCTGAACAACCTGCAGGCCATCATCGGCGACGGCCTGAAGATGAGCAACGAAGACCGCATGATGTCGTGGCTGCCCTTCTACCACGACATGGGCCTGGTGGGCTTCGTGCTGGTGCCCATGGCGGCCCAGGTATCGATCGACTACCTCGACACGCGCGAATTCGCGCTGCGTCCGCGCCAGTGGATGTCCCTGATGACCAAGACGCGCGCCACGATCTCCTTCGCGCCGTCCTTCGGCTACGAGCTGTGCGCGCGCCGCGTGCGCCCGGCCGACGTCAAGTCCTACGACCTCAGCAACTGGCGGGTCGCCGGCATCGGCGCGGAGATGATCCGCCCGCAGACCCTGGAGTACTTCTGTGAGGTGATGGCGCCCGCCGGGTTCAACCCGCGCGCCATGCTCGCCTGCTACGGCATGGCCGAGTGCACCCTGGCCATCAGCTTCTCGCCGCTCAATACCGGGTTCACCACCCACCACATTGACGCCGACCACCTCTCCGAGCACCACCGGGCGTTGCTGCTGAGCGAGAACGACACCGAGGGCCGCGGCCGTCACTTCGTCAACTGCGGCGTGCCGCTGCCCAATTTCGAGGTCGAGATTCGCGACGACGGCAAGGTCCTGGGCGACTGGGAGAGCGGCGTCATCTACCTGCGCGGCCCCAGCGTGATGTCCGGCTACTTCAACCTGCCGGAGGAAACCAGCCACGCCCTGTCCGAGGACGGCTGGCTCAACACGGGTGACATCGGCTACATGGTGGACGGCGTGCTCACCATCACCGGCCGCAAGAAAGACCTGATCATCATCCACGGCCGCAACATCTGGCCGCAGGATCTCGAGCACGTGGCGGAAACCCAGCCCGAAGTCCGCTCGGGCGACGCCGTGGCCTTCTCCGCCCCCAACCACGAGGGCGAGGAAATGTGCGTGCTGATGGTGCAGTGCCGCGAGCGCGACCCGCAGAAACGCAACAACCTCATCCGCCGCCTCACGGCGCTGGTGCGCATGGAGATGAGCCTCGACTGCTACGTCATGCTCGTGCCGAACCGCTCCCTGCCGCGCACCTCCTCGGGCAAGTTGTCACGCGCCAAGGCGCGCCTCGACTTCATCAACGCCCACAACATGGAGCAGCTCGGCGCTGCCGCTGAAGAAGTCCGCCTGAGGGTGGCATCAGCCTGACCACCGCCGGCGGCCCCGTCGCCGTAACCGGCGCCACCGGATTCATCGGATTACACCTGTGCCAGCGTCTGCTGGCACTCGGCTTTGCCGTGCGCGCCCTGGTCCGCGACCCGGAGCGCGCCGGCGAACTCGCCGCCTACGGCGTGGAACTGATCGAGGGCGACCTCGGCAACCTCGACGCACTCGCCCACCTGACCGTCGGCTGCCAGGCGGTGGTCCACGCCGCCGGCGCGGTGCGCGGCAACTGCCAGGACGACTTCGACCGTGTGAACGTCGCCGGCACCGCGGCCGTCATCGACATGCTCTCCCAGCACGAAGCGCCGCCGCGGCTGCTGCTCGTATCCTCGATCACCGCCGGGCAGCCACAGCTTTCCTGGTACGGCCGCAGCAAGGAGCGCGCGGAGGCGCTGCTGGCCGGGCGGCACGACCTCGACTGGGTGATCGTGCGCCCCCCCGCCGTCTACGGGCCGGGCGACAAGGAGATGCTGCCGATCTTCCAGACCATGTACCGCGGCCTCGCGACAGTGCCCGGCTCGCCGGAGGCGCGCATCTCGCTGATCTACGTGGCCGACCTCGTGGAGGCCCTGGTCGCGTGCCTGGACAGCGCGGCCACCCGGCACCAGACCCTGTCGCTGCACGACGGCCGCGAGGGCGGCTACAACTGGCACGAGATGGCCGCGATTGCCGGCGAGCACTGGGGCCGCCGGGTGCGGCTGTGGCGCGTGCCGCGCCCGCTGCTGGACCTCGTGGCGGCCGTGAACAGCCGCCTGGCGCGGCTCACCGGCCGGGCGCCCATGCTGACCCCGCCGAAGCTGCGGGAGCTGCGCCACCCGGACTGGGTGATGGACAACCGGGCCATCACACAGGCCACCGGCTGGGAGCCCCGCGTGCAGCTCCCCCGGGGCCTCGAGCTGCTCAATATTCCGGCACTTTGACCTCGACGGTGCTACTAGTCACGGTCGCGGCAGCTAACTTTCCCCTGCGTCGCGTTTCCCGAGTTGGCGGGCGCGCCGCGACAGGATATTAAGAAACTCCACGAAGACAGAAAACGCCATTGCGGAGTAGACGTACCCTTTCGGGAGGTGCGCCCCAAACCCCTCTGCAATCAGGGTGGTGCCAATCAGCAGGAGGAAACCCAGCGCCAGCATGACGATAGTGGGGTTGGCGTGGAGAAAATTGGCGAGCGGGTCCGCGGCAAGCAACATCGTTCCTACCGCGAGGAGAACTGCGACGACCATGATGGGTACATGCTCGGTCATACCCACGGCGGTGATAATACTGTCGACCGAGAACACCATGTCGAGTACCAGTATCTGGAGAATAACCACGCCCATGCCGGATGCTGCAATCGTGGGGTTCAGCGCGTCGGGGCCGGGATCAGGATCCACCTTCAGGTGAATCTCCTTCGTCGCCTTCCACACCAGGAACAGCCCTCCCGCGATCAGGATCAGATCGCGCCAGGAAAACGGGTGATCGAAAACCGAGAACACCGGTGTGGTGAGTTTGACAATTACAGCAATCAATCCGAGCAGCAACAGTCGCAACACCAGCGCCGCGCCGATCCCGATTCGGCGCGCCCGCGAGCGTTGTTCATCAGGCAGCTTGTTGGACAGGACCGAGATAAACACCAGGTTATCTATCCCGAGGACGATCTCCATCGCCGCGAGCGCGGCGAGGGCAATCCATGCGTTGGGATCGGTAACCAGGGATGCGAGGTATTCCATGTCAGTACCAATGAAAGCGATGCCGGTACTGTGCAAGCCTGCCGGCTTCTTGGCAACGTTCCCGTTATTCCAATTTACAAGGCAAATCTCAGATAGTTATTCGTCTGCTGAGGGTTCCACGTCGACGGCTCACAAGTCGATTTTCCCGATTCCATCGCTTCGGCAGACGCAGACCCGTTTTCTCGACCACTGGTCTTCCGGGAGCGCTCCGGGCCGCGAGCTGCTCAATATTCCGGCACTTTGACCGCGAATCGGCCGCTGGCGCTGGGCTATAATGCGCCGCTTCACGGCACCTTCACCCCCATACACGACAATACGGACACTTTGATTCGTGGCGGAATTCATCATCGGCGGCCCCCTGCGCAAGCTGGCCCGGGAACACGAGCCCCTGCGGCAGTTCCTGTGGCGGCTGGACTACGGGCTGCTGTGGTTGCTCGAGAAGCTGCTGACCGCCTTCCCCGTCGATCTCGCCTCGCGCGTGGGCGCCCGCCTCGGCGGCATCATCGGCCCCTTGATGAAGCGCAAGACCGCGATCTTCCGCGAGAACTTCGCCACCGCGTTCCCCGAACTGAACGACCACGCACTGGACCGCCTGGTGCGCGACGCGTGGGCGCGGGCCGGTCGTGTCCTCGCCGAATACCCGCACCTTGCGGAACTACAGGAAGGCGAGCGCCGCATGCAGATCGAGATTCGCTCGCGCATCCCGACCTACGACGACCCGCGCCAACCCTGCGTCGTGGTTACCGCGCACCAGAGCAACTGGGAGGTGGTCGCGGCCTCCATGGCGAAGCTGGGCATACCCAACGCCAGCCTCTACTCGCCGCCCACCAACCCGATGCTCGACCGCCTGTTGCTGGAGTCGCGCCGCGCGCTGAACTGCGAGCTGCTGCCCCGGGACAACAGCGCGCGCCTGTTGATGCGCGCCCTGAAGCAGGGGCGCACCGCGGCGATGGTCATGGACCGGCGCGTCGACGAGGGCAGGCCCATCCGGTTTTTCGGCCACGACAAGCTGTCCACCGTGATGCCGGCCAAGCTGGCGCTCAAGTTCGACTGCCCGATGGTGCCCGTGCAGGTGATACGGCTGCAGGACGCCCACTTTCGCGTGATCTACCACGAACCGATCACCCCGCGCTGCCCGCAGGACGACGAGAACGCCCAGGCGCTGGACATGATCCAGCAGGTCCACGACCTGTTCGAACAGTGGATCCGCGACAAGCCGGAGGACTGGTTCTGCTCCAAACGCCTCTGGCCAAAACAGGGTAAAATACCGCCAGCAACGAGCGGCACGGCCGCCCACAGTGGCCCTCACACGGGTTGAAAACGCCATGCAAGCCAAGCAAGAACACCAGTCCATCCGCCTGTTCGAGAACGAGCTTCTCGAGCGGCTGTCGCACGTCCACCCCATCGTCCCGCTGCTGCTGTGGGCGCCGGTTGCGCTCTGGCTGTACGTTCGCAGCGTGACCCTGCACGGCTTCGGCGCACTCGACATTGCCCTGATGCTGCTGGCCGGCCTGTTCGCCTGGACACTCGCCGAGTACACCCTGCACCGCTTCGTCTTTCATTTCAAAGCGCGGAGCAAGGCGGGTAAATGGTTCGTGTACCTGTTCCACGGCAACCACCACGACGACCCCAAGGACAAGACGCGCCTGGTCATGCCGCCGGCGGGCGCCATCCCGATCATGGCGCTGCTCTACGGCCTGTTCAGCCTGTTCATTCCCAACCCCTGGATCGAGCCGTTCATGGCGAGCTTTATCGTGGGCTACCTGATCTACGACTACATCCACTACTCGACCCACCACTTCCCCATGAAGAACCCGGTGGCGAAATTCCTGAAGCTCTACCACCTGAAGCATCACTACGCGGGTGAAACAGGCCGTTACGGCGTGAGCTCCCCGCTGTGGGACTGGATACTCGGGTCGGACCCGGAGCGGGGCAGAGCCGGCACGCGTGCCTGAGTTCTACCTCGTTCCGAAGAAGCTGGCGCGGCGCGCGCCGCTACTCGCCAAACTGTCGCAAACGATCGAGGGCTGGGCCTTCGCGGCGATCTTCTGGCTGATGCAGAAGCTGCCGCTGGAAAGCGCCGTGAAGCTCGCGGGCTTCGCGTTCTGGCTGCCCGCGCGCTGGTCGGACAAGGCCGACAAGGCGCGCCTGAATCTCGAGGTCGCCTTCCCCGACTCGACACCCGAGTGGCGCGAGCGCACCACGCGCGAGATCTTCCGCAGCCTCGGTCACTCCGCCGCGGAACTCATCAAGCTGGAACAGATCTGGGAACAGCGCGACGAGCGACTCGAGTTCGTTATAGCGCCGCGGGCGCGGCAACACCTGGAAGCGGGCGGCGCCACGATCTTTATCACCGCGCACGTCGGCCCCTGGCAGGTGGCGCCGCTCATCCTGCGACCCTTCGGGCTCAAGATCCACGCCATCTACGCACCGGAATCCAACCCCGCGCTGGCCAACATGATGTTGCGCCTGCGCCAGTCCTTCGGCGAGGGCCTGATTCCCGCCGACGCGGGTCCGCGCCCGATCATGAAGGCGCTGAACGCGGGTGGGAGCGTCATCATGGCGATGGACACCCGGCCCGACACGGGCAAGATGGTGCCGTTTTTCGGGCGTGAGGCCCTCACCAATACGAGCGCCGTGGGCCTCGCGCTGCGCACGGGGGCGGCATTGGTAGTGGCGCGCGGCGAGCGCCTGCCCGGCGCGCGCTACCGCATCACGATGTACGACCCCCTGGTGAGCCCCGACCCCGACGCGCCGGTGAAGGACCAGTCGGTGGTGCTGACCGAGATGATCCACGGGTATTTCGAAGAGTGGATCCGGGAGTACCCGGAGCAGTGGGTGTGCCTGAAACGCCGCTGGCCGAAGGGGCATAAGCTGTAGGGTCGAATTGATTCGACGCAGCCCGGTTTCTCAATGCGAGCAATTGTGCCTGTCGCTAGCTGGGCCCTGCGTCGAATGAATTCGACCCTACGGGGCGCCAGGCTCGCGCAAGAATACGCCGACTAACTGCCAACACCCTGTGGGGTCGAATTCATTCGACCTTTTTTCGAGATTCGGGGGTACCGAGGTCGAATAAATTCGACCCCACAGGTGTTGCCAAAGGCTCTTGCACCCGTGGCGCGAGCCCGCGCCTCGTCAGGCCAGCACCGGCTCCGCCAGCTCGTCGAGCTTGTCCCAGAACAGTTCCGGCCGGCAGTGCTGCTCAAGGAACTCGATGGTCTCGGGCGGCAGTCGCTCCTGGTAGCGGGTGATAACCTCGCGGTCGATGCCGCGGCTCGCCGCGAAGGATGAATTGCTCTGGCTGACCTCGCCGCCCTGGGTGTACTCCAGCACCGCGGGCATGAACTCGATGCCCGCGAACTCACACACGCGGCGCATGGTCGCCTCGGTGTCGGTGACCAGTTCCTCGAAGCGCAGGCGCAGCACGGGGCCGTGCTGGTTGCGGAAGTCCTCGATCTCCTGCCAGTAGCGGTTCTGGCGGCGACAGAACCGCCCGAGGTCCAGGGTGGGGTTGCGCACGAGCTTCGATGCAAGGTGCGCGCGCGGGTCGCGCACCAGGAAGATGCCTTTCACCGCGTAGCTCTGCGCGAGCATCGCGCTGACGCGGGTCAAATCGCGGTTGCTCGGCTGCAGCGCGCAGAAACACACGCGGATGCGGCCGTCGCCGGCGGTGTGGCCGAGGGCCGCGGCGAGCGCCTCCACGTGGTTGCGCACCAGCAAATCGGGACTCACGCGCTTGTGATTGCGGCTGACGTAGCGGTAGTACGCGGCGAGGTCCAGGGAATCCTCGGAGCCGAACACCTCGGTGCCGTGGCCCGCGTTGACGCGCTCCAGGTGGCCGTCCTTCTGCAGCTTGCGGAAGAAACGCGGCGCGCTCTCCCCCGACACCAGCATGCCACGCAGGCGCAGCAACGGGTGTCTCGACAGGTGGCGGATGAAGTAATCCTCGTCCGGCGGCAACAGCAACTGGGGATGATTGTCGAGCAGGCCGCGCAACAGGTGGTTGCCGCCCCGGGGCGGCGCGCCCAGGATGAGCATCGGCGGTTTTTCCCCGCGCAACACCGGCGCCGGACCGGCGATTGCCGGTGTAACCGGCAGGTTGACCTGCACCGGTGCGCCCTGGCTGCGCCGCAGCGCGCGCTGCCCGAGTTCGCAGTACAGCTCGGTGTAACGGTCGAGGCTGCGCTGCTGGTCCATGCTGCGGCGGATGTACTGCAGCGCGGTATCGCGCTGGCGCGCACAGAGGTCGGGATCGGCCAGCAGCCGCTCGAGTGCGTCCGCGAGGTCCGGCGCCTTGCGCTCCACCAGTTGGTAGTGCTCGCCCGGCTGGCCGATGGCCTCCGACAGGCCGGTGTAGCGGGTCACCACGGCGGGCAGTC
>JAUIEP010000096.1 GCA_030428835.1 Gammaproteobacteria bacterium | reverse complement strand
AGCTACATCCCTGAGCCGGAGCGTGCGATTGACCAGCCGTTCCTGATGCCGGTGGAGGACGTGTTCTCTATTTCCGGTCGCGGCACCGTGGTCACCGGCCGTGTGGAGCGCGGTGTGATCAAGGTGGGCGAGGAGATCCAGATCGTTGGTATCAAGGACACGCAGACCACCACGTGTACGGGTGTAGAGATGTTCCGCAAGCTGCTGGATGAGGGGCGTGCGGGCGAGAACGTGGGTGTGCTGCTGCGCGGCACGAAGCGTGACGAGGTCGAGCGTGGCCAGGTGCTGGCGAAGCCGAACACGGTGACGCCGCACACGAAGTTTGAGTGTGAGGTGTACGTGCTGTCGAAGGAAGAGGGAGGCCGCCACACGCCGTTCTTCAAGGGCTACCGGCCGCAGTTTTACTTCCGTACGACGGACGTGACGGGTGCGTGCGAGTTGCCTGAGGGTGTCGAGATGGTGATGCCGGGCGACAACGTGCAGATGACGGCGACGCTGATTGCGCCGATCGCGATGGAAGAGGGCCTGCGCTTCGCTATCCGTGAGGGTGGTCGTACGGTTGGCGCGGGCGTGGTGTCCAAGATCCTCGAGTAACGCAGGATCGTCGCCCCCGGTGTGCCGCGTCGCGCGAAACCGGGGGCCCAGCGACTTGAAGCCACTGGGTTGCCGCTTGCGCGGCAAGGACGAAAGAAGAAAGCCGAACCGCTTGCAAAAGCAGTTCGGCTTCGTCGTCTAGGTGAGTACTTAGGCAAAGAGTTAGGCCAGTAGCTCAATTGGCAGAGCAGCGGTCTCCAAAACCGCAGGTTGGGGGTTCGATTCCCTCCTGGCCTGCCATTTATGGCGGGGGTCGCGCGTTGGTGCGTGACTCGAGTAACAGGGTTTTTTGCATGACTTCGGACGCAACAGCGAGCCGCTTCGACAGTGTTAAGTGGATTGTAGTCACCGTCCTGGTTGCTGCAGCGGTTGTGGGCAACAGCTACTTCTCCGAGGAGTCGCTGCTGTACAGGGTGCTGGGCATTGTCGCCGTCGGTATTGTGGCGGCGCTGGTCGCGCTCCAGACCGCCAAGGGCGCGGCGTTCTGGACCCTGGTGAAGGGCTCGAGAACAGAGATTCGCAAGGTCGTCTGGCCCACCCGCCAGGAGACTGTACAGACCACCATGATTGTCGTGGTGTTCGTGGTGCTGGTGGCGTTGCTGCTGTGGGGCCTGGACGGCTTCTTCGGCTGGCTCGTGTCGCTGGCTATTGGATAAGCGCTAAGTAAGGGTTCGCCGATGGCACAACGCTGGTATGTCGTACACGCCTACTCGGGATACGAGAAGAAAGTGGCGGGCGCCCTGAAGGAGCGCATCGAACTGCACGGCATGCAGGACTATTTCGGCGAGGTCCTGGTGCCTACCGAGGAAGTCGTGGAAATGCGCGGCGGCCAGAAGCGCCGCAGTGAGCGCAAGTTCTTCCCCGGCTATGTGCTGGTGCAGATGGAGTTGAACGACGACACCTGGCACCTGGTGAAAGAGACGCCGCGCGTGCTCGGGTTTATCGGCGGCAAGGCGGAGGCGCCGGCGCCGATCACGGAGCAGGAGGCCAACGCCATCCTGCAGCGCGTGGAGGACGGTGTCGAGGCGCCGCGTCCCAAGACGATGTTCGAACCCGGCGAGATGGTGCGGGTTATCGATGGTCCCTTCAACGACTTCAACGGCGTCGTGGAAGAAGTGAATTACGAGAAGAGCCGCCTGAACGTGGCGGTGCTGATTTTCGGGCGTTCCACTCCGGTGGAGCTCGAGTTTGGTCAGGTTGAGAAAGCCTGATCCACGACCGTCGTCCCCGCTTGCGCGGGGGCGACGACAAAGGCAAAACCGGCAGCACACGCTGCCAAACAATGGGGAGCCCGAGTAGGCCACAGGCCAAAACGGCGTTTGCACCCGGGAGAAAAGAGATGGCCAAGAAAGTCGAAGCTTATATCAAGCTGCAGGTGCCTGCCGGGCAGGCAAACCCCAGCCCGCCGGTCGGTCCGGCGCTGGGTCAGCACGGTGTGAATATCATGGAGTTCTGCAAGGCGTTCAACGCCGAGACCCAGGGCACCGAGCCCGGTCTGCCGATTCCGGTGGTGATCACCGTGTACAACGACCGTTCCTTCACCTTCGTGATGAAGACGCCGCCCGCGGCAGTGCTGCTGCGCAAGGCCGCCAAGATCAAGAAGGGTTCCGGCACGCCGAACACCAATAAAGTGGGCAAGGTAAACCGCGCCCAGCTCGAGGACATCGCCACCCAGAAGTGGCCGGACCTCACCGCCGCCGACATGGACGCCGCCGTGCGCACCATTGCCGGCAGTGCCCGTTCCGCCGGTATCGAAGTAGAGGGGGTGAACTGACATGGCCAAGCTGTCCAAGCGCATCCGCGCATTCAAGGAGAAGGTTGATCCCCGCAAGGCGTATCCTTTCGAGGAGGCTGTCAGCCTGCTGAAGGAACTCGCCACCGCAAAGTTCAACGAGACGGTGGAAGTAGCCGTCAATCTCGGCGTCGACGCGAAGAAGTCCGACCAGGGCGTGCGCGGTGCGACCACGTTGCCCCACGGCACCGGTTCCGAGGTGCGTGTTGCCGTGTTCACCCAGGGCGAGGCCGCGGATAAGGCCAAGGCCGCGGGCGCCGACTTCGTGGGCATGGAAGAACTCGCCGAAGAGATCAAGGGCGGCATGATGGACTTCGATGTCGTCATTGCCTCACCGGACGCCATGCGTGTCGTCGGCCAACTCGGCCAGGTACTGGGTCCGCGCGGCCTGATGCCCAACCCGAAGACCGGCACGGTAACGCCTGACGTGGATACCGCGGTCAACAACGCCAAGGCCGGCCAGGTGCGTTTCCGCACCGACAAGAACGGCATTATCCATGGCGGCATCGGCAAGATCGATTTTGAGCCTGCCGCGATCAAGGGCAACCTCGAGGCTGTGCTGGCTGACCTGAAGAAGGCCAAGCCCGCCGCCGCGAAAGGCGTCTACATGAAGAAAATCAGCCTGAGCACCACGATGGGTCCGGGCATAACCATCGACCAGGCGTCGCTGGAAATCTGAATAGGATTGTTGGGCCGCCCCCACGAGGGGCTGTCCCTCAGTACCTGCTACGGACGGCAGGTAGTGCAGGTCACAGTATGCCTACAGGCTACCCGTGACCCACTTTGAGGTCTTTTAGGACAGGCTTGGGTTTACCCATTTAGCTGCGAACTGAAGACCATCAAAGACCGTAGGTGCCAACGATGCAGTTTATCGATGGCTTAATCGGGGCTTTCGCTCCCACCTACGCAGATGGTGAAAGTGTTCACCACGCAAAGCGGTAACGGCATAGGTTTGCCGTTGCTTAACTTAGCAACCAACTCTGCAATTAACACAGCAGATCAGGAGTATGTCCAGTGGCAATAGGACTCGAAGACAAGAAAGCGATCGTTGCTGAAGTCAATGAGACCGCCACCAGTGCACTGTCCCTGGTGATCGCCGATGCACGTGGCGTTCCCGTGGATGGTATGACTGCCCTGCGCAAAAATGCGCGTGAAAACCAGGTAACGCTGCGGGTTGTCCGCAACACCCTGGCCAAGCGTGCGCTGGAAGGTACCGATTACGAGTGTGTCAACGACTCTCTGGCCGGTCCCTCCCTGTTCGGGTTCTCTATGCAGGACCCAGGCGCGGCGGCACGTCTGTTCAAGGACTTCGCGAAAGAAAACGAAGCCTTTGAAGTGAAAGCACTGGCGGTAAGCGGCCAGATGCTGGGTGCAGATCAGTTGGATGTGCTGGCCAAGTTGCCTACGCGTGATCAGGCGCTCTCGATGTTGATGAGCGTGATGAAAGCCCCGGCAACCAAGCTGGTTCAGACAATGAACGCAGTACCCTCGAAACTGGTTCGCACACTCGCAGCAGTACGCGATCAGAAGGAAGCGGCGGCGTAGGCCGGCGTTTCAGGTAATTCAGCTAAACAGGAGATTGGAGTCATGGCTCTGTCTAAAGACGACATTTTGAATGCAATCGCCGATATGAGCGTTATGGAAATCGTAGAGCTCATCGAGGCAATGGAAGAGAAGTTCGGCGTAACCGCCGCGGCTGCGGTAGCAGCGGCACCGGCCGCCGCTGCAGGTGACGCCGGTGGCGCCGCCGAAGAGCAGACCGAGTTCGACGTAATTCTGACCGCCGCAGGCGAGAAGAAAGTCAACGTGATCAAGGTTGTTCGCGCGGTAACCGGCCTCGGCCTGAAAGAGGCCAAAGGCCTGGTCGACGGCGCACCTTCACCGATCAAGGAAGGTGCTTCCAAGGAAGAAGCCGAAGACATCAAGAAGCAGCTGGAAGAAGCTGGCGGCTCTGCCGAGCTCAAGTAACTTGGCGGCGTCCTGGCTTCGGCCAGATTGGACAAGGCTGGCGTGCCGTGGGCGCGCCGGCCTTTTCCCGCTTCTTGCAATGAAGAATTCCCGGGCTGCGCGCGGATTCGCGCAGCAGTCCTAATGGTGGATTTAAAGGGGTCAGAGCCCTTTTAATCCAAAAGGGCTCTGACCCCTTTAAATTGGCCGCCGGCTGGGGCGGCACCCGCTAATCACGTTGGGGAGTACCGATGGCATACTCGTACACAGAGAAAAAACGCATTCGCAAGGACTTTGGCACGCTGCCGAAGGTCATGGATGTGCCTTACCTGCTGGCAATCCAGATGGATTCCTACCGCAAGTTCACCCAGGCGGGCGTGCCGGAAGAGGAGCGCGGTGACTACGGTCTGCACGCGGCGTTCAAGTCCGTATTTCCCATCGTCAGCTACAGCGGCAACGCGGCGCTGGAGTATGTCGACTACAAGCTGGGCAAGCCGGTCTTCGATGTCAGTGAGTGCCAGCTGCGCGGCGTGACGTACTCATGCTCCCTGCGCGTAAAGGTCCGCCTGATCATTTACGACAAGGAATCCTCCAGCAAGAGCATCAAGGACATCAAGGAGCAGGAAGTCTACATGGGGGAGATCCCCCTGATGACGGACAACGGGACCTTTGTCATCAACGGTACCGAGCGTGTGATCGTCTCCCAGCTGCACCGCTCTCCCGGCGTGTTCTTCGACCACGACAAGGGCAAGACGCACTCCTCGGGTAAGCTGCTCTACTCCGCCCGGGTGATTCCCTACCGTGGCTCCTGGCTCGATTTCGAGTTCGACCCCAAGGACCTCGTGTTCGTGCGCATCGACCGCCGCCGCAAGCTACCGGCGACGGTGCTGCTGCGTGCCCTCGGCTACCAGGCCGAGGAGATCCTCGACATGTTTTACGACGTCAACACTTTCCACGTGACCAAGGACGGCGGCTACACGATGACGCTGATTCCGGAGCGCCTGCGTGGTGACGTGGCGGCTTTCGACATCAAGGCAGGCCGCAAGGTCGTGGTCGAGCAGGGCCGGCGTATTACCGCCCGTCACATCCGCGAACTGGAAGACGCCAAGATCACCGAGCTGGAGATACCCGCCGAATACCTGCACGGCCGTGCTCTCGCGAACAACGTTGTCGATGAAAAAACCGGCGAGGTGATTGTCGAGTGCAACACCGAGCTGACCGACGAAGTGCTGGAGAAATTGAACGAAGCCGGTGTTGCCACCATCGAGACGCTGTACACCAACGAGCTCGACTGCGGTCCGTTCATTTCCGACACGTTGCGCCAGGATTCCACGCGCAACGAGCTCGAGGCGCTGGTGGAAATCTACCGCATGATGCGCCCGGGCGAACCGCCGACGAAGGAGTCCGCGGAGAACCTGTTCCAGAACCTGTTCTTCTCTGCCGACCGCTACGACCTGTCTGCCGTCGGGCGGATGAAGTTCAACCGCCGCCTCGGCCGCGAGGAAGTGACCGGCAGCGGTGTGCTGGACCGCGACGATATCGTCGACGTCCTGAAGACGCTGGTCGACATCCGCAACGGCAAGGGTATGGTCGATGACATCGACCACCTCGGTAACCGCCGCGTGCGCAGCGTGGGTGAGATGGCGGAGAACCAGTTCCGCGTCGGCCTCGTGCGCGTCGAGCGCGCCGTGAAAGAGCGCCTGTCCATGGCCGAGAGCGAGGGCCTGATGCCCCAGGACCTCATCAACGCCAAGCCGGTATCGGCGGCGGTGAAGGAGTTCTTCGGCTCCAGCCAGCTCTCGCAGTTCATGGACCAGAACAATCCGTTGTCCGAGGTGACCCACAAGCGCCGCGTATCGGCACTGGGCCCGGGTGGCCTGACCCGCGAACGCGCCGGCTTCGAGGTGCGCGACGTGCACCCCACGCATTACGGCCGCGTGTGCCCCATTGAAACGCCGGAAGGCCCGAATATCGGTCTGATCAACTCGCTGGCGACCTATGCGCGCACCAACGAGTACGGCTTCCTCGAAAGTCCCTACCGCAAGGTCGTGAACGGTAAGGTCACCGACGAGATCGAGTTCCTGTCCGCGATCAACGAGGCGGAGTATGTGATCGCCCAGGCTTCCGCGCCGCTCGACAAGAACAACAAGTTCACCGAGGAGCTGATCAACGTTCGCCACCTGAACGAGTTCACGGTTAAGGGTCCCGACGATGTCGACTACATGGACGTGTCACCCAAGCAGGTGGTGTCCGTGGCGGCGGCCCTCATCCCGTTCCTCGAGCATGACGACGCCAACCGCGCGCTCATGGGTTCCAACATGCAGCGCCAGGCTGTACCGACGCTCGTGGCCGACAAGCCCCTCGTCGGTACCGGCATGGAGCGCTACGTGGCCGCCGATTCCGGTGTCTGTGTGGTGGCGGATCGCGCCGGCGTGATCGACTCCGCGGACGCGAGTCGCATCGTGGTGCGTGTGAACGACAAGGACGTGGGCGTGGACGAGGCGCCGGTCGATATTTACAACCTGACCAAGTACACCCGTTCCAACCAGAACACCTGCATCAACCAGCGCCCGATCGTGAAGAAGGGCGACGTGGTGGATCGCGGCGATATTCTCGCCGACGGACCGTCCATCGACATGGGTGAGCTGGCGCTGGGCCAGAACATGCGCATCGCGTTCATGCCCTGGAACGGCTACAACTTCGAGGATTCCATTCTCGTCTCCGAGCGCGTGGTGAAGGAGGATCGTTTCACCACGATCCACATCCAGGAGCTGACCTGTATCGCCCGCGATACCAAGCTCGGGTCCGAAGAGATCACCAGCGACATCCCGAACGTGGGCGAGAGTGCGCTGGCCAAGCTCGATGAGTCCGGCATCGTGTACATCGGCGCCGAAGTCGAAGCAGGCGATATCCTTGTCGGCAAGGTCACGCCCAAGGGCGAGACACAGCTCACTCCGGAAGAGAAGTTGCTGCGTGCCATCTTCGGCGAGAAGGCCTCCGACGTGAAGGACACCTCGCTGCGCGTGCCCACCAGCACCAAGGGCACGGTCATCGATGTGCAGGTCTTCACCCGCGACGGGCTGGAGAAGGACGCCCGGGCGCTGCAGATCGAGAAGTACCAGCTCGACGACTATCGCAAGGACCTCAAGGAGGAGTTCCGCATCTTCGAGGAGGCGACGTTCGCGCGCCTCTCCGGCCTCCTGAAGGGCAAGTCGACCGTCTCCGGCGGCGGACTCGCCAAGGGCACCACGCTGACCCCGTCGGTGCTGGCCGACCTCGACCGCGAGCAACTGCTCAAGCTGAAGATGTCGGAGGCCGACCTCAACGAGGCCCTGGCCTCGGCACAGCGCCAGCTCGACGAGCAGACCCAACTGCTGGAGGAGCGCTTCGAAGACAAGAAGCGCAAGCTGCAGAGCGGTGATGACCTGGCGCCGGGCGTCTTGAAAATCGTCAAGGTCTACCTCGCGATCAAGCGCCGCATCCAGCCGGGTGACAAGATGGCGGGCCGCCACGGTAACAAGGGTGTGATCTCCGTGATCATGCCGGTGGAAGACATGCCCTACGACAAGAACGGCGAGCCGGTGGACATCGTGCTCAACCCGCTCGGCGTACCGTCGCGGATGAACGTGGGCCAGATCCTCGAGACGCACCTCGGCATGGCCGCGAAGGGTCTCGGCGAAAAGCTCGACGCCATGATCCGGGAGCAGCAGAAGATTGCGGAGATCCGCAAGTTCCTGGAGGAGATCTACAACAGCGGCGCCGGTCGCGAGGAGGACATCGCGTCCCTCTCCGACGACGAGGTCATGGAGCTGGCGGGCAACCTCACGGGCGGCGTGCCGATGGCCACGCCGGTGTTCGACGGCGCGGCGGAGGAATCGATCAAGGATCTATTGGCCCTTGCGGATATGCCCGAGAGCGGTCAGTTCACCCTGTACGACGGCCGCTCCGGCGAGGCGTTCGATCGCCCCGTGACAGTCGGCTACATGTACATGCTCAAGCTGAACCACCTGGTGGACGACAAGATGCACGCGCGTTCTACCGGTTCCTACAGCCTTGTGACGCAGCAGCCCCTGGGCGGTAAAGCCCAGTTCGGCGGCCAGCGTTTCGGTGAGATGGAGGTCTGGGCGCTGGAAGCCTACGGCGCCGCCTACACCCTGCAGGAGATGCTGACGGTGAAGTCCGACGACGTGGCCGGACGCACCAAGATGTACAAGAACATCGTCGATGGCGACCATCGAATGGAGCCGGGTATGCCCGAGTCCTTCAACGTGTTGGTCAAGGAGATCCGTTCACTGGGTATCGATATCGAGCTCGAGAACGACTAGATCAGGCGAAACACTGGACGTAATGGCGGGCGCGGCCGGTACGGCGCGCCACCCCGGATAAAAAACCTCGTGGAGGAAAGACCTTGAAAGACTTACTGAATCTGTTGAAGTCCCAGGGCGAAAACGACGAATTTGACGCGATCCGCATCGGCCTTGCCTCGCCGGAGCTGATCCGTTCCTGGTCATTCGGCGAAGTTAAAAAGCCGGAGACCATCAACTACCGCACCTTCAAGCCGGAGCGCGACGGCCTGTTCTGCGCCAAGATCTTCGGCCCGGTGAAGGACTACGAGTGCCTGTGCGGCAAGTACAAGCGCCTCAAGCACCGCGGTGTGATCTGCGAAAAGTGCGGCGTGGAAGTCGCGCTGGCCAAGGTGCGTCGCGAGCGCATGGGCCACATCGAACTGGCCAGCCCGGTCGCGCACATCTGGTTCCTCAAGTCGCTGCCCTCGCGCATCGGCCTGTTGCTGGACATGACCCTGCGCGACATCGAGCGCGTGCTCTACTTCGAATCCTACGTGGTTACGGATCCGGGCATGACGACCCTTGAGCAGGGCCAGCTCCTGTCCGATGAGCAGTACTACGAGTCCATGGAGGAGTTCGGCGACGAGTTCACAGCCAAGATGGGCGCCGAGGCCATCCAGGACCTCATGATGCAACTGGACCTCGAGCAGGAAATCGCGACCCTGCGCGAGGAGATCCCCGCGACGAACAGCGAAACGAAGATCAAGAAGCTGTCGAAGCGCCTGAAGCTGATGGAGGCCTTTGCCAATTCGGGCAACAAGCCGCAGTGGATGGTGCTTAACGTGTTGCCGGTCCTGCCGCCGGACCTGCGTCCGCTCGTGCCGCTGGATGGCGGCCGCTTCGCGACCTCCGACCTGAACGACCTGTATCGCCGGGTGATCAACCGCAACAACCGACTGAAGCGCCTGCTGGATCTCAACGCGCCGGACATCATTGTGCGCAACGAGAAGCGCATGCTGCAGGAGTCCGTCGACGCACTGCTGGACAACGGTCGCCGCGGCCGCGCCATCACCGGCTCCAACAAGCGCCCGCTCAAGTCGCTCGCCGACATGATCAAGGGCAAGCAGGGTCGCTTCCGCCAGAACCTGCTGGGCAAGCGCGTGGACTACTCTGGCCGCTCCGTGATCGTGGTAGGCCCGACCCTCAAGCTGCACCAGTGCGGCCTGCCGAAGAAGATGGCACTGGAACTGTTCAAGCCGTTCATTTTCGGCAAGCTGGAGGCGCGCGGCCTTGCGACCACCATCAAGGCCGCCAAGAAGATGGTAGAGCGCGAGCCGCCCGAAGTCTGGGATATCCTCGCCGAGGTCATCCGCGAGCACCCCGTGCTGCTCAACCGCGCACCGACCCTGCACCGCCTGGGTATCCAGGCCTTCGAGCCCGTGCTGATTGAAGGTAAGGCGATCCAGCTGCACCCGCTGGTATGCGCCGCCTACAACGCGGACTTCGACGGCGACCAGATGGCGGTACACGTGCCGCTGACCCTGGAGGCGCAACTCGAGGCGCGCGCCCTGATGATGTCCACCAACAACATCCTGTCACCCGCCAGCGGCGAGCCGATCATCGTGCCGTCCCAGGACGTGGTGCTGGGCCTGTACTACATGACCCGCGAGCGCATCAACGCCAAGGGCGAGGGCATGGCGTTCAGCAACGTGTCCGAGGTGCACCGCGCCTACATCAGCCACCACGTCGACCTGCAGGCGCGAGTGAAGGTGCGTATCTCCGAGTCGGTTATCACCGACGAGGGCGACACCATCGAGCGCACCTTCGTGGCTGACACCACGGTTGGTCGCGCCCTGCTGTGGGAAATCGTGCCCGACGGCATCGCCTTCGAGATGGTGAACCAGGACATGGCCAAGAAGGCTATCTCCCGCATCATCAACCAGTGCTACCGCGCCGTCGGCCTGAAGGCCACGGTAATCTTCGCCGACCGCCTCATGTACATGGGTTACGACTACTCGACGCGCTCCGGTGCTTCCATCGGCGTGAATGACTTCGTCATTCCCGAGGAAAAAGCGGGCCTGATCGACCGCGCGGAAGCGGAAGTGAAAGAGATCGAGGACCAGTACGCGGCCGGCCTGGTAACGCAGGGCGAGAAGTACAACAAGGTGATCGACATCTGGTCCCGCGCCAATGACCTTGTGTCAAAGTCCATGATGGAAGGCATCTCTGTCGAGACCGTCAAGAACCGCGACGGCAACGATGAGCAGCAGGCCTCCTTCAACTCGGTCTACATCTACGCCGACTCCGGGGCCAGGGGTTCACCCGCCCAGATTCGCCAGCTGGCCGGGATGCGCGGCCTGATGGCGAAGCCGGACGGCTCCATCATCGAGACGCCCATTACCGCGAACTTCCGCGAGGGCCTCAACGTACTGCAGTACTTCATCTCGACTCACGGCGCGCGCAAGGGCCTGGCGGACACCGCCCTGAAGACCGCGAACTCCGGTTACCTGACCCGTCGCCTTGTGGATGTGGCCCAGGACCTGGTGGTGACCGAGGACGACTGCGGCACCGACCACGGCCTGCTGATGACGCCGGTAATCGACGGCGGCGACATTATCGAGTCCCTGGGTGACCGGGTGCTGGGTCGTCTCGTCGCACGCGACGTTATCCGCCCCGGTAGCCAGGACGAGATCGCCATCACCGCCGGCACCATGCTCGACGAGCTGTGGATCAAGCGGCTGGAGGAAATGGGCATCGACGAGATCGAAGTGCGCTCGCCGATTACCTGTGAAACCCGCTACGGTATCTGTTCGGCCTGCTACGGCCGCGACCTGGCCCGCGGTCACCGCATCAACATGGGCGAGGCCGTCGGTGTGGTTGCCGCCCAGTCCATCGGTGAACCGGGTACACAGCTGACCATGCGTACCTTCCACATCGGTGGTGCGGCATCGCGGGCGACTGCGCAGGACAACATTGAAGTCATGAACGACGGTGTGGTTCGCCTGCACAACTTGAAGACGGTAGAGCGCACGGATGGTGACCTGGTCGCAATCAGCCGCTCGGGTGAGCTGTCCGTGCTCGATACGATGGGTCGTGAGCGCGAGCGCTACAAGCTGCCCTACGGCGCGGTCCTCAAGGTCAAGGACAACGAGGAAGTGGCCAAGGGCACGGTCGTGGCGAGCTGGGACCCGCACACCCACCCGATCATCACCGAGGTGGCAGGTACCGTTAAGTTCAGCGGTATGGAAGAGGGCATTACCATCAAGCGCCAGACCGACGAACTGACCGGCCTGTCGAACATCGAGGTGCTGGAATCGGCCGAACGTCCGGCCGCGGGCAAGGACATCCGTCCCGCCGTGAGCCTGGTGGACGACAAGGGCAAGGAGCTGTGTCTGGCGAACACCAATGTGCCGGCACATTACTTCCTACCGCCCCTCGCACTCATCAGCATGGAAGACGGTGCGAAGATCGGCGCGGGTGACGTTATCGCCCGGATTCCCCAGGAAGGTTCGAAGACTCGCGACATCACCGGTGGCCTGCCGCGTGTCGCCGACCTGTTCGAGGCGCGCAAACCGAAGGAGCCCGCCATCCTGGCGGAGATCACCGGTACCGTCAGCTTCGGCAAGGAAACCAAGGGCAAGCGTCGCCTGGTGATCACACCTACCGATGGCAGCACGTTGCCAGACGGCTCCGATCACTACGAGGCTCTGATTCCCAAGTGGCGTCACCTCTCGGTGTTCGAAGGTGAACACGTCGAAAAGGGCGAGGTCGTGTCGGAAGGTCCGCCCAGCCCCCACGATATCCTGCGGCTCAAGGGCATTGAGGAGTTGGCGAAGTACATCGTCAACGAGATCCAGGAGGTCTACCGCCTGCAGGGCGTGAAGATCAACGACAAGCACATCGAGGTCATCGTGCGCCAGATGTTGCGCAAGGTCGTGATCACGTCCTCCGGCGACTCGAGCCTGATCAAGGGCGAACAGGTCGAGTACACCACCTTCCTCGAGGAAAACGAGCGTCTGTTGGCCGAGGGCCTGGTGACGGCAACCGCGGACCGCGAACTGCTGGGTATCACCAAGGCATCGCTGGCGACCGAGAGCTTCATCTCGGCGGCTTCCTTCCAGGAAACCACGCGCGTGCTCACCGAGGCGGCCGTTACCGGCAAGCGCGACTACCTGCGCGGCCTCAAGGAGAACGTGGTGGTGGGCCGCCTGATCCCGGCAGGTACCGGACTCGCCTACCACGCGGAGCGCAAGCGCACCCGCGATACCCAGAGCGAGGCCATGGTGTCCGCCCAGGAAATCGAGGCGGCGCTCACCGAGGCACTGCAGGCGGACTCCTGATAAGGCGGCCGATAGCTTGCAGCGGCCGCTCCGCCGATCTTGAAAGGGGCACCCTCGCGGTGTCCCTTTCTCGTTCCGGCCGGTGAATACCGATGTTGTTCCTCAAGCGCATCAAGGCCTTTATGGACCGCCATATCGACTACGGCGGCGCTGTGGCCGGGGCGGTCGTACTGGGCAGTATTGTGCTCTATATCAACCTCGACCATGGTTTGGAGAGCGCCCTCGTGGCGGCGGCCAAGCAGGCCACGTATACGTTCTTTGCCGGGGGTTACATGGTGCGCCTGAACGAGCGCCTGGCGCTGGCTTTCGAGCCGGCCGTCCTCGGGGTGGGGGCGGGGATGTTCGGGGCGGGGGGGCTGGCCAGCGGCCTGACGTTCCTGGTGCACAGTTTGCGTGGCACGCCCGAGCCGGTGAATTCGACCCTGCCGACCCTGGTGCTGGCCACCCTGGGGTTCGCGTTCCTGGGTATCCGGGCCCGCCGGGCCAGGGCGACCGGAATCGCCGGTCGCGGACGCAGGGACGGTTAATCCTTACGGCCTGAAACCCGCATAAAACCTCGCCTTTGTCGGGTTGACTCCCCTATACAGCATCTATAGAATGCCGCCTCCTCTTACCGGGGGGCCGGTGCGCGAGCTGCTTATTTGCAGCCCGGTACCTGTCACCGGCTACGGGGCGGCGACACCCGAGGTCGTCGCAAACATGAATCTGGAGTTCTTACTGAATGGCAACGATCAACCAATTGGTTCGTAAGCCGAGGAAGCGCAAGGTCGACAAGAGCGACGTGCCCGCACTGCAGAGCTGTCCGCAGCGCCGCGGTGTTTGCACCCGCGTCTACACCACCACGCCGAAGAAGCCGAACTCTGCACTGCGCAAAGTCTGCCGCGTGCGCCTGACCAACGGTTACGAGGTGTCCTCGTATATCGGTGGTGAAGGCCACAATCTGCAGGAGCACAGTGTGGTGCTGATTCGCGGCGGTCGTGTCAAGGACCTGCCCGGTGTGCGTTATCACACCGTGCGCGGCAGCCTGGACACCTCCGGAGTGGCTGATCGCAAAAACGGTCGCTCCAAGTATGGTGCCAAGCGACCGAAGTAAGCGTATCGATTAACAGTCCTACGCGAGCAACACCTCACAACGAAACAAGTTGAGTAAGGCCGGAACGCTGCCTCCCCCGCATATGTGGCAGGACGGTGTCCGGGTAAACCTGAAGAGATAGAAGGGCAATAGCATGCCGAGAAGACGAGTAGTCGCCAAGCGCGAAGTCCTGCCTGATCCCAAGTATGGCAACGTGACCCTGGCAAAGTTTATGAACCACGTGATGGAAAGCGGCAAGAAGTCTGTCGCTGAGACCATCGTTTACGGCGCACTGGAAATTGTTCAGGAAAAACTGAGCAAGGATCCAATCGAAGCATTCGACGAGGCACTTGAGAACATCGCTCCCATGGTGGAAGTGAAGTCCCGCCGTGTCGGTGGCGCCACATACCAGGTGCCGGTCGAGGTTCGTCCCTCCCGCCGCGTCGCGCTGTCCATGCGCTGGCTGGTTGAGCACGCGCGCAACCGCGGGGAAAAGTCCATGCGCCAGCGCCTGGCGGGTGAGATCATCGACGCTTCGCAGGGCAAGGGTAATGCCGTGCGTAAGCGCGAGGATGTGCACCGCATGGCCGAAGCTAACCGGGCGTTCTCGCACTACCGCTTCTGATTCAACCGATCAAACACCTTTTATTACAGGGAAACTACCGTGGCTCGTAAAACTCCCATTGCACGATATCGGAATATCGGTATCTGCGCCCACGTGGATGCAGGCAAAACCACCACCACTGAGCGTGTACTATTCTATACAGGCCTGTCGCACAAGATTGGTGAGGTGCATGACGGTGCTGCCACCATGGACTGGATGGAGCAGGAGCAGGAACGCGGTATTACGATCACCTCCGCGGCGACTACTTGTTTCTGGCGCGGTATGGATGCGCAGTTTGACGAGCACCGCATCAATATCATCGACACCCCCGGACACGTGGACTTTACCATCGAGGTTGAACGTTCCCTGCGCGTGCTCGACGGCGCCGTTGTTGTACTGTGCGGCTCTTCCGGCGTGCAGCCGCAGACAGAAACTGTCTGGCGCCAGGCCAACAAGTACGAAGTCCCCCGCATGGTTTTTGTCAACAAGATGGACCGCGCGGGAGCTGATTTCATGAGCGTGGTATCCCAGCTCAAGGAGCGCCTGGGCGCCAATGCTGTGCCACTGCAGATGACCATCGGCTCCGAGGAGGAGTTCAAGGGCGTAATCGACCTGATCGAGAACAAGGCCATCATCTGGAACGAAGAGGATATGGGCACGACCTTCCAGTACGGCGAAGTGCCCGAAGACATGAAGGATCAGGTCGAGGAGATGCGCGAGTTCATGATTGAAGCGGCCGCCGAGGCGACCGAGGAACTCATGGAGAAGTATCTCGAGGAAGGCGAACTGACCAAGGAAGAGATCAAGCGTGGTATCCGGCTGCGTACGCTGGCCAACGAAATCGTGCCCGTGCTGGGCGGTTCCGCGTTCAAGAACAAGGGCGTACAGGCAGTGCTGGATGCCGTTATCGAATACTTGCCGTCACCCACCGAGGTGAAGGCGATCGAGGGTACCCTGCTCGACGCCGACCATACGCCGGACACGCGCGAAGCTGATGATGACGCGCCCTTCGCGGCCCTGGCGTTCAAGATCGCCACCGACCCCTTCGTGGGCACACTCACTTTTTTCCGTGTCTACTCGGGCAAACTCGAGAGCGGCACCGGCGTCTACAACTCCGTGAAGGAGAAAAAGGAACGCGTTGGTCGCATGGTGCAGATGCACTCCAACAGCCGCGAAGAGATCAAGGAAGTGCTCGCGGGTGACATCGCCGCGGCGGTTGGCCTCAAGGACGTCACCACCGGCGATACCCTGTGCGACCAGGACAAGCCGATTGTCTTGGAGCGCATGGAGTTCCCGGAGCCCGTGATCTCGGTGGCTGTAGAGCCCAAGTCCAAGGCGGACCAGGAAAAGATGGGCATTGCGCTGGGCAAGCTGGCCCAGGAAGACCCCTCGTTCCGCGTGAAAACGGACGAGGAGACCGGCCAGACCATTATCTCCGGCATGGGTGAACTGCATCTCGACATCATTGTTGATCGCATGCGCCGTGAGTTCAGCGTCGAGGCGAATATCGGTAAGCCGCAGGTGGCCTATCGCGAAGCCATTCGCAACACGGCCGAAATCGAAGGCAAGTTCGTGCGCCAGTCCGGCGGTCGCGGCCAGTACGGCCACGTCTGGATCAAGTTCGAGCCCGCTGAAGACGGCGGTGCCGAGGGTCTGGAATTTGTCAACGAGATCGTTGGCGGTGTCGTGCCGCGCGAATACATCCCGGCCGTACAGAAAGGCATCGAGGAGCAGATGCAGAACGGCGTCCTCGCCGGTTACCCGCTCCTCGGTCTGAAGGCGACCTTGTACGACGGCTCCTTCCACGATGTGGACTCCAACGAGATGGCGTTCAAGATCGCGGCGAGCATGGCAACGAAGAAGCTGTCAGAGGCGGGCGGTGCGGTACTGCTGGAGCCCATCATGGCAGTGGAAGTGGTCACCCCGGAGGAGAATATGGGTGATGTCGTGGGCGACCTCAACCGTCGTCGCGGCCTTATCGGCGGCATGGACGAGAACCCGTCCGGCAAGGTGGTTACCGCCGAGGTACCCCTGGCCGAGATGTTCGGCTACGCCACGGACCTGCGTTCCGCGACCCAGGGTCGCGCGACGTACACGATGGAGTTCGCAAAGTACGCGGAAGCGCCGAACAACATCGCCGAGGAAATCATTTCCAAGAACAAGACCTAAATTCTGACAGGGCGGTGAACTTTTGTGCACCGCCAACTCTACGAGGATAAAGACAGTGTCAAAAGAGACTTTCGAGCGTACAAAGCCCCACGTAAACGTGGGCACCATTGGCCACGTTGACCACGGCAAGACGACGCTGACGGCGGCGCTGACGCGCGTTTGCGCGGAGACCTGGGGCAGCGGTGCGGCAGTGGCATTCGACGGTATCGACAACGCACCGGAAGAGAAAGAGCGCGGCATCACGATCGCGACGTCCCACGTGGAATACGACTCCCCGGAGCGCCACTACGCGCACGTGGACTGCCCGGGCCACGCGGACTATGTGAAGAACATGATCACCGGTGCGGCGCAGATGGACGGCGCTATTTTGGTGTGCGGTGCGACCGACGGCCCGATGCCGCAGACGCGCGAGCACATCCTGCTGTCGCGGCAGGTTGGCGTGCCCTACATCGTGGTGTTCCTGAACAAGGCGGACCTGCTGGCGGAAGACTGCGGCGGTGCGGACTCCGAGGAATACGAGGAGATGAAGGAACTGGTGGAGATGGAGCTGCGCGAGCTGCTGGACCAGTACGAGTTCCCGGGCGACGACACGCCGATCATCTGCGGTTCGGCGCTGATGGCGCTGAACGGTGAGGACGATAACGAGCTGGGCACGACGGCTGTGAAGACGCTGGTGGAGACGCTGGACAGCTACATCCCTGAGCCGGAGCGTGCGATCGACCAGCCGTTCCTGATGCCGGTGGAGGACGTGTTCTCTATTTCCGGTCGCGGCACCGTGGTCACCGGCCGTGTGGAGCGCGGTGTGATCAAGGTGGGCGAGGAGATCCAGATCGTTGGTATCAAG
>JAUIEP010000095.1 GCA_030428835.1 Gammaproteobacteria bacterium | reverse complement strand
GACCCCGATAGTGGGTATGGGTGGCTCGAGATGAAAATGACAATTGGCGCGTATAGAAGGAAGACGTTACTGGCCAGTGCCGTGGCGGCGTTTGTGGGAATGCCGATGCAGGCCGCCGCGAGTCTCGACCAGGCGATTTTATCCTTCTCGCCCGGCGCCACCGTGAACCCCGAGACAGAAAGTGTCGTCACGCTCGTCGGGCCGGGAGAGCGTTATTCGACCGGACCCGAGGAACTGCGCGAGGTCCTGTTACCCGACGGCACCGTCATCTCACTGGGTGTCGACACGCGCCTGCTGATCCGGACCTATGAGTACGATGCCCTGAGTGGTTCGGGCAGGATTGTGCTCGAGCTGCAGAGCGGCATCGTGCGCATCGTGGGCGGCAGCATCAATGACGGCAGCCCGATAATCGTGTACACGCCCACGGCCGAAGTGCGGGTGAGCAGTGCCGCAGCCATCGTCAGTGTCGGCAGCAGGAACGGGCATACCCGCGCCAGCCTGCTGTACGGACAGTCGCTGTCGGTCACCAGCGGCGGCAAGACGGAATTGCTGGTCAAGCCCGGCTTCGAGGTGACGTCGACCGCGCTGCACGCGGCGCCGCAGTCGCCGACCCTGCAGGGCAAGGCCCGGGCGCTGAACGACCTGGCGCTCCTGGACACGAAACAGCTGTCAAACTCCAACGCCACCGCGCGCCGCGGCAACACGGGCGGCGAGGCACGTGAGACCGGGGACCGATACGCCGTGGAGGCTACCGAGGAGCAGCCGCAGGGTGAGCTCCCCCAGCAGCCGCCGGTAGAGCCGCCAGTGGAGCCACCGGTCGAACCGCCGGTTGAACCGCCCGTGGAGCCGCCGGTTGAACCACCGGTTGAACCGCCGGTTGAACCGCCGGTGGAGCCGCCGGTTGAACCGCCCATGGAGCCCCCCACACAACCGCCGGTCGATACCACGCCGCCGCCCATTGCGGGGTCGATACCCGGCGGTATCGCCAGCCTCGGCTTCGGGGTCGGCGCGGGTGCGGCCGACTCGACGATCGTTGAAGCGCAGCCAAGCTCCGCCAATGGCGACAAGCGGCGCCTGGCGCAGGGACACGCCAATGCGACTTACGACGAGGATGAAGACATCTTCAGCGAGCCCACCCGGGACAGGGGCAGGACCACCAATCGCGTCTTCAATTCGCCCACGGAATTTACACAGGTGCTGGGAGACAGTGACGACCCGTTTCCGCTGACGGACAACACCGTACCGTTCGGCTCGGAAGACAGCAACGACAGCCTGAACTATGTGTTTTCGGACGAAGGCTTCATCATCCTGGACGGCAGGCTGACGCACTCCCCCGGCAACCATGAAGCCCTGGACGACTTCGTCGCCAGCTTTGATACCAATGCGCCCGTTACCCTGCCGTTCGGTTTTGGCAGCCCGGGCGAGCTGGTGCAGGGCAGCCTGACACCCAATTGGACGGCAAGTGAGCTCACCGGCAGGGGTTCCGTCTTCGCCCGGGTGACAAGTTACCGTTACATGCAGACAGGTTTTGTTGATGTTGGCGACCGCCTGTTGCGCGACCCCGACAACTTCCTCGTGCTGGAAGTGCGACCCGCGATCGGGATGCGGGTGAGGGACCAGATCGAGGACGAATTCGGTGAATCCGGCGTGACCGCGGGCAACGCGGCGGAGTTTTTCGCCGCACTGGGTGTGCCGGGCCTCGAGTCGGAGCTCACCCTGTTCCAGGCAGGACTGATTACGGACCTGCTGATTAACGAGTTCCAGGAGTACCTCTCGATCTTCCCGGGTTTCACCAGCGCGTACATCGTCGAGGAAGGGCAGCCGCGGGAGGGCTTCAGGATATTGACCGCGGCGGAGGCCGAAACCATCACCAACACGGTGAATACCGTTCTCGTCGAGCCGCAGGTTGATCCGGATGCGACGGAGCGTTACCTCTTTGCGGCCGGTGATGTTGATATGCGCCTCGAGCCGGGGTTTGTGGAGCAGGCCTCGGCACATCACTTTTTTGTCAGCGCCGGCCTTGAGGGTGTCGACCAGATCGGTGAGGTCGACGGGATGGGCGCGCCGCGCACCGTTGGTGACGGGATTCGCGCGTTCCTGCGCACAGAAACCGCGCTCGGGATGGGCCTCACCGATACCGGCGTCATGGTGGTCAACCCCGCCCCGGGTGTTCCGGGCGCGCAGAACGCCCTGCTGCATGTGGACTTCGGCATGGAGGGGGAAGGCAGCGAGCAGTCTTCGACCATCTCCGCCACCATCGGCGATGTGAACTACACGCTCGTGACCTGCGGCGCCTGCGACATGCAGGATTCCTGGGAGGCCATCGCCAGCGGCGTGACCCTGGGTTCGACACACGGCCTTATCTCTCCCGCCGGGGCTGCCGCCGGTCCGCCTGTCGAGGGCACGGTTGCAATCTTCAGCCCCCTGCGCAGCAGTTCAGCGGGCGGGGGCAATGCTGCCCTGGCCGCGCCCGGATACGCGGGCTACTTCGTGCTGGAAAATTACGATCCCGAGCCGCAGGTGCCCGGCGATACGCCGCTGGCAGGAGGCGAAGAGCGCCCGGTGGGTGGCGATGGGGTGATCAACTACGCCTACCTGCGCCTGGCCACGGGCATGGACACGCTGGCGCTCGGCGACCGCGAGGAACGCGAACTGCACGGCTGGCTCAGCGGACTCGCCGAACGGGACACCGGGGAGGGCATACAGATCGTCCAGGTGGATACGGCGCGGTCGCCCGGCGAAAACGGCTTCAGCCTGTACACCGACCCGGACACCAACAGGGTGGAAGCCGTGATCCGCTTCCGCGGCGAGGACTACCCGACCCTTGAGCTCGGCGGTGACGGGCTGCAGGCGAGGGGGGCGAGCGCCTTTGTCGATGACGACCGGTTTGCAGCCCGGACCTCCGGCAGCGAGGCGCGGGACGCCGCGCTGGTCAGCGGTGGGCTGGTCAGTAACGCGCCGGCGCTGGCCGCCATTCCCGACTACGAATACCTGCAATGGGGTTTCTTCTTCGGCGATACGCTGCGCGGCGGCGCGGGCGACGTGCATGAACATGTGCACCTGGCGAGCTGGGTGGCGGGGGAGGTGCCGTTCGTCAATGACCTCCCGACGGGCGGCGTCGCGACATATTCAGGGCATGCCATCGGTAACGTCTTCAGCGGTGGCTCGGCGTATACCGCGATCGGTGCGTACACGAACCGGTGGGATTTTCGCACGCGGGAGGGCACCGTGGACCTCAACTTTGACAATGCGCATTACGCCGGCAATACGGCCATCATCAACGGCACGGCCGCATTCCAGGGCCGACTGGACGGCACGAGTGCCGGCATGGTCGACGCGCGGGATCGCATAGGTGGCGTCACGGGGAATTTCGTGCGCGGTGGGAATGACCCTGTCGCGGGTGTGGCCGGACAGTTTTCGATCCAGGAGAACCCCGACATGCCCGCGGCGCAGGTCTATCGCGCCGCCGGCACCTTTGGCGCGGAACAGGACTGATTGCAGCGCGGTGGCGCCACAGGGACGCTGCGCGGTCGGGGGGCGCAGGGTGACGGTTTGCCCTTTCCCGTGAACACTCGCTCCCCGCGCTGCTGCATCCTCTTGCTGTGCCTGGTTCTGGCAATTCCCGGGGCGAACTCCCAGGACGTGCCCGCGCCGGCTCCCGCGGCGGCGGGCTCCGCCATCGAACTCGCGCTACAGGGGCGGGCGCTCACCGCGCGGGGCGAGTACCGGGAGGCGCTGGCGGTTACGCAGCGCGCCCTCGAAGCGGCCCGTCGGGAATTCGGCGAAGGCCATGTCAACCTGGCCTATATGCTCGACGACCTGGCCACTATCAACCTGGAGCTGGGCCGGCGGGAAGAAGCGCTCCGCCTGTCCGACGAGGCCCTCGCGATAGCGGACAGGCACCTCGCCGCGGACAGTTCCGACGCCGCGGCGCTGCGCGCGAATCGCGCCGTCATCCTCGGGTCACTGGGTCAGTACCGCAAGGCGCAGTCGCTGTATGCGCAGGCCTACTCCGTGTTCGTCGCGACGCTGGGAGAGAACGCGGAGCGCACGGTGCGAACGGCCAGGAGCCTGGGCAATACCTACCTGCAGCTCGACGAGCACGACAAGGCGCTGCAACTCCTGGCCAGGGCGATCTCAGGCGGAGTGCAGCTCTACGGTGAGACCGGCAGGACGGTAGGCCAGACGTACCTGGAACTCGCCACGGCGCGACTCGGGGCGGATGACGTGGATGGCGCCACCAGCGCCGCCAGGGAAGCCCGGCGAATTTTTGCGGCACAGGCGGCACCCGCGGTGGCAGACCGTGTCGCAGTAGAGGTGCTGCTGGCGAAGATCGATATCCGGCGCTCGCGACTGGGTGCCGCGGACGAGCGCCTGCTCGCGGCGTGGCGGGACCTGCAGGCAGGTGGCAAGCAGCAACACCTGGTGGCGGCCTCGGTGCTGTACAACCGCGGCTTTATCATGGTCCTGCGCGGCAACGCGGTGGAGGCGGAGCCGCTGTATAGACAGGTGCTGCTGATCTACCGCAACGAGGTCGGCCCGGAACATCCCGCGGTGGGGCGTGTGCAACACAGCCTCGCCCTGGTCTACGCCAGCCTGGGCCTGTATGAGAAGGCGGATGAACAGCTCGCGGCGGCCATTCGCCTGTTCGCCGGCAGCTTCGGCGCCATCAACGCCGCCGGCGCGGCGTCTCTCGTCGAGCGCAGCCTGGTATTGACGCAGATGCGCCGCACGGTCGACGCCGTCGCCGAGGCGGAGAAGGCCCTGTCCATCTACGCCGCGCTGGGAGACAAACGCGAGATGCCCCAGGCACTCGCGCGTTCCGTCCTGGGCTTTGCCTACCATGAACGGGGTGATCTGGAGACGGCGGAACGCTACTTCCTCGATGCGCTCGAGCGGATGACGCGCGCCCGCGGGCCGGACTCCTCCGACCTGCCACCCGGCCTCATGCAACTGGGGGAGATCTACCGCAAGCAGGGCCGTTTCGACGATGCCAGGCGCGTGCTGGAACGCGCCGTGCGCATACAGGAAAAGGACGGCGCCATAACGGGGCAGGGCCTTGCCGGGAGCCTCGCGGGGCTGGCGCGTGTCGCGGAGTCCGAGGGGCGCTACGACGAGGCCCTCGAGCTGGCGCGGCGCTACGTCAGTGTGATGGGTCGGCGCCTGGGCGTCGCGCAGCAATCCTACTCGTCGTCGGCGCTGGGTGAACAGAAGAAATCGCGGTATCTCTTCGAGGAGTTCCTCGGCATCGCGAAATCGGTGGTCGATCGCGCTGCAGCGCCGCGCCCCGGCCTCCGCGAGGAAATGTACACGGTCGCCCAGTACCCGCACCTGACCGACACCGCCGCCGCGATCAGCCAGACGATCGCGCGTTTCGTGCCGGACAACCCGCGCCTGGCCGAGCTCGTCAGGAAGCGCCAGGAGACGCTGCAACAGTGGCGCGCGGTCAGCGCCATGATTGCGGATGAGCTGGCTTCCGAGCGCTTCGAATCCGGCAGGGTGGCGGAGCTGCGGCGGCAACTGGGCGGCCTGGGAGACGACATCGAGCGCCTGGACGCCACCCTGTCACAGCGCTTTCGCGATTACTCCGAACTCGTGAACCCGCGCCCGGTTGCCCTCGACGAATTGCAGTCCCTGCTGGCGCCCGACGAGGCGCTGCTGCTGCAGGTCTCGGGCGACGCGGGGACCTATCTGTTCCTGGTCACCGCGCGACAGCTCTATACCGAACGCACGCCGATGACGGCGCGAGAGCTCGCCCGCGCCGTGAAGAGCGTGCGCAACGGCATGAATATTCACCGGGGGCGCAGCGGCCGGCTGCCCACCTTCGACCCGGAGCCCGCACACTATCTGTATGACAACCTCGTGGCGCCCTTTGCGGAACCGTTGCGCGACGTGCAGCACCTCATCGTCGTGGCGGACGGCGCGATGCAGAGCCTGCCCCCGGCGGTATTGCTGGCATCGCCCGCGGCGGGGCAGCCGCGGCAGCCGGAGGATTTTCGCAAGCTGGATTTCCTCGGTCGTCGTTTCTCTTTCTCCATCAGCCCTTCGGTGAGCGCGCTGGTCGCGTTGCGCAGGAACGAGGACTCACGCAACCGGCGGCAACCTTTCGTCGGGTTCGGCGACCCGGTCCTGTCCAGCCAGTCCGACACCGATACGCGCGGCGTTGCCTATGAGCTGGTGGAGCGGTCCGTGACGGCGATCGACACCCGCGCATTGCAGGCGCGCATGGCGGCGCTGCCCGAGACCAAGCAGGAGCTGCGCACCATGGCCGCGACCCTGGGGGCGGGGGAAGAAGCGCTCTACCTCGGCGACGAAGCCAGCGAGTCGCGGGTCAAGCGCATGAATCTCGCGCAGTACAGCACCATTGCTTTCGCCACTCACGCCCTGACCACAGGGGAGTTTCGCGGGTTGTCCGAGCCCGCGCTCATCATGACATTGCCGTCCCGCGCAAGCAGCGAGGACAACGGGTTGTTGACCGCGAGCGAGATTGCGCGACTGGAACTGGACGCCGACTGGGTCGTGCTGTCCGCCTGCAACACGGCGAGTCCCGACGGTCGTCCCGGCGCGGAGGGGCTGTCCGGCCTCGCGAAGTCTTTCTTCTACGCCGGGGCCCGCTCGCTGCTGGTCAGCCACTGGTGGGTGGTATCCGACTCCACCGTGCTGCTGACGTCGGGGACCATGCAGGCGCTGCAGGCGAATCCCGGCATGCGCAGGGCGACCGCCCTGCAGGCCGCGATGCTGCGGCTGCTGGATGACACCGAGTATGCCCACCCGATCTACTGGGCACCTTTCGTGCTGGTGGGCGAGGGTGGCCCGATGCGTCGCTGACGAGTCGTGGGCGACCGCGGCGCAATCCTATGGCCGGCGTTACGCCAATGCATCTGCCCGGGCCGTTACTGCCCGGTAAGGCGTCGCGGATCCAGCAGTTGTGCCAGCACGCCCCGCGGCAGGTCCGTCTCCTCCACCGCCACGTCCAGCACCGGGCGGCGTTCGGCGAAGCAGCGCTTGGCAATAGCGGCGGCCTTGTCGTAACCGATTTCGCTGTTCAGTGCGGTCACCAGGATCGGGTTGGCGGCGAGGTTCTCTTCCAGCCGTGCGCTGTTGACGCTGAACCCGCGGATGGTACGCCCGAGTGCGTCACAGGCTCCCGCCGCCAGGGCGATGGCCTCCAGCAGTTTGTCCGCGATCAGCGGCAGCATCACATTCAACTGGAAATTGCCGGACTGTGCCGCCAGCGCTATGGCGCTGTCGTGTCCGTGGATCTCGGCCGCGGCCATCAGTACCGCCTCGGGCAACACCGGGTTCACCTTGCCGGGCATGATCGAGGAGCCGGGTTGCAGGGCCTCGAGTTGGATCTCCGCCAGCCCGGACAGCGGCCCCGAGGACATCCACCGCAGGTCATTCGCCACCTTGGTCTGCACGGTGGCCACTGCCCGCAGGCAGGATGAACATTCCAGCGCCACGTCCTGGCCGGCCATGCGCGAGAACGGGCTCGTTGCCAGCGCAAACGACTGCTCCGTTATGGCGTTCAGTTCGTCGATAAAACGCTGCGCGAAGCCGGGCGGCACGTTCACCCCGGTGCCGACCGCGGAGCCGCCGATGGGCAGTTGCCGCAAGCGCGGGAGGCACTCTCGCAACCGTTCACCGCAGTCGTCGAACTGTGTGGCCCAGGCGTTCAGCTCCTGGCCGAGCGTCAGCGGCATCGCGTCCATCAGGTGGGTCCGGCCGGTCTTGACGACGTCGCCGAGTTCGCCGGCCCGCGCGCGGATACAGGTGGCGAGCGCGCCAAGCGCCGGCAGCAGTGTCGATTCGAGTTGCAGCAGGGCGGAGACCTGGATACAGCTCGGGATGACGTCGTTGCTGCTCTGGCTGCGGTTCACGTGATCGTTCGGGTGAATATCCACGCCCGCCGTGCGGCTTGCCAGGTGCGCGAGCACTTCGTTCATGTTCATGTTCGTACTGGTGCCCGACCCCGTTTGCAGGACCGGCACCGGAAACTGGTCGGCGTGCTCGCCCGCGGCGATCGACAGCGCCGCCTGCTCGATCGCCCCGGCACGCTGCGCATCGAGTGTGTCGCAGTCGCGGTTGGCGCGCGCGGCGGCACACTTTATCCGTGCGAGGTCGCGGATAAAGACGGCGGGCAGGGCGCGCGCACTGATCGTGAAGTTGTTGACGGCCCGCTGGGTCTGGGCGCCGTACAGCGCGTCGCCCGGAATTTCCACTTCGCCCATGCTGTCAGATTCGTAGCGCATACTGCTCCCCCGGCTGTGCTGCTATATTAAGTAGCATAGTCGGCGCCGACGACTTGCGCCGGACATTGTTTTCCCCCAAGAGGTTCCCCGATGGCTACCCGGTACAACACCGCACGCACTGTAAACATTCACGACGAGGCATATCGCATATTTCCCTTCGCGGAGTTGGGTGATGCCGACAGGACTGCCTCGTTGCCCTATTGCCTCAAGATCCTGCTGGAAAACCTGCTGCGCCACGGCGCGGAGGATTTCGTCACGGATGATGATATCGAGGCGCTGCTGGACTGGGACCCGCAGGCGGAACCGGCGCAGGAAATTGCGTTCGTCCCGGCGCGCGTGTTGCTGCAGGATTTTACGGGGGTGCCGGCTATTGTCGACCTGACGGCGATGCGCGATGCCATTGTCGATCTGGGTGGGGAGCCGGGCAGGATCAACCCGCTCTCGCCAGTCGACCTGGTCATCGACCACTCCGTCAGCGTCGATCACTTCGGCACGCCGGACGCGCTGGAGCGCAATACCGATATCGAGGTGCAGCGCAACATCGAGCGCTATCGCTTCCTGCGCTGGGGCCAGGATGCGTTCGACAACTTCAAGGTGGTGCCGCCCGGTACGGGTATTGTGCACCAGGTCAATCTTGAGTACCTGGCGCGGACCGTGTTTACCGCCGAGCGGGACGGTGAGCTTCTCGCCTACCCGGATACTCTCGTGGGAACGGACTCGCACACCACCATGATCAACGGCCTGGGCGTGCTGGGCTGGGGCGTGGGCGGCATCGAGGCCGAGGCCGCCATGCTGGGGCAACCCGTGACCATGCTGATTCCCCAGGTGGTGGGATTCCGGCTGGACGGCGAGCTCGCACGCGGTGCGACCGCCACCGATCTCGTGCTCACGGTGACCGAGCGGCTGCGCGCCCACGGGGTCGTGGGCAAGTTCGTGGAGTTTTTCGGACCGGGGTTGGCGTCCCTGAGCCTCGCCGACCGCGCCACCATCGCCAACATGGCGCCGGAGTACGGCGCCACCTGCGGCATCTTCCCGGTGGATGCCCAGACGATCAATTACCTGCGGCTCACCGGTCGCGACGAGGCGCAACTCGAGCTGATCGAGACCTACATGCGGCAGATGAACCTGTGGCACGACGCGGACACGCCGCCGGCGCGCTACAGCGCCGAGCTGGAACTCGACCTCGGTGACGTCGTGCCGTCGCTGGCCGGCCCGCGGCGGCCGCAGGATCGCATCGCGCTGACTGGCGCAAAAGCGGCCTTCGCGCAGGAGTTGTCCGATTTCCAGGATTTGCAGTTGGCCGACGAGCAGGAAGCCGATTGGGCCGAGGAGGGCGGTGCCGCGCCGGAGCCCGCGGTTGCGAGCCGCGGTGTGCGGATCGAACGCGACGCAGGGGCGTTCGTGCTGGAGCACGGCGCCGTTGTCATCGCCGCGATCACAAGCTGTACCAACACCTCCAACCCGGCCATCCTGGTCGCCGCGGGACTGGTCGCGCGCAAGGCGCGCGAGCTCGGCCTCGCCACGCCGCCCTGGGTCAAGACGAGCCTCGCGCCGGGCTCCAAGGTGGTGACCGCCTACCTGGAGAAGACCGGGCTGATGGACGACCTCAACGCGCTGGGCTTCCACCTGGTGGGTTACGGCTGCACCACCTGTATCGGCAATTCCGGTCCGTTGCCCGGGGACATCGGCGACGCGATCAGGCGGGGGCGCCTGCTGGTCAGCTCCGTACTGTCGGGCAACCGCAACTTCGAGGGGCGCATTCACTCCGACGTGCGCGCGAATTACCTGGCGTCGCCGCCGCTGGTGGTGGCCTACGCGCTGGCAGGCAATATGTTGCGCGACCTGAACACGGACGGCCTGGGTACCACGCCCGAGGGTCGCGTCGTCACTTTGGCCGATGTCTGGCCGACACCGGAGGAGGTCAACGAACTCGTGGCGAGCTGCCTCGACGCGGATATGTTCCGCGAACGCTACCGCGATGTGTATACCGGCAACCGTGTCTGGAACGAGCTGCCGGTCGTCACCAGCGAGCGCTTCGACTGGCCCGAGTCGACCTACGTACGCAAGCCGACCTTTTTCGACGGCATGACGGCCCAGCCGCAACCGCTGGAGGTGATTGCGGGCGCGCGCTGCCTCGTCAAGGTAGGTGACAGTGTCACGACCGACCACATTTCCCCGGCCGGCTCGATCGCGCCGGACAGCCCCGCTGCGCGCTACCTGCAGGACAACGGCGTGGAGCCCGCGGATTTCAATTCCTACGGGTCACGGCGCGGCAATCACGAGGTCATGGTGCGCGGTACGTTCGCCAATGTGAGGTTGCGCAATGAACTGGCGCCCGGGACGGAGGGCAGTTGGACCACCTGTTTTCTCGACGACAGCCAGCTGACTATTTTCGACGCGGCAGAGGCCTACCGCGCGGCCGGGGTGCCGCTGGTCGTGCTCGCTGGAAAGGAATACGGTACCGGTTCTTCCCGCGACTGGGCGGCCAAGGGGCCCTACCTGCTCGGGGTGAAAGCCGTGATCGCCGAGAGCTTCGAGCGCATCCACCGGTCCAACCTG
The DNA here is from genome assembly GCA_030428835.1 of Gammaproteobacteria bacterium. Classification (GTDB taxonomy): domain Bacteria; phylum Pseudomonadota; class Gammaproteobacteria; order Pseudomonadales; family Halieaceae; genus Marimicrobium. The sequence continues at coordinate 6,881 of JAUIEP010000095.1, read as the reverse complement.
ATCGGCATGGGTGTGCTGCCGCTGCAGTTCCTGCCCGGCGAGGGCAGCGCCGCGCTGGGACTCACCGGCCGCGAGACCTTCGACATCCCGGTGGTGGAACCGGGACAGCGCGAGGTGACCGTTGCGGTGGATGGCGGCGACAAGTCCTTCGGGGCTATCGTGCGCATCGACACGCCGAACGAGTTCAGCTATTTCGTCAACGGCGGCATCCTGCAATACGTGTTGCGCCGGCTCGCGGCGGGATAGCGCGGCTCAGACGCTCGCGGTGCCGACCAGTTCGTCGAAACGGTCCGTCAGCAGGCAGTCGTAGCGGCGGCGGTTGTACTCGCGGATGCGGTCGACGTCGGACTCCTCGATGACCCCCTTGCGCGCCGCCTCCGCGAGGCCGCCCTCTAGCGACATGTCCTCGAGTTCGCCTTTGCGCCGGGCCCTCTCGAATGCCAGCCAGGCATTTTCCACCTCCAGCAGCATCTCGTAGGTGGTCTCCACCCTGCCGACCGCGTCTTCCGGGTCACGGCTGACATAGACGTAGTCAGCGAGCGCGATTCGCACCGGGTTGGGTTCCATGATCAGGTCACCCAGCTCCCGTACCTGGTCGTCGTTCGGCGCCCTGACCGCGCGGCCGAAGGGGAAGCACAGGGTGCGCAGCACGCTACCCAGGCCGGGCAGGGGCAGGTTGGCACAGAAAGCCAGTAGCGCCTGCTGCGCCCCGAGCAGGGACTGCTGTACCGCGAAGTGCGCGTGCGCCCGGTCCGCGGCGGTACGCGCCCCCGCGTCGTAGAATTTGAGAATGCTGCAGGCGATGAACAGCTCGCTGTGTACATCGCCCAGCCTGGCCGACAGCAATTCGCGTCGCTTGAGGTCGCCGCCGAGGATGCCGAGCGCGATATCGGCGCAGCTCGCGAGCGCCGCGCTGAAGCGGTTGATGCGCCGGTACCACGGGCGGGTGAAGTCGCTGCTGCCGACGGGGGCTGTACTGAATGCCGCGCCGGTCAGCGACAGCCATACGAGTCGCGCCAGGTTGCGGCCCACGTGACCCAGGTGTGCCAACAGGAGCGGTTCGAAACGCTTCAGCCCCGCGTCTTCGTCCTCTTCCTGCAGCGCCAGCATTTCCTCGAAGAGGTAGGGGTGGCAGCGCAGGGCACCCTGTCCGAATATCATGAGGGAACGCGTGAGGATATTGGCGCCCTCGACGGTAATGGCCACCGGCAGGGCGCGGTAGACCGCCGCCAGGAAGTTTCTCGGCCCGAGCTGGATGGCGCGGCCGCTGACGACGTCCATCCCGTGGTTGACGATGTCGCGCATGCGTTCCGTGGCGTGGTACTTCGCCATGGCCGTCATGACGGAGGGTGCGCCGTCCTGGAGCCCGCGCGTAACCAGTTGCCGCATGGCCTCCAGCGTATAGGCGCCCGCCGCGATCTGCGCCGTTACCTCCTGCACGCCCTCGAATTTGCCGACCTCGAGGTTGAACTGGCGCCGGATACGCGCGAAGGCGCCCACTGTGAGGTAGCACATTTCCCCCCCTGCGGTGGCCAGCGCGGGCAGTGATACGCCGCGACCGGCGCCGAGGCACTCGATCAGCATGCGCCAGCCCTTGCCGGCCATCTCCGGCCCGCCGATGATCCAGTCCACGGGGATAAAGACATTCTCGCCCTGGATCGGGCCGTTCATGAACGGTGAGCCGGGGTCGTGTCGCTTGCCGATCTCCACACCGGGATGATCGGCCGGTAGCAGCGCGCAGGTGATGCCGTAGTCCACGATGTCGGGATTCCCGAGCAGGCCGTCGGGGTCGCGCAGCTGGAACGCGAGGCCCACGACCGTGGCCACCGGGGCGAGGGTGATCCAGCGCTTGCTGAAGGTAAGCGACAGCCCCAGCACCTCCTCGCCCTCGTGCATGCCCCGGCAGACGATGCCCTCGTCGGGCACTGCGCCGGCGTCGGAGCCCGCTTCGGGACCCGTCAGGCCGAAGCAGGGCAGCTCGGTGCCGTCGGCCAGCCCCGGCAGCCAGCGCTGCCGCTGTTCCTCGGTACCGTACTTCACCAGCAACTCGCCCGGCCCGAGTGAATTGGGCACCATGGCCGTCACGGCCGCGGTGATGGACCGGCTCGCGATCTTGCTCATGATGCGGCTCTGCGCATAGGGACTGAAATCGCGGCCGCCGAATTCCCTCGGGATAATGAGGCCGAAGAAGCCCTTCTCGCGCAGGAACTGCCAGGTCTCCGGGGACAGGTCCTGGCGCTCCTGTACGTCCCAGTCATTGATGAGGCCGCAGAGCTCCTCGACCTCGTTGTCCAGGAATGCACGCTCCTCGTCGCGCAGTGCCGGCAGGTCGATCCCATCGAAGGTCCGCCAGTCCGGCGCGCCGCTGAACAGCTCCTTTTCCCACCACGTCGTGCCCGCATCCAGCGCCTCGCGCTCCGTGCTGCTCAGGCTGGGCATACTCCCGCGCAGCAACCGGTAGGCGGGACCGCTGAGAACGCGACGGCGCACCGCGGGCACGTTGAGTGCGACGATGATGGCAAGCGTGGGCAGGGCAACCAGCCACATGCCCGGCGTGAACAAAGCCAGGGCCAGGCTGGCCGCCGCTATCGCGACAGATCCGGCTGCCAGCCCTGTGCCGCGATAAAGCACGGCCAGGACGACGACGACGTAAACGATAAGAGCGAGAATCATGATTGTGCCTCCAGGTTTGGACACAACTTACTGCAAGAAGTTTGCCACCGGCGGTGGCAGTCGCAACACCCCGTAACCGGGGGCCCAGGGAGCGCACCTGGCGCCTGGACCCAGGCCGGGATACCGGGTGGATGGGCAGGAGCACCCCCACTGCGCGTAAATCTTACAACGGGTTTGTAATACGCGCTGAATTGCGAGCCGGGGCACCGGGGTGGGCCGAAGGTTGCGGGCGGTGCCCCGGGGGCCTGCGCGGCGGGCCGGAGCGCCGGCGGGGCTGGCACGGTGCTTGCGTGACCAACGGTACATGCACAGTGCATCGTCGCCGCACCCGGCACCGCGGAAGCGGAGCGAGTCGCGGAACATTCACCCAAGAACAGAGGAAGGAGCTTGTTATGACTACCTTGAAGTTTACCGTTCCCGGTCTGGAGGAATCCGATTCAGAAAAAGTGATCAGGGCGCTGGAGGAACGGCTCACCGCACTGATAGACCTCGAGCTGACGCTCAAGCACATTCACTGGAACGTGGTGGGCGAAAACTTCATCGCGGTACATGAAATGCTTGATCCCCAGGTCGTGGGTATTCGCGCGATGGTCGACGCGATGGCGGAGCGCATCGCCACGCTGGGCGGTGTCCCGGTCGGTACACCCGGCGCGGTGGCCGAAGGGCGCCAGTGGAGTGACTATCGCCTCGGCAAGGCCACCGTGCTCGAGCATCTCGGCGCGCTCGATGTTGTCTACGCCGGCGTCAACGAGAGTCACCGCAAGGCGATTGCCGCTGTTGACAAGCTGGACCCGGTATCCGCGGATCTGCTCACCACGCAATTGGCGGACCTTGAACTGTACCAGTGGTTCGTCCGTGCCCACCTGGAGTCCGGGACGGGCACGCTGCCGACCAGTGGCGTGGAAAGCGAAGAGGCCGGTGCCCGTTCCGCGCGCCAGGCGCGGGGGCGCTAGGGTTTCGTCACCCGCGAGGCGGCCTTTGTGTGGCAGTATAGATCGCAACCAGAGCACTTCGCGGGGGCGCGGCGTGCGGCACAAACCGGAGCGTAAGCCACAGGGATGAGCGCGATACATCGACTGACAGCCGCCCTGGGCATCCTGCGGGACGCCCTGGGCGGTTTGCTGCAGGACAACTGCATGCGCAACGCCGCCGCTCTGTCATTCTACGCACTGTTTTCTATCGCGCCCATCGTGTACATCGCGGTGTACGTCGCCGGTATATTGGCCGCGGACGTAGACTTCCAGCAAGAGATCACGCACCAGTTTTCGGCCCTGTTGGGCGAGCGGGCGGCTGACGGGGTCAGCCAACTGCTCGGCACTCTGGACCAGCAGGAGCAGGGCGGGTTCCAGTTGTTCGTGGGCGCGGCTATCCTGGTTTTCTCCGCGACCAATATTTTCGTCCAGGTGCAGAATACCTTCAACGAGATCTACCGTGTCCAGCCTCGTCCCAGCGCCGGCATAGTGAAGCAACTTCTGGATCGACTGATATCGCTGGGCATGATCCTGAGCCTGGGATTCCTGCTGATCGTATCCCTGGTACTGGACTCCATGGTGCTGGCTTTCCACGACTACCTGTTCGATCTGTTGAACGACGCGGCCGTGATTATCGTGCAGGCGGTGCAGATGATCGTCCTGGTGTTTCTTATCACCAGCGTGATTTACGGTATGTTCCATTTCCTCCCGGATGTCTACCTGCCGCGACGGCTGAAATTTCTCGGAAGCCTGTATGTCGCCGCCATGTTGCTGGCGGGCAAGTACGGTATCGGACTCTATATCGCCAACAGCAAGCTAAGCGACCTGGGCGGTGCCGCGGCGTCCATTTTCGTACTCATGCTGTGGATCTATTACACATCCATCATCCTGTTTTTCGGCGCGCAGATAATACGCGCGATTGCCGAACACCAAGGCCGTGTCCTGTCGCCACGGCGCTACGCCGCGCGCATTCGTGTCGTCACTCTGGGTGAAGAGGGTGAGGAGAAGGGGGGAACCGGCTAGACCGGCGAGAGGGGAAACGCAAACGGGGCCGGGCTGGAGCCGGCCCCGTTGAAGGGTCATGTTACAGACCCCGGGGAGAGGGACGGGAGCTGCGGGTGGCAGCTCTCCGGGGCGGATAACCTAACTGGAAAGGTCATCCGCAGCTTTCTCGACCTTGTCGGCGGTCTCCTCCGCCTGCTCCGCCGCGGCATCGGCGGCGTCCTCGAGGGCATCCTCCGTCGCCTGCAGCGCTTCCGAACTGCCTTTTCTGGCCTTCTCGTAGGTGTCCTCGGCGCCCTCCCTGGCCTCTTCGTAGGCTTCCCCGGCGCTCTCCTTTACCTCCTCGTAGGCCTCGTCGGCGCGCTCACCGGCCTGTTCCATAGGTCCGTCGTTGGAATCACAGGCGGCTAACGCGAGCATGCAAAGCGTACCGGCCAGGAATTTGGGTGTGGTGGAAATCATGTTCTGTCTCCTCGAATAGGTGTTTGAATTCAGGTGTTGCGCTTTAACGGTGTGCCGAACTAGGCGGCGGTGGACCGCGGACCGAAGAAGAACCACGCAGCCACGCCGATGACGGGCAATACAAGGATCAACAGGATCCACAGCACCTTCGATCCTGTCTCGGCGGGCGCCCCGAGAATATTGACGATGGCCCATATATCCAGTGCCAGGATCAAAAAGCCCAGTATTCCAGAGATCTCGATATTCATAAGGTTCTCTCAGTTGGTTGTTGTTGGGGGGGTGCGCAGTGGGAGCCCGCCCGGTTCCAGGGCGGGCCACGTTGCGCGGGCTGCGTGCCGCTAGCAGATTATGCGGCGTCCTGCAGGCGGTGCTTCAGCCATTCCACGTCGAGTTTCCAGGGAGACTCGATGTAGTCTTCGGGATGGTCGTTCAGGTCTTGCAGGTAAGCGCGCGAGACTTTCCAGTCGATATCCGGAGCGTCCTTGCCGCGCGCCACAAGCTCAATCTTGTGATTGTTGGCCCTGACGGTGTAGTAGTCGTGGGGTTGGTCCGGTTCGTCACTGTAGATGGCTACCCCGAACTTCCTGCCCGCGGCCTGGTTTTCCATGAGCTTGATCAGGGACGCGAACAGGGGAGTGTCCCGCAATTTGTCGAGCGCCTGGTTGGTGACATCCAGCGCTCCCATGAATAGGTCATAGCTGTCTTTGCTGGTGTTACTGGTGTTCATGATGTTTTCTCCTTTGGCGTCGCTTTGGTACGCGGTGCGACTGAATGGTTACCGCGCCTGTCAGTGACGATGCAAGGGTTGTGCCAAGTGCGCGGGACTGCCGTGGTGTGCCGTCGGAGACCCGGGAATGCGCGATATTGCACCGCGGTTTGTAAGAGTTGCAAACGCGGCGGGCGATAGAGGGCTTTTTCGGCCCGGTGTGCGCGTTGTCAATGAGTCAACGCGAGCGGGTCGCTGTTGCTTCCTCGAGGCGCGACTCCAGCACTTTCTCACCCATGTGGGTCAGGATGAATCCTGACCCCGATTTTGCGTAAGTCACCGCCGCCCATGGCAGGAGTATGTCCCGCTTTGCGTTTATGCTCAGCCTGATGAAGCGCACGACCCCGACATTCGGGTCGACAATGAACTCCACGACGTTAGCCGCGTGACGTCCGCCCGGCGTGTACACATCGGCATTGATCAGGTTGGATAGAGCGATACTTTCCATAACACACGTTTACTGCCGTTGGCCCGGTACTTCAATGAAGGAGTAGACGGGCCGTCAGTGGTAGGAAGCCTCCCGTCATGCGGCGCTTTGCTTGTCGCGTGCGGCAATCAGGTTGGCGTTAACGAACTGCCAGTCGATGAGGTGACTGAAGAAGGCGTCGATGTAATCCCCGCGCCTGTTCTGGTAGTCGAGATAGTACGCGTGCTCCCACACATCCAGGGTCAGCAATGGAATATCACCTCGCCGTGCAGGGTTTTCCGCGTCAGGTGTAGAGGTGACGTGCAGGGACCCCGATTCCCGTTGTACAAGCCATGCCCACCCTGAGCCGAAAGTACCCGTAGCGGCCTCGCGGAAAAGATCGACGAAGTTGTTTACCGAGCCGAACGCGTTCTCCAAAGCGAGACGCAATGGCAGCGGCGGCTCACCGCCTCCCCCGGGGGTCAGGCAGTGCCAGTAGAACGTGTGATTCCAGACCTGGGCGGCCATGTTGTAGAGGTGGCCGTCGCTGGACTGAACGAGTTCGAGAAGATCGTCGGAGCGGAGGCTGTCGCGCTCCAGG
>JAUIEP010000002.1 GCA_030428835.1 Gammaproteobacteria bacterium | reverse complement strand
GCACCCGCCCGGGCACTGCCGGTGCGAGGCTCTCGTCGGTGAGGGTACCGAGAAAATCGACGATGCGATCGAGTTCATATTCCGTGAGATCAGGCGAGGTGATGTGCCAGTGCAGGTGCAGGTCTTCGCCCTCCGGCACCGCGTGACCCCGCCCGCCGTTGTAAAACGCCGCCGTATCACGCAGGTTGTCGAACAGGCCCGAGTGCATGTAGGGCCCGGTCTTGGCAATATTGCGCAGGGTCGGCACCTTGAAGCCGCCACGCAGTTTCTTCGCGTTGAAAACCTTCTCCGCGCCCGGGTCGAAGGGCAGGCCCGGTGGCTCGGGCGCACCGATAACGGCGATCTGCTGATTGGTGAACAGGGGCGGCGTGTGGCACTCCGCGCAGCGCGCGACGAAGGAGCGAAAGATGTTCAACCCTTCGATCTCCCGCTGGTTCAGTGCGTCGTGGTTCCCGTGGGCGTAGCGATCGTAGCGACTGTTCAGCGAAATGAGGGAGGTCTGGAAGGCGGCCAGCGCCGTGTAGACATCCTCCAGCCGGATTTCTTGCTCGCCCCCCGCCGGAAACGCCGCCCGGAACAGCCGCCGATAGGCGGGGATGGCGCGCAGCGTTGCCAGCAACTGCGCCGGCGTATTGCCCATCTCTGCCTCGGCGTACAGGGGGCCCAGGGCCTGCTCTTCCAGGCTGCCGGCGTGGGCATCCCAGAAAAAGCGCTCGAGGAACGCCACGTTCCACAGGGTCGGTGCCGCCCGTGCCACCTGCCGGCCGCCGATGCCGATGGAACGCGCGCGGTTGTCGCTGAAGCCCTTGTCCGGGTGGTGGCAACTCGCACAGGAGACGCTGCCGTCACCCGACAGGGCCGGGTCGAAGAACAGGTAGCGACCCAGGTCGATCTGCGCGGGAGTAAAGCCGTCGCGGTGGTCCGGCAGCGATGTGCGGGTACCACCCAGGCCGCGCCCCTGCACCGAGCTATAAAACTCGTACAGTGTGCGCAGCCTGCACACGCCGGCGTCAGTCTTCTCGAAACTCGGTGGGCAGTGCTCCGAGAGCGCGAACTCCGGGTCGCCCGAGGCGACCGGGGTCGCGGCGAGAAGGACAACGAGTCCCAACGCCGACAGGAGCCGCGCGCTCACTACTGCGCGGCCTCCGACGCGGCACGCGCCTGCATGTAGGCGATGATGTCATCGAGGATGCTGTCCTGCGGCAGCACGTCCGCCATGAGCTGCATCTGCCGGCCGAAGGTGTCGTCAGGGTGCGAGCCGCGCACGCCCTCGCGATAATGCGCGAACTGGCGCTTGATGTAGGCAGCGTCCAGCCAGGCAATGGCCGGGGCGCCCAGGCGCGAATTGCCTTCGCCCCAGGCGCCGTGGCAGGCATCGCACTTGGAGTGGTAGTAGTCGTTGCCGTTCTTCGCGTTGCCGGGATGGACCGCTTTTACGGCGGGGCGCGCCTGCCCGGCCAGCCAGCCCGCGAGCTCGACGATATCGTCGTCGGACAGGGGCGCCGCCATGCCGCGCATCTGCGCACCCAGGGTATCGGCGCTGTCGCCGCCGCGCACGCCGGACTTGAAGTGCCGTAGCTGGCGTTCGAGGTACGCCGCCGCCTGGCCGGCGATGGCCGGTGCATTGAGAGCCGGGTTGCCCTCCCCCGCAGCGCCGTGGCAGGCGACACAGGTGGCGTAGGCCCGGGGCTGCGCGGCGTGGCTGCCTGCCGCTAACAGCAACAGGCCGGCCACCACTACAAGAATTCTGATTGGCATTGCTTGCTTTACTCCAACATCGCAAGAGGGCGCCCGCGGGCGCACCCGGCATTACAATACTACCAACTGCCAGTTTTTATGTATTCGTCGGCCCCGGGCGTCACGGCCCGCGGGGGCACACTGGCAACCGTGGTATGCCTAGGAGACCATGGCTGGCTAAACCGCAGCTTAAAAGTCGGCCCCCGGGGCGGGCAAGGCGCTAGCGGAGCGACTTTTCCATGTTGCCGGCGATCGCGGTGGCTACACGCTTGGCCCGCTCGGCGCCGGGCCCCGCATAGTACGCATCCACGGTACCCGTGAAGAAGGCGAGCCAGCGCTCGAAATCGGCGGGCTGTAACTCCCGCTTGCCGTGCAGGGCGCGGTGAATATTCATGGTGTGGCGCTGGTAGTCGCGCTCACCGAGCAGCAACTTACACCAGTAGTCCTTGATGTGCCCGAGGTGCGTCGAGAGGTCGATAGCGGCGACATCGACAAAGATCGGCGCGAGCAAGGGGTCACGGAGCATGCGCTCATAGAAGCGCTCGACGAACTGTTCGATGTTCTCCCGACTGTCGAGGTCGGGCCGCTCCGGTGCGGGCGCGCCGGAATCACTTGCCACGCTTGTTCTTACCCTTTTTCACGTGGGCCATGAGGCGGCGCTTGCGTTGCACCTGCCGCTGGGTGAGCTTGTTGCGCTTGTCGGCATAGGGATTGTCGCCGGTACGGAACTCGATGCGTACGGGCGTTCCAACCAGGTCCAGTTCGCGCCGGTACACCTTCTCAAGATAGCGACGGTAGCTGTCAGGTACTGCGCCTGTCTGGTTGCCGTGAATCACGATGAGTGGCGGGTTCTGCCCGCCCGCGTGGGCGTAGCGCAGCTTGATCCTGCGACCGTTCACCATCGGTGGCGGGTGGTCGAATACCGCGCCCTCCAGTATGCGTGTCAACGCATTGGTACTGAGCTGGCCGGTGGCCGAGCGGTAGGCGGCATCCACCGAGCGGTACAGGTGGCCCACGCCGGTGCCGTGCAGCGCCGATATATAGTGGGTGTCGGCGTAGTCCGCAAACCGCAGGCGACGATCGAGTTCGCGCTTTATCCAGTCGCGCTGGTCGCTCTCTATCCCGTCCCACTTGTTCACCGCCAGCACCAGGCCGCGCCCCGCCTCGATGCAGTGGCCCAGCAGGTGCATATCCTGGTCGACGATCCCCTCGCGGGCATCCATCACCAGGATGACGACGTGCGCGTCATCCACCGCCTTGAGCGTCTTGACGATAGAGAATTTCTCCACTGTGAGGCGCACGTTCTTGCGCCGACGCACTCCCGCCGTGTCGATCAGCGTATACGGCCGACCGTCACGCTCGAAATCGATATAGATGCTGTCCCGTGTCGTGCCTGGCTCGTCGAACACCACCACCCTGTCCTCGCCCAGCAGGCGATTGACCAGTGTGGACTTGCCGACATTGGGCCGACCGACAATGGCGACGCGGGTCCCGCGCGCGACTTCCGCCTCGCCGTTTTCCGGGAGGTCTTCGGGGAATTCGGCCAGCACCTCCTCGATCATGCTTTTCACGCCGCGGCCCTGGCTGGCGGCGATAGCGAAGATGCGCTCGACGCCGAGCGCATAGAACTCGCCCGCGGCGACATCCTCGCTCATACCGTCGACCTTGTTGACCACCAGGTGGAAGGACTTGCCTTGCGCCCGCAGTCGCTGCGCCAGGTCCTCGTCGGTAGGGTTCAGCCCGTCGCGGGCATCCACCAGCAACAATACCGCATCGGCCTCGTCGATTGCCGTGAGGGACTGCTGCGCCATGGGTGTATCGATGCCCTCCTCATCGCCGGTGATCCCGCCGGTGTCGATAACGATGAAGCGACGGTCGCCCTGCGTCGCCTCGCCGTACTTCCGGTCACGGGTGAGCCCGGGGAAGTCCGCCACGATGGCGTCCCGGCTGCGGGTGAGTCGGTTGAAGAGCGTCGATTTACCGACGTTGGGGCGCCCGACCAGGGCGATGACGGGGAGCATCAGTCTTCGGCGGCAATGTCATACGCCACCAGTTTGCCGCTATTGCCATACACGTACAGCCGGTTGCCCTCGCTGATCATGTCCGCGCGGGCGCCGTCGCCGTCGACCTTCACACGACCGACAAACTCGCCGTCCAGCTGTGACATCAGGTGCAGGTAGCCCTCGAAATCCACGACGGCCAGCCAGGAACTCACGGGGGTCGGCCGCGACAACTGCCGGTAGCCCAGCGCGCCCTGGATCCAGCGCGTGCCCTGGCCGTTGCGATAAAATGCATGCACGCTTCCGGCGTCATCGGCGACATAGATATTGCCGAAGCCCATGCCGACACCCGATACGGAGGAGATGTCCTCCTGCCAGAACTTGCGCCCGGAGCTCACCTCGATACCCACGATGCGGCCCTGGTAACTGGCGGCGTAGAGCTCGTTCCCGGCGAGCAGCATACTGCCGTCGACATCCACAATACGTTCGATTTCGGAGCGCCCCTGGGGAATGGCGACCCGCACTTCCCACACGATGTCACCGGTCTGCGACTCCAGGGCGAGCACGCGGCCGTTGGCGAAACCGGCGTAAACGTTGCCCTCATGGAGAATCGGTGTGCTGGTCCCGCGCAGGGTCAGTACCGGCACGTTGCTGTCGTAAGTCCAGAGCAACTTGCCGCTGTCGAAGTCGAGGCCCTGGATTTTGCCGTCGTAGGTCTGCGCCACGACGATGCGCCCGTCCGACTGGGGCGCCGCCAGGATTTCGCCGCGCAACCGTGTCGACCAGGTCACCGCGCCGGAGGCCGCATCCAGGCGCAGCACCTCACCCTCACTCGAACCGACGAACAGGGCACCTGCACCGGCGCCGACGCCGCCGGACAGGCTCCGGTCGAGGTCCGCCTTCCACAAGGTCTTGCCCTTCTTGCGCTCCAGTGCGCGCACCAGCCCGTCCGCGGACGCGACATAGATGGCGTCACCCTCCACGACAGGCTGTAACTTCTGCCGGCCCTCGCCCTGTCCATCACCAATACCGACAGACCAGGCACGGCGTATCTTTACGGACTCCTCGATATCGGGCAGTTCCACCGGCGCGGTCGGGTCGTCCTCGTCATCGGAAAACCAGCCCGTGGAACCACAGCCGGCCAGCGCCAACAACAGGAACAACGCGAAGAGTCGGTGCGCCAGGATTTTCACCGGTTCAGCTCTCCCCTTCGGCCGTGGGTTCGGACGCAGGCTCGACATCGGCCGCAGCACTGTCGGCCAGTTCGGTCGGCGTGATCGGAGTCAGGCTCCGGAGTTTTTGTTGCAGCACGCCCGTCTGTGCCTGCGGACTCGCACTGGCCAGCGCGAACGCCTGCATATAGGCCACTTTCGCCTCATCGCGACGGCCCTCGCCGAGCAGGATGTCACCCTTGGCTGCAGCGTAGGAAGCACCGAAAGCGCCTTCCCCGGCGCCATCGATGATCGCGAGCGCCTGGTCCACTTCGCCGCGTGCCGCCAGCACGCGCGCCAGCCGCAACTGGGTGATACGGTGGGTATCGCTACCGGCATCGGCTTTGCCGAGCACCCAGCGCAGTTCCGCTTCGGCCTCCTCCAGCTCACCGCGTTCCACGTGTATCGCCGCGAGGTGCAGGGCCGCGAACTGGGCGTAGGTGCTGGAGGCGAAATTGCGCTTGATCTGGCCGGCGAGCTCCAGGCTCTGCTGCGGGACGTCGGCGCCGCGCTTGTCGCCGATGGAGCGCGTCAGGGACTGGTACATATCCGAGGCCTGCTGAGTCTGGCGCTCCTGGTAGTCGCCGAACGCCTGCCAGCCGAGTCCGGCGGCAAGCGCCACCACGACGGCAGCCACGGTGGACTTGCCGTTCTCGTCCCACCAGCGGCGCAGCGCCTCTACCTGTTCTTCTTCGGTGCGATATTCATCCACGTTCGTTGTTCCTGGTAATTAGAATATTCCGGCCCTACAGCAGACCGTCGAGTGCGGTGTCCAGTTCCGACAGCGCCAATGTAACCTGCTCGCCCTGGCCACGCAGCGGTTTTACCGTCACCGTGTCGCTGGCTGCCTCGTCATCGCCCCACACCAGGGCGAGTGCGGCGCCGCTCTTGTCGGCTTTCTTCATCTGGCTCTTGAAGCTGCCGCCGCCGGAGTGCGCGTGGATGCGCAGTCCGGCACGGCGCGTGCGCAGCGCTTCGGTGCTGACCAACGCCTGTCGCTGGGCGGCGTCGCCCAGTGCCACCACGTAGACGTCCGCCCCCGGCGGCGCCAAATCCGGCTGGAACTGTTGCAGCAACAATACGAGCCGCTCCAGACCCATCGCGAAGCCCACGGCGGGCGTATCGCGCCCGCCGAGCTGCGCCACCAGCCCGTCGTATCGACCCCCTGCACACACCGTGCCCTGCGCCCCGAGCGCATCCGTCACCCACTCGAACACTGTCTTGTTGTAGTAGTCGAGCCCACGCACGAGGCGGCGGTTGATCCGGTACGCGACGCCGGCGGCATCGAGGAGCGAACACAGGGTGGCGAAATCCTCACGGGCTTCCTCGTCGAGGAATTCCTCCAGGCTGGGCGCCCCGTCAAGCAGCGCCTGTGTCTGTGCATTCTTGCTGTCGAGGATGCGCAGGGGATTGCTGTGCAGGCGGCGCTGGCTGTCTTCATCGAGTGCGTCCTCGCGGGCACGCAGGTACTCTACAAGGGACTCGCGAAATGCGCGGCGCGCGGCGCTGGAGCCGATCGAATTGAGTTCAAGCGTGACGGCGTCTTCCAGGCCCAGCTGCCGCCACAGGCGGGCACAGACCAGGATGAGCTCCGCGTCCATGTCCGGGGTGGCGATGCCGAGGGCTTCCACGCCCACCTGGTGAAACTGCCGCTGGCGCCCCTTCTGCGGCCGCTCGTGACGAAACATGGGGCCCGTGTACCAGAGTTTCTGCGGACTTCCCAGCAGCCCCTGCTGGATGGCGGCGCGTACACAGCCCGCCGTGCCCTCGGGGCGCAGCGTGAGACTGTCGCCGTTGCGATCAGCGAAGGTATACATCTCTTTCTCGACGATATCGGTGACCTCGCCGATGGACCGCTCGAACAGGGCTGTCTGCTCCACGATCGGCAGGCGGATCTCGCTGTAACCGTAACCGGCGAGCACGGCGGCGACCGCCTTTTCGAGGTACTGCCAGTAGGCGATGTCCCGGGGCAGGATGTCGTTCATGCCACGAATGGCTCGGATGTCGCTCACAGGGTTACCCACCAGGCCGCATCAGGAGGTGGAACGGGCGATGGTCGCCTCGTCTTCCCTGGCGCGCGCCTCCTCCAGTTGTGCGGCGCGCTGGCGGATCACCTGTTCGAGGTGATCGATGAAATCCGTATTGCTGACCTTGTGGTCAGGCTCGCCGTCCAGGTAAATCAGGTTGCTGGGCGTCGCGCCGGTGAGGCCGACATCCGCTTCGCGCGCTTCGCCCGGACCGTTCACGATACAGCCGATGACGGCGACGTCCATTGGCGTACGCACATCTTCGAGGCGTTGTTCGAGGATATTCATCGTCCCGACGACATCGAAGTTCTGGCGCGAGCAGCTCGGACACGCCACAAAATTGATGCCGTTGGTACGCAGCTTCAGGCTCTTGAGAATGTCGAAGCCGACCTTGACCTCCTCGACCGGGTCCGCGGCAAGCGACACGCGTATCGTGTCGCCTATCCCGTCCATCAGCAACATGCCGAGACCGACGGCGGACTTCACGGTGCCGCCGCGCAGGCCGCCCGCCTCGGTAATGCCGAGATGCAGCGGCTGCTCGATCTGCTTCGCCAACAGGCGGTAGGCGGCCACCGCCATGAACACTTCGGAGGCTTTCACACTGACCTTGAAATCCTGGTAGTCAAACTTGTCGAGAATATCGACGTGGTGCAGCGCTGACTCCACCAAGGCCTCGGGCGTGGGTTCGCCGTACTTGCGCTGCAACTCCTTGCTCAGTGAACCGGCGTTCACGCCGATGCGGATGGGAATCCCCTTGTCCCGCGCGCTGTCGATGACCTCGCGCACTTTCTCGTCGCGGCCGATATTCCCCGGATTGATGCGCAGGCAGTCGACACCGTACTCCGCGACCTTGAGCGCAATCTTGTGGTCGAAGTGAATGTCTGCCACCAGCGGCACGCTCACCCGCGCGCGGATGGCGCGGAATGCCTCGGCGGCGTCCAGGCTGGGCACGGAGACGCGCACGATGTCGGCGCCCGCGTCGGCGATCGCCTGCACCTGCGCCACGGTGGCGTCAACGTCGCAGGTGTCGGTATTGGTCATGCTCTGCACGCTGATCGGCGCGTCGCCCCCTACCGGCACGCTACCCACCCATATCTGCCGCGACTTGCGCCGCACGATTGGCGATTCAGCCTTCACCTGCCTGCTCCCGGGGCGAGCGCCGCGGCAGGCGCGAGTTCCGCGGCCGAATGCTCGGCCGCCTCCGGCCAGTCGGGCGCGACGAAGTTGCCGCGCTGCCACCAGAGTGCCAGCACCAGCACGAACAGCACAGCCAGCCCGACCGCCACACCCACGCCCGTGCGCTGTAACTGCAGGGGCCGGGTCTGTACCTGGCGGCGATTGCCGGGCTGCTCTCCGTCGAATTCCGCCAGCGCGCGCTCCAGCACGGCGATGTCCAGGCCCAGCAGTCGGCCGTAGGACCTGACGTAACCGCGGGCAAAGGCCGGATTGCGCAGCGCCTCGTAATCGTCGCGCTCCAGAACAGCAACGTAACGGGGCAGGATCTTGAGCCGTTCCGCCACCTCGCCCTCGGACAGCCCGCGACGCACGCGCGCCGCCTTGAGCAGGCTGCCGGGCGTCATGAACGCGTCGATCTGGCGCAGCGCCTCGTCACTCAGCCGGTTGACTTTGCTCATAGGCCTCGTACTCAGGCGAACTGGGGAAGCGATTGGCCAGGGCGAGCGCGTAACTCGCCTCGGCGTCCTTGTCTCCGGACTCGCGGGCGAGGCGAATGCCAAGCCACAGCGAGCGGGCATTCTGCTGGCGCACCACGGAGCGATAGGAGTCGTAGTAGCGGCGCGACTGGGAATAGTCGCCATCCGCAAAGGACAGTTGTGCCATCTCCAACAGGGCGATGCTATCCCGCGGCTCCATGGCCAACGCCCTTGCAAATGCCTCTTTCGCACCGTCGGCATCTTCCAGCTGCACGCGGGTATAACCCAGGAATGTGAAGGCGCGTGCGCGCTCGCCGTACAGCGAATCGCGCACCACATACTCGAGCTGCTTCTCGGCTTCCTCGTAACGCCGGCGGTCCAGCAGGAACGCGGCGTAGTTGTTGCGCGTACGGGTCAGGCTGGAATCAAGGCGGATGGCTTTCTTGAAGTGCTCCTCCGCCAACTCGTACTCGCCGGTACGCTGGTAGAGCAGCCCGAAGGCGCCGTGGACTCCTGGGCTGTTGGCATCGATCTCGCGCGCCAGGTCCAGATTGCGACGGGCATCCTCCCAGTTTTCCTCTCCGATATAGCGAAGCGCAAGGCTTACGCGCTCATCCAGCGCCTTGTCGGGAGAGGCCTTCTCGGTAAACACCGATTCGGTGGTGGTAACGCAGGCGACCTGGCTCGCTGCTAACAGCAGCAGGAGCAACCACCTGGCGGCCGGCCTGAGTGACTTCGTCATCGCCTCACATTACCTCGATTGCCTGGGTGTCGCCGCCAGCCCGGTAACGCTCGCTGCGACGGGTGCGGTCCACCACCTGGCCGACCAGTTGCCCGCAGGCGGCGTCGATATCATCCCCCCGGGTGGTGCGCACGGTGACAATATAGCCCGCATCGACCAGCACTTGCCAGAAGCGCGACACGGCGCGCCCGCTGGGTCGCTCGTACTCGGACTGGGGAAAGGTATTAAAGGGGATGAGATTGATCTTACAGGGCAGGTCGCGCAGCAGTACGGCCAGCTCCCGGGCATGTTCGGGCTGGTCGTTGACCCCCGCGATCAGCGTGTATTCCACCGTGACGACCCTGTTGCGATCCGACTGGGCGGCCATGTAGTCACGGCAACTGCGCAGCAGCTCGGCGATGGGATACTTGCGGTTGATGGGTACCAGCTGGTCGCGCAAGGCGTCGTTGGGCGCGTGCAGCGAGACCGCCAGTGAGACCTCGCTCACCCCGGCCAGTCGATCCAGCGCAGGCACCACGCCCGATGTGCTCAGGGTGACGCGGCGCTTGGACAGTCCGTAGGCCAGGTCGTCCAGCATCAGGTCCATCGCACTCACGACATTGTCGAAATTGAGCAGCGGCTCGCCCATGCCCATCATCACCACGTTGGTGACGATGCGGCCCTTGCCAGACTGGAATGCGTCGTAGGAATCGATGGCGAGCCAGACCTGGCCGATAATCTCCGCGGCCGTCAGGTCGCGCTGGAAACCCTGCTTTCCGGTGGAACAGAAACTGCAGTCCAGGCTGCAACCGACCTGGGAAGACACACACAACGTCGCACGATCGCCGGCGGGAATGAGCACGGTTTCAACCAGGCCGCCGCCCTCGACCCGTACCGCCCACTTGCGCGTGCCGTCCCCGGAGTCCTGCTGGCTGACGACTTCGGGCGGTCGAATCTCGGCGACCTCCGGCAGTCGCTCGCGCAGTGCGCGACTCAGGTTGGTCATGTCCTCGAAACGCGTGACGCCGGCGTGGTGAATCCACTTCATGACCTGCTGGGCGCGAAACTTCTTCTCGCCCAGTTGCAGGAAAAACGCCTCCATCTGCGGCCGCGTCAGGCCCAGCAAATTGGCCTTTACCGCGGGGGTACCGGCCTGCCGGATACCTGCCTGCTGGACTGTTGCGGCTTCAGACATCGCGGGCGCCGGCTCAGCGGTCGCAGATCTCGCTGGCCGCGAAGAAATAGGCGATTTCGCGTACGGCGGACTCCGGTGAGTCGGAACCGTGCACCGCGTTGGCGTCGATGCTCGTGGCGAAGTCGGCGCGGATGGTGCCCTCGTCGGCTTCCTGTGGGTTGGTCGCCCCCATGAGCTCACGGTTCCTGGCGATAGCATTCTCGCCCTCGAGGACCTGCACGACCACGGGGCCGGATGTCATGAACTCGATCAGGGCGGGGTAGAAGGGGCGACCCGCGTGCTCGGCGTAAAAGCCACCCGCGACGGTGTCGCTGAGGCGAAGCATCTTGGCCGCGACGATGCGCAGGCCGTTGGTCTCGAAGCGCGAGTAAATCTTGCCGATAATGTCCTTGCCAACGGCATCGGGCTTGATGATAGACAGGGTGCGTTCAACTGCCATGGGGTGTCTCTCCAAAGGGGTGCACGTCAAAAGCGCGCAATTATACGGACTTTACGCCCCGTTTTCACCCTGACCAGGGTCTGGAGACAAGATTTTTTTGCTTTGAAATCAGGAGCTTACCCCGGCCCCTAGTCGAGCTCCTCGATCCACGCTGCCTGGATGGCCTCGAGTATCTTCTCGCCGCACTGGTCCGCACGTCCCTCGAAGCCCTCGAGCCCCATCACCCAGTTGCGCAGGTCGACGAAATTGACTGTCAACGGGTCGATGTCCGGGTACGCCTCGGTAAGCTCAATCGCGATGTCGATGGTGTCCGTCCACTGCATATTCCACCTCCGCTCAATGCTGCTCAGAAACCATATTGATGGTGTAACGGGGGATTTCGATCACCAGGTCCTCGTCCGCCACGATCGCCTGGCAGCTGAGCCGGGAGTCGGGCTCCAGTCCCCAGGCCTTGTCGAGGTAATCGTCTTCCAGTTCGTCCGGCTCGCCCAGCGAGTCGTAGCCCTCGCGTACGATCACGTGGCATGTCGTACACGCACAGGACATCTCGCAGGCGTGCTCGATCTCGATATCGTTGTCGAGCAGCGTGCGACAGATGCTCTGCCCGGGTTCGGCCTCGATCACCGCGCCCTCGGGACACAGGTTGTCGTTGGGCAGGACAACGATACGCGTCATTGCGGGGCCCCCTCGTCCAGTGACTCCAGACTGACCCCGGTCAGCGCCTGGCGAATGCTCTTGTCCATGCGCCTTGCCGCGAAGGCCTCACTCTGGCGGCCGAGGGTCTCGGTCTGTGCCTTGATGGCCTCGCGATCCTCGGTGTTGAGCAGCTCCTGCAACCGGGTCATTCCCGTTTCGAGCTCTGCGCGTTCCTCGGCCGTCAACAGCGCATCGCCATCGGCCTCTAGAGCGGCGCGCATCCCGTCGAGCAACTGCCAGCCGGAAAGCCGCGTCTCGGCGAGTTGCCGCGCGCTCATGTCCTCGCTCGCGTGGCTGAAGGATTCGGTCAACATCGTCGCGACCTCGTCGTCGCTCAGCCCGAAGGACGGTTTCACCGTCACACTGGCCTCGGCGCCCGTCGTCTCCTCTGTGGCGGAGACATTCAGAAGGCCGTCGGCATCCACCTGGTAGGTGACGAGAATGCGCGCCGCACCCGCGACCATCGGCGGGATACCGCGCAACTCGAAGCGCGCGAGCGAACGGCAGTCGTCAACCAGCTCGCGCTCACCCTGCACGATATGCACCGCCAGCGCGGTCTGGCCGTCCTTGTAGGTCGTAAACTCCTGCGCGCGCGTGACGGGGATCGTGGTATTGCGCGGCACGATTTTTTCTACCAGCCCACCCATCGTCTCGATGCCGAGTGACAGCGGGATGACGTCGAGCAGGAGCAGTTCACCGTCCGGCTGGTTGCCGACGAGAATGTCCGCCTGGATAGCGGCGCCGACAGCCACGACCTGGTCCGGGTCGATATCCACCAGCGGCTCGCGCGCAAAAAAATCGCCCACGGCGGCGCGCACCAGCGGGACACGCGTGGAACCGCCGACCATGACGACGTTGTCGACGTCCTGCTCCAACTCCGCGTCGCGCAGGCAGCGACGACAGGCGCGCAGCGTCTGCTTTACCAGGGGCTGGATGAGTCCCTCGAACGTGTCGCGACTGATCTCGACCGCCGGCCCGCCCGCAAACACCCGCGACAGGTCGACACTCACTCGCTCGTCCGCCGACAATTGCTCCTTGGCGGCGCGCGCCACGGATTGCAGGGCGCGTGCCTCGCCAGCGGACAGCGCCGGATCACCTGCCTGTTGCCGCAACCACGCCGCGAGGGCCGCATCGAAGTCATCGCCGCCGAGGACCGTGTCGCCACCGGTGGCGAGCACTTCGAACACGCCGCGATGCAGGCGCAGGATAGAGATATCAAACGTGCCGCCACCAAGGTCGTAGACCGCAATGACGCCCTCCTCTCCCGCGTCGAGGCCGTAGGCCACGGCCGCCGCGGTGGGCTCATTGAGCAGGCGCAGCACCTTGAGACCGGCGAGCTTCGCGGCATCCTTGGTCGCCTGGCGCTGGGCGTCGTCGAAATACGCGGGCACGGTGATTACAGCGCCGTCGAGGTCGCCGCCCAGCGTGCTGACCGCGCGCCTGTGCAACACCTTGAGGATCTCGGCCGACGCCTCTACCGGCGAGACTTTCCCGGCGCGGGTGACGAAGCGCACGAAGCCCTCCTCCGCCGCGAGCTGGTAGTGTGAACGCGCCGCGTCGGCCAGCGCATCTTTCTGCCCGCGACCCATGAAGCGCTTTACCGAAACCAGCGTGTCCGCGGGATGGTCCGCCGCACCCGCAAGGGCTGCAGCGCCGACCTGGGGCGACCCTCCCGCGTAGCTCACCACCGAGGGCAGCATCGCCGCGCCGGATTCATCGACCAGCACCTGCGATCGGCCGCCGCGCACGGCGGCGACGAGGGAGTTCGTCGTCCCCAGGTCTATGCCGACCGCGCGGCGCACCGTGTGCGGCAACGGTGACTGGCCGGGCTCGGCTATCTGCATCAGGGCCATGGGTGGTTTAGGCTCTCTTCTCCGACAATTCGGCTTCCAACTGTTCCGCCTCGCGCAGTAACTTGTCGAGGTACTGCATTTTGACACAAGCGGCAGCGGCTGCGGAGTGCTCGCCGGCGCCATAGGCCGTGGCAAACGTCCCGCGCAGGACGCGCAGGTCGTCGCCGATTTCCGTGATCAGGTGCTCCAGCACCGTGTCCGGATCCACCAGTTCACCGAGGCTCTCCAGTTTTTCCCGCAGCTCCATCTGCATCATCAGGAAGCCGCCGTCCACCTGCTGGCGCGACACGTCCTCGCCGCTGATGCCCACGAGTTCCAGCAAATACAGGGCCCTCGACAGGGGGTGACGCAGCGTGTTGTAGGCCTCGTTTACGCGGGATGAGTACTGTACCGCCAGTCGCTGCTCCAGGTCGCTCTTACCGGCGTAGCGGTCCGGGTGCATCTCGCCCTGCAGCTGGCGGTAACGCGCGCCCAACGCGGCGGTGTCCACCGAGAACGCGACCGGCAGGTCGAACAGCTCGAAATAGTTCTGTTTGAAGTCGGGGGATGACATGGCGGGGACGTCCACCGCAAATGATCAGACGGTGAAACTCTCCCCGCAACCGCACTCGGCGGAGACGTTGGGATTCCTGAACTGCAGCCCTTCGTTCAGGCCTTCGCGCACGAAGTCCAGCTCGGTACCGTCGAGGTACACAAGGCTCTTGGGATCAATGAAGACCTTGACACCATGCCCCTCGAAGACCTCGTCCTCCGGTTGTTCCTCGTCGACAAACTCGAGGACATAGGCGAGGCCGGAACAGCCGGAGGTAGTCACCCCCAGCCGGATCCCGAGACCGCTGCCGCGACTGGCCAACTGGCCGGCGACGTGTTTGGCAGCGGCTTCCGTAAGGGTGACGCCCATTACTTGCCCTCGCCGCGCTTTTCCCTGAGGTCGCGAACGGCCGCCTTGATGGCGTCCTCCGCGAGCACCGAACAGTGGATCTTCACCGGCGGCAGCGCCAGCTCCTGCGCAATTTCTGTGTTGCGGATCTGCTCCGCCTCGTCGAGGTTCTTGCCTTTCACCCACTCGGTCAGCAGGGAGCTGGACGCGATCGCCGAGCCGCAACCGTAGGTCTTGAACTTGGCGTCCTCGATGATGCCTTCGGCGTTCACCTTGATCTGCAGGCGCATCACGTCGCCGCAGGCCGGCGCACCGACCATGCCCGTCCCAACGCTGTCGTCCTTGTCGTCCAGCTTGCCGACGTTGCGGGGGTTTTCGTAATGATCCAGCACTTTGTCACTGTATGCCATGTGTCGTCTCCTTCCGCATAAAAATCTAGTGGGCGGCCCACTCAATACTGTCGAGGTCGATTCCGTCCTGGTACATATCCCACAGGGGGGACAGTTCGCGCAGCTTGCCGACAGCCTCGCGCAGTTGGGTGACCGCGGTGTCCACGTCTTCCTCGGTGGTGAAGCGACCGAAGCTGAACCGCAGCGAGCTGTGCGCCAGCTCATCGTTCAGCCCGAGCGCCCGCAGCACATAGGACGGCTCCAGGCTGGCCGACGTGCAGGCCGAGCCGCTCGATACCGCCAGGTCCTTCAACGACATGATGAGGGATTCGCCCTCGACGAACGCGATACTGATATTGATCGCGCCCGGCAGGCGCTGCTCTTCGTCGCCGTTGATGTGCACTTCCTCGATGTTCTTGATGCCGTCCCAGAAACGTTGGCGCAGGGACTTCAGTCGCTCGGCCTCTTCCGCCATGCCCTCGCGCGCGATCTGCGCGGCCTCGCCCATGCCTACTATCTGGTGCGTCGCAAGTGTGCC
Organism: Gammaproteobacteria bacterium; assembly: GCA_030428835.1. GTDB lineage: Bacteria > Pseudomonadota > Gammaproteobacteria > Pseudomonadales > Halieaceae > Marimicrobium. The sequence goes on along the minus strand of JAUIEP010000002.1, from coordinate 98,537 downwards.
GGAGCGCATGCCGCGCTCGTGGCCGCCGCCGTGCATCTGCGCCTCCAGCCGAACCCGCGGCTTGCGACGTACATACAGGGCGCCGATACCCTTGGGCCCGTACATCTTGTGGCCAGACATGGACAGCAGGTCCACCTTCATCTGCTCCATGTCAATCTCGATCTTGCCGGCCGACTGCGCGGCGTCGACATGGAACAGAACACCGTTCGCGCGGGTCACCTCGCCGATTCCGGCGATGTCGTTGATCGTGCCGATCTCGTTGTTGGCGTGCATCACGCTGACGAGGATAGTGTCCTCACGCAGTGCCCCCGCCACATGCTCCGGCGTTATCAGGCCCTTTTCGTTCGGGTCGAGGTAGGTCACCTCGAAACCCTCCCGCTCAAGCTGGCGACAGGTATCGAGGACCGCCTTGTGCTCAATCTTCGAGGTAATGATGTGCTTGCCCTTCTTCTGGTAGAAGTGCGCCACACCCTTGATCGCGAGGTTGTCGGACTCCGTCGCACCGGAAGTCCAGACGATCTCGCGGGGATCGGCCTTGATGAGGTCCGCTACCTGCCGGCGGGCATTCTCCACGGCTTCCTCGGCCTTCCACCCGTAGAGGTGTGAACGGGATGCCGGGTTACCGAAGTTGCCCTCCATGGACAGGCAATGAACCATCTTCTCGACCACCCGGGGATCTACCGGTGTGGTCGCCAGATAGTCAAAATAGATCGGTTTTTGCATGTTGCTGTTTACTCCGTTCGCCCCCTCGGTGTCGTCGGCCGTCGGGGCGGATTGTCAGATTTCGGCCAGTGACAGGGTATTCTCCTGCGACGCACTGTCGCCGTCGCGCGATTCCTGCGACCGCGCCTCCTGCCGTGCCGAGATGTTCTGTACCTCGCGCCGCTCCACCAGGTTCGCCAGGCTTATCTGGCTGAGGAAATTGTGAATCTGCTCGGACAGGTCGCACCAGAGGTGGTGCGTCAGGCAGACCTCGCCCTGCTGGCAGTCGCTGGTGCCGCCGCAGCCCGTTGCGTCCACGGTCTCGTTGACCGCGTCGATGATCTGGGCGACGAAAATTTCGTCCGAGCCGCGACTCAGGCGGTAACCCCCGCCGGGACCGCGCACGCTCTTCACGAGTTCATTGCGCCGCAGCTTGGCAAAAAGCTGCTCCAGGTAAGACAGGGAAATGTCCTGCCGGCCCGAGATATCCGCCAGGCTCACCGGCTTCTCGGACCCGTGTAACGCCAGGTCCAGCATCGCTGTTACGGCATATCTGCCTTTCGTGGTCAATCGCATCGCCCGTCTCCTTCGCACACGCTCGACCATAGTATGGAATAACCGACTAATTTAGTCAATTAAAAAACCTACCATGGTAGTAGGAATTAGCTTGGACTAACCCTCTGTTTTTCTTGCTTTTTTGACCCATTTTTGGGTCTCAGTGAGGATGCCGCGAAGGATATTCAGCTCCATTTCGTCCAGCCGGACCCGGCTGTAGAGGCGGCGCAGGCGGGCCATCAACTGGCGCGGCGCGGCGGGATCGAGAAACTCGATATCCACGAGCGTCTCTTCGAGGTGGGTGTAAAAACGCTCCATATTGTCACGCGTGGCGAACGGCGCATCCCACTGCTCGTCCTGCTCCACAGGTAACGACCCGGCCACCGCCAGCATGCGCAGTTCGTACGTCACGACCTGTACCGCCATCGCGAGGTTGAGGGAGCTGTAGGCGGGATCAGATGGGATGTTGAGGTGCAGGTTGCAGCACTTGAGCTCGTCGTTGGTGAGGCCGCGGTCCTCTCGCCCGAATACGAGGGCTACCTGCTCGTTTACCGAGGCCCTCGCCGCGCGCTGGGCGCACTGGCGCGCGTCCAGCAGGGGCCAGGGTATGCGGCGCTCCCTGGCGCTGGTGCCGACCACGAACTGGCAGTCGCCTATGGCGTCATCCAGTGTGGCGCAAACGACAGCGTGGGCGAGCACATCCTGCGCCGAGGCAGCGCGCCAGTCGGCCTCCTCGTGGGGAAACACGCGCGGTTCGACGAGATATAGCCGCGCGAGGCCCATGTTCTTCATGGCCCGCGCCACGGCGCCGATATTGCCCGGGTGAGTCGTGTTGACCAGGACGATGCGGATGTTGTCGGGATTCATCGCGCGACGGGGCGCCCGTCAGGACAGCAGCGGCTTGACGGCCTGCAACACGGCTTTGAAACACTTGGGATTGCCGCAGACGATGTTGCCCGACTCGAGATAGTTGTCCGAGGCATCGATATCGGAGACCAGGCCGCCCGCTTCACGCACCAGCAGTGCGCCGGCGGCGATGTCCCAGGGCGCCAACCCGATTTCCCAGAACGCGTCGAGCCTGCCCGCAGCGACATAGGCGAGGTCCAGCGACGCGGCTCCCGCGCGACGGATGCCCGCGCACTGGCCCGCCAGTATCTCGATCGACTTGCTGTAGGGCGCGAGCCGGTCGTCGCAGTGATCCTTGAACGGGATACCCGTGCCGAGCAATGCGCCCTCGAGGCTGGCGCGTTTGCTCACGCGGATACGACGACCGTTCAGCTGCGCGCCCCTGCCGCGGCTGGCGGTGAATTCCTCGCGGCGCACCGGGTCGACGATGACCGCGTGCTCTACCTTGCCGCGGTACAGGCAGGCGATGGATACCGCGTAGTGGGGAATGCCGTGAACGAAGTTGGTGGTGCCGTCCAGTGGGTCGATTACCCAGCGGTATTCCGCGTCCGCGCTGCCGATAAGGCCACCCTCTTCGCCGAGGATGGCGTGGTCCGGGTAGGCTTTCTGCAGGTGGTAGGTGATCTCCTGCTCCGCATTGATGTCCACCTCGGTGACGAAGTTGTTGACGCCCTTGGCTTTCACCTCAAACCGGTCCAGATCGTCCGATGCGCGCACGATATTTTCGCCGGCCTTGCGGGCCGCGCGCAGCGCGATGTTGATCATGGGTTCCATGGGCGATTCCGGTGAGCCTCTGGTGAGGCGCGCGATTATAGCAGCATCACCGGCCCGTGACAGGGCCGGTGCAGGGGGATTCAGGGCGCCAGTTCTTCCTGCTCGGCGCCCTCTTTCACCGGGATCATCAGGTCTTCCTTGCTCACGCCGAGCGCTAGCAGCGTATTCGCGGCGACATAGATGGACGAGTAGGTTCCTATGAACACGCCGACCATCAGTGCGATGGCAAAACCGTGGATGATCTCGCCGCCAAACACGGCCAGTGCCACCAGCACCAGCAGGGTGGTCAGCGATGTCACCAACGTCCGGCCCAGGGTCTCGGTCAGGGAGATGTTGATGACCTCCACCGGTTCGGCCTTGCGAATCTTGCGAAAGTTCTCGCGGATGCGGTCGGATACCACGATCGTGTCGTTCAGGGAGTAGCCGATGACCGCCAGCAGCGCCGCCAGCACGGTCAGGTCGAACTCGAGGCCAAAGACCGAGAAAAACCCCAGCGTGATGACCACATCGTGTATCAACGCGACCACCGCGCCGACAGCGAACTTGAACTGGAAGCGAAAGCCGATGTACAGCATGACCAGCGCCAGCGCCAGCAACATGGCGAGACCGCCCTGCTCGCGCAACTCGTCACCCACCTGCGGTCCCACAAACTCGTTGCGCCGCAGTTCCACGGCGCCGCGCGTCGACGCCGACTGCAGCTTCGCCAGCAGTTCGGCGCCCTGCTCGTCGGAGTAGCCGTGAGGCAGGCGGATCAACACATCGCGATCACTGCCGAAACTCACCACAACGGCACCCGGATAGCCGTTCGCCTGCAACGTCTCGCGGATGGCGCCCAGGTCGGCGCTCTCGCTGTAGTGCACCTCGAGCAGTGTTCCACCGGTGAAGTCCAGGCCCCAGTTGAGCTGGCGTGTGGCGAGCGAGCCGACGGCCACGCAGATGAGCACAGCGGAAAAAATGATCGCCAACGTGCGCTGGCCCATGAAATTGATGATCTTCATCGCAGCGCCTCCTCAGTTCGCCGACTTCACGCCGCCGATGGCGAGTGATTTGACCCGGCGCCCGCCGTACATCAGGTTGACGAGGGCGCGGGTCCCGATGATCGCGGTGAACATCGACGTGACGATGCCCACTGACAACGTTACCGCGAAACCCTTGACCGGGCCGGTGCCGACCGCGTACAGGATGATCGCGACGATCAGTGTGGTGACGTTGGCATCGAGAATCGTGGCGACGGCGCGCTCAAACCCCGAATGTATCGCCATCTGCGGCGACATACCGTTATTCAGCTCCTCCCGTATGCGCGAGAAGATCAGTACATTCGCGTCCACCGCCATACCGACCGTGAGGACGATACCGGCGATACCGGGCATCGTCAGCGTTGCACCCAGGACCGACATCACCGCCACCAGGAGCACGAGGTTGCAGCTCAGGGCGATCACCGCGGCGACACCGAATACGCGGTAATAAACCACCATGAACAGCGCAACGAGCGCCAGGCCGATCTGCACCGATTTCACCCCGAGGCGGATATTCTCCGCCCCGAGCGAGGGGCCGACCGTGCGCTCTTCCACGAACGAGATGGGCGCGGCCAGCGCGCCCGCCCGCAGCATCAACGCGAGCTCCGAGGCTTCCATGGGCGAATCCAGCCCCGAAATCTGGAACTGCGCGCCCAGCGCCTCCTGGATCACCGGCGCTGTAAGCAGTTTCTTCTCGTCGTAGGGAACCTTGACGATGACCTCGTTGCCCTGCTCGTCCGTCTCGTAGCGGGTCCGGTACTTGCGCTCGATAAAGAGCACACCCATGCGGCGCTTGACGTTGTTGCGCGTCACCCGCGACATCAGGGTGCCGCCCTCGCTGTCCAGGCTGATGCTCACGATGGGCCGGCCGTTCTGGTCGAAGTTGGCCTGCGCGTTGGCGACGCGCTCGCCCGTGATGATGACGTCGCGCTCCAGCCACTCGCTCATACCGGCGCGGTCCTCGCTGCGGTACTCGAAACGCTGCTGCTCGGAGGGCGCCGCATCGAGGTTCGCCACCAGGCGGAACTCCAGGTTGGCCACCTTGCCGAGGATCCGCTTGGCCTCGGCTGTGTCCTGTATGCCCGGCAGCTCCACCACGATGCGACTGGCGCCCTGGCGCTGCACCAGGGGCTCGGAGACCCCGAGTTCGTTGACGCGGTTGCGCAACGTCGTCAGGTTCTGTTCCAGCGCGTAGTCCGCGATCTCCTTGCGCGTCTGGTCGGACATCGCGCCGAGGATGGTCCAGTTCTCGCCGTCGTCCACGCGATCCAGAAGGAGTTCGGGGTGGTTGTCGGCCATGAGTTCGCGCGCTTTCTCGCGCAGTTCCTCGGTGCGGAAGGTACCCTTGACCCGCCCCTGCTCATCGAGCGTGACGTAACCGCGGACGCGCTCCTCGCGCAGGGCGCGCTTGGTGGCATTGACGTAATAATCCATGCGTCGCGCAACCGCGGCTTCGACATCCACCTCCAGCTTGAAATGGACGCCGCCGGACAGGTCGAGGCCGAGCTTCATGGGCTGGGCGCCGTAGTCGCTCAGCCAGGCGGGGGTGGTCGGCGCAAGGTTCAGCGCGACGATGAAGCCATCGCCCATGGCCCGCGCGACCACGGCCTGCGCGGAGAGCTGCGCGTCGCCATCGGCCAGGCGTACCAGGGCGGTGCGGCCGTTCTCGTCCAGCTCCTCCCCGAAATGCTCGATACCGGCCTCATCCAGCGCGGTGAGCGCGCGTTTGAGAAGTCGTTCATCGACCTGCTGAGCGCTGCTTTCGCCCGTGATCTGCAGGGCCGGGTCCGGCGCGTAAAGATTGGGTGCCGCGTAGAAAAAACCGAGTGCGAGCACGCCCAGCACCAACAGGTATTTCCACAGGGGGTATTTGTTCAGCATGGTTTCGCTCTGGCGCACGCCCGTTGCAGGGAGCGGCGCGTTGGATAGGTTGGCGGGTAAAATTGTGCGCCATTATAAATAATCGACTTCTCGCCACAAGCCCGCTGCACCCGGCTCACCTAATCCACCCAGGCCCTGGCGTTGCGAAACAGCCGCATCCAGCCACCGTCGTCGCCCCAGTCGGGCGGCGCCCAGGAGTTCTGCACCGTGCGGAACACCCGCTCCGGGTGGGGCATCATGATCAATGCGCGTCCGTCCTCGCTCGCCAGACCCGTGATACCCGCCGGGGAGCCGTTCGGGTTGGCGGGGTAGCGCGTGGCGACGGAGAGGTCATTCTCGATGTAGCGCAACGCCACGCTGCCGCTCGCCTCGCACGCGGCCAGCGCACCGGCATCGGCAAACTGGGCGCGCCCCTCACCGTGGGCCACGGCGATGGGCAGGTGCGACCCGGCCATGCCGCGCAGCAGTACGGCGGGGCTCTCCTGCACCCGGACCAGCGCAAAGCGCGCCTCGAACTGCTCGGAGTTGTTGCGGACAAAGTGCGGCCAGTGCGCGGCGCCCGGGATCAACGCCTTGAGGTTGGAGATCATCTGGCAGCCGTTGCACACCCCCAACGTGAAGGTCTCGCCGCGCTGGAAGAAGCGCTCGAACTCGTCGCGCGCCGTGGGGTTGAAAAGAATGCTCTTCGCCCAGCCCTCCCCCGCGCCCAGCACGTCGCCGTAGGAGAACCCACCGCAGGCGACCAGGCCGCGAAAATCCGCGAGACTGATAGCGCCCGAGAGAATGTCGCTCATGTGCACATCGACCGCGGCAAAGCCGGCGCGGTCGAATGCCGCCGCCATCTCCACGTGGCCATTCACCCCCTGCTCCCGCAACACGGCAACCCGCGGTCGCACGCCCGTGGCAATCAAGGGTGCCGCAACATCCTCGGCGGGATCGAAAGTCAGCGCCGCGGACAGGCCGGGATCATCGCTCGTGTGTCGCGCGTACTCCTCGCGCGCACACTCGGGGTTGTCCCGCAGTGCCTGTATTTCAAAACTCGTGCGCGACCACAGAGCCTGCAGGCGGCCGCGGCTGTCCGCAATGACCGTGTCGGTACCGCTCTTAATCACGATCGCGTCGCCCGGCGCCGCGGCGCCGAGGTCGTACAGGCAATCAGCCAGGCCCAGCGCGCCGGCGCGCGCCGTGAAGGCGGCGAGCACGTCAGCGGCGACCTGCACCACGGCGCCGGCCTCCTCGCTGAAGAGCGCGGCAACGGGGTCCTGGCCGAGAGCTCCGATATCCACGGCCAGACCGCAGCGCGCGGCGAAAGCCATTTCCACGAGTGTGACGGCAAGCCCGCCGTCCGCACGATCGTGGTAGGCCAGCAGTTCACCGCGCCCGAGAAACTCCTGCACCAGTGTAAACAACGCCCTGAGGTCAGCCGCGTCGTCAAGGTCCGGCGGGGTATCGCCCAGCTGCCCCGTGGCCTGCGCCAGTGCGGACCCGCCCATGCGATTGCGGCCGCGCCCGAGATCGAGCAGCAACAGTCGCGCGCCCTCCTGCAACGACACTTGCGGCGTCAGCGTGCGGCGTACATCGGTCACCGGCGCGAACGCCGACACGATAAGCGACATGGGCGCCGTCACGGACTTGTCGGTGCCGCCGTCGCGCCACGTGGTGCGCATGGACATGGAGTCCTTGCCCACGGGGATCGTGATGCCGAGCTCGGGGCACAGCTCCATGCCCACCGCGCGCACGGTGTCGTAGAGCGCCTGATCCTCGCTGCCGTGGCCCGCCGCACACATCCAGTTCGCCGAGAGTTTGACATCGCGGATGTCGGCGATCGCGGTGGCGGCGATGTTGGTAAGCGCCTCCGCCACGGCCATACGGCCCGAGGCTGGCCCATCCAGCAGGGCCAGTGGTGTGCGTTCGCCCATGGCCATGGCCTCGCCGGCATAGCTGTCGTAGGACACAGTGGTCACCGCGCAGTCGGCCACCGGTACCTGCCAGGGTCCGACGAACTGGTCCCGCGCGACCATACCGGTCACACTGCGATCACCGATAGTGATCAGGAATCCCTTGCCCGCGACGCTGGGCACCTGCAGGACGAGCTCGAGCGACGCCTGCGCCGATGTCGGCGCCACGAACGGTACGTGTTGCAGTGCGACGCGCTCGAAGGCACGACTCATCTTCGGGGGCTTGCCGAACAGCACCGACATGGGCAGGTCCACCGGGGCATTGTCGAAACGGCGATCGGTCACAGTGAGCTGCAATTCCCGCGTGGCCTCCCCCACCACCGCGAAGGGGCAGCGCTCGCGTGCACAGATGGCCTCGAAGCGGGCGAGATCCGCGGGCTCCACCGCCAGCACGTAGCGCTCCTGGGCTTCGTTGCACCAGATTTCCAGAGGAGACATGCCCGGTTCGTCGTTCGGTACCTCGCGCAGTTCAAAGCGGCCGCCGCGGCCGCCGTCCTTTACCAGCTCCGGCAGCGCGTTCGACAGGCCGCCCGCCCCGACGTCGTGGATGAACGCGATGGGGTTGTCCTCGCCGAGCTGCCAGCAGCGGTCGATGACCTCCTGGCAACGCCGCTCGATTTCGGGGTTCTGCCGCTGCACCGACGCAAAATCGAGGTCCTCGGCGCTCTGCCCGCTCGCCATGGAGGACGCCGCGCCACCGCCGAGGCCAATCAGCATCGCCGGGCCGCCGAGCACGATGAGCCTGGCGCCGGGCGCGAACTCGCCCTTGTCCACGTGTTCCCGCCGGATATTGCCGTACCCACCGGCGATCATGATCGGCTTGTGGTAGCCGCGCATCTGGGGGCCCTCGCCTCCCGGGGCCTCCTGCTCCAGCGTGCGGAAGTAGCCGCAGAGGTTGGGGCGACCGTACTCATTGTTGAACGCCGCGCCGCCGATGGGGCCCTCGAGCATGATATCCAGGGCCGAAACGATGCGGTCGGGCTTGCCGTAGTCGCCCTCCCACGGCTGCGGGAACCCGGGAATATTGAGGTTGGAGACGGAAAACCCCGTCAGCCCGACCTTGGGCTTGGAGCCCCGGCCCACCGCGCCCTCGTCGCGAATCTCACCGCCGGAACCGGTGCCCGCGCCGGGAAACGGTGCGATGGCGGTGGGGTGATTGTGCGTTTCCACCTTCATCAGCAGGTGCACCGGCTCCGTGCTGTAACCGTACTCGCGGCTGACAGGGTCGGGGTAGAAGCGCCCGGCGGTGTGCCCCACCACCACCGCGGCATTATCCGAATAGGCGGACAGCACATTGTCGCCGCCCTGCTCGTGGGTGTTGCGGATCATCTGGAACAGGGAGAGGGGCTGGGCCTCGCCGTCGATAGTCCAGTCGGCATTGAAAATCTTGTGCCGGCAATGTTCCGAGTTTGCCTGCGCGAACATCATCAGTTCGATATCGTTGGGGTTGCGGCCGAGCGCGGTGAAGCTCTCGACGAGGTAGTCGATCTCGTCGGCGGCGAGCGCCAGGCCCAGCGCCCTGTCCGCCGCGACCAGCGCCTCGCGGCCGCCGCCCAGCACATCGACCGTGGTCAGTGGAGCAGGCTCGGCGTGGGCAAACAGCGTCGCGGCGGCACTGATGCTGTCCAGCACGCTCTCGGTCATGCGATCGTGCAGGGTCGCCACAACGCCGGCGCGGGTGGCGTCGTCGAGGTCCTCGGGCAGTTCGAGATACCACGCGATACCGCGCTCCAGGCGCTCGACGCCGTCCAGACCGCAATTGCGCGCGATGTCCGTGGCCTTGCTGGACCAGGGCGAGATCGTTCCGGGCCGCGGGACCACCAACATCAACGTGGCGTCCCGCGGTGCATCGAGCTGCGCCTCCACCAGTGGGCCGTAGTGCAACAGGCGCTGCAGCACGTCTGTCTCATGATCGGACAGCGGCGCGGACAGCTCGGCGAAATGGACGAACTCGTGATGGAGTATGTGGATGTGGGGGTTCAGGTCGGAGAGCCGTCGGGCCAGTTTTTCCAGTCGGAATGTGGAAAAAGCGGGCGCGCCGCGCAGGGTCAGCATGCTGTGGACAACTCCAGGCCGATACGGACCGACGGCAACAGGCGGGTCCGGAAAAAGAGGCGGTATTGTACTGTATTGCCCTTCCTGCGTTAAACGAAAATAACCAGAGCGCGTCATTTCTGCACATTGTCGCGGCGTCGTGCTCGGCTAGAATGACAGCATGAAAAACCCCTTGTTCCTGTCGTTGCTCCTGGTGGCAATGCTCACCGCTTGCGAGCGTCCGGACGCGCTGGATGCCATCCGCGACAGCGGTGAACTGGTGGTGGTCAGCCGCAACAGCCCCACCACCTACTTCCTGGAGAAAAACGAACCCGCGGGCTTCGAGTACGCCCTCGCCGGGCGCCTTGCACAGGAGCTGGGCGTCGAACTGGTCGTCAAGCCGGCCTTCACGCTGGGCGAGATCTTCGAGCGGCTCGATCGCCGCGAGGCCGATGTCGCGGCGGCCGGCCTCGTGCTGACCGATGATCGCGCCGCGTTGTACCCGCATTCGCGCCCCTATGAGACGCTGACGGCACAGGTGGTCTACCTCGCCGGCCAGCGCCGCCCGCGCAAGCCCTCGCACCTGCCGGGCCGGAGCATCGTGGTGCTAGCGGGTTCCGGTCACGCCGAGGCGTTGCGCCGGCTGCGGGACACGGAGTTGCCGGAGCTTTCCTGGGAAGAGATTGACGCCGCGGATACCATGGAAATCCTCGACCTCGTGGACCAACGGCAGGCGGATATCGCCCTGGTCAATTCCAATGAGTTCGCCGTGCTGCAGGGCCTCTACCCCCGGCTGAAGGTGGGATTCGAGCTCGGCGACGAACAGCAGGCCGTATGGTACCTGGCACCCCATCGGGACAACGCGGCCCTGGTCGCAGTCATCGACGACCTGGTGACCCGCATGGAGGACAGCGGCGAGCTGGGACAACTGCGGGATCGCTACTTCGGGCACGCGGACTCGATGTCCCGTATCGGCTCCCACACCTTCATGCTCAACATGCGCAGGTCACTCCCGACCTACAAGCCGCTGATCAAGCAGATTGCGCGCGAATACCAGCTGGACTGGCGGCTGCTCGCCGCTATCGCCTACCAGGAATCCCACTGGAATCCCGAGGCGGCCTCGCCCACCGGCGTACGTGGCATGATGATGCTGACCCTGCCCACCGCACGGGAGATGGGCGTCAACAACCGCCTGGACCCCGCGCAGAGCCTGCGCGGCGGTGCCCGGTACTTCAAGAACATGCGCAGGCGGCTCCCCAATGACATCCCGGAACCCGACCGCACGTGGATGGCGCTGGCCGCTTACAATATCGGCATGGGTCACCTGCACGACGCGCGCGCGCTGACCGAGCACTACGACGGCGACCCGCATCTCTGGCGCGACGTCATGGAGCACCTGCCCCTGCTGCAGAAGAGCAAGTACTACAAGAGCCTGCGCTACGGCTACGCCCGGGGCCTGGAAGCCGTCACCTACGTGCAGAACATCCGCCACTACTACAGCATACTCGCGTGGCAGGACATCCCCGAGCACCAGCAGAGCCCGCCACTCAAGGCGGATGACTACATTCCGGACTCCGTGCGGGAAATCGGCCTGCTGGCGCTCTAGGCGGTCAGCGACGCGCCCGGAAGAAATCCTGCAGCCGCGCTGCGCTGTCTGCGCCCAGCACGCCCTCCGTCCAGTGCACGCGGTGGTTGTAGTGCTCCTCGTCCAGCAGGGCAGCGGTGCTGCACACTACGCCGGCCCGCGGTTCGCGCGCGCCGAACACGAGGTGTTCCACGCGGGCGTGGATCAGGGCGCCCGCGCACATCGTGCAGGGCTCGAGCGTGACGTAGAGCGTGGTGCCCGGGAGGCGGTAATTGCCCCGGGCCCTGGCCGCGGCGCGCAGTGCGACGATCTCGGCGTGGCAGGTGGGGTCGGATGCGCCGATGACCTGGTTCCAGCCCTCCCCGAGCAACTGCCCGTCACTCACCACGACCGCGCCGACCGGTACCTCGCCCGCCGCCGCGGCGCGATCGGCGAGCGCCAGCGCGCGGCGCATCCAGTCCTCGTGTTGTTCCGCTGTAGACAGTTGCAGTTCTCCCGACGGGAGCGGGCAACACCGACTGGCGCCAGTGCGGTTGCCCGCGATCGCCCGTTGCTACGCGGTCGGCCCGCCCCCGGATTCGCCGAAGTGGCGCATCACGTAATCCACCCGCTCCGCCGCCGAGCGGCGACGCCGTTCCGGCAGTCCCTCGACATGGCGCAGTCGCGGCAGCAGGCCGCGTCCGTTGGCGACCTGTATCGCCAGCCCGGGACGGGCATTCAACTCGAGTAGCTGGGGACCGCTGCTCTTGTCGAGGACGATGTCCGTACCCATGTAGCCGAGGCCGGTCATCTCAAAGCACTGGGCGGCGAGCAACAGGATGTCGCGCCACCCGGGAACAACAACGTCGGACAGCGCCAGGCCGGTATCGGGGTGGGTCTTCACCGGGTAGCCGAACTGCACACCGTGCAGGCACCGGCCGCTGTCCAGCGCCAGCCCGAGCCCGACGGCACCCTGGTGCAGGTTGGCCTTGCCGTCGGAGGCGCGCGTGGCGAGTCGCAGCATCGCCATCACGGGGTAGCCCTTGAATACGACGATGCGGATATCGGGCACGCCCTCGAAGGAGTAACCGGCGAGACAGTCGTCGAACTCGATGAGTTCCTCCACAATGACCACGTCGGTCGCGCCGCCGAGCGAGTACAGGCCCGCGAGGGTATTGCTCATGTGCCGGCGGATCGCATCGATATCGATGCGCGCGCCGGACGCCTTGATGAAGGCGTCGCCGTCCCGACCGGTCACCACCAGGATACCTTTGCCGCCGGAGCCCTTCGCGGGTTTCAGTGCGAAGCCCTCGCGGTCGGCAAGCAGTTCATCGACCTCGTTGATCTCGTGCTGCTGGCGCACGACGAACAGCTTCGCGGGCGTCGGCACGCCGTATTCTTCCGCGACGAGCTTGGTCTTGAGCTTGTTGTCGACCAGGGGGTAGAGACTGCGGTCGTTGTAGCGCAGGATATAGTCCACGTTGCGCCGGTTCATGCCCAGAATACCGCGGCTGGACAAGTCCCATGGCGGTATCCAGCGCGCGGTCACTGCAGGTCCTCCATGGCCCGGAAGCGCCGCAGTTCAGTCAGCTTGTAGCCGGTGTATTGGCCGAGGGCCAGGATCAGTGCCAGCAATACAAGGTTCAGTTCGGGGAAGTTGAAACTCAGGTGCTGCATGATCGCCATCTGCATAAGCAGGTAGGCGATGACCGCCACGGCCAGGCTGCCCCCACCCTGGAGAAGGACTTCATAGGCGCCCTCCTCCTCCCACAGGATGGACATGCGCTCGATGGTCCAGGCGATGATAATCATGGGGAAGAACGTGATGGTCATGCCCGTGCTGTAGCCCATCTGGAAGCCGATGATGCTCAGCGCCGAGATGATGAAGACCACGAGTACGATCAGCGTGGCGATCCGCGCCACCAGCAACAGGTTAAGCCGTGACAGGTATCCGCGCAGCAGCAGCCCGATACCCACGACCGAGATAAAACTGACCAGGCCCGGCAGGAGCGAGGTTTGCAGGAAGGCCAGCGAAATCAGGATCGGCATGAACGTGCCGGCCGTCTTCAGCCCCACAACGACCCGCATCAGCACGACCACGGTCGCCCCCAGCGGCAGCAACAGGAGCAGCTTGAACATGCTCTGCTCCTCGATCGGCAGGCGGTGCACCCCGAGCCGCGCGAATATCGAGTCGGCGCCGGTAACCGTGGCCAGGTAGGTCGCGGGGACGCTCTGCCGGATCATGGAAAAACTCAGGCTGGAGTCACGGCCTCCCGTTACATCCAGGACGGATATGCCGCCGCGATGCCACAGCAACAGGTTTTCAGGTACGCCTTCCTCGCCGGTAGCCGGATTGAACAGCAGCCACTCGCCGTCGTGGAACACTTCAACCATGGGCGTCAACGTCTGCCGGCGCCGGGCATCTTCCAGGTACAGCCCCATCACGTAACGGCTCTCGATACCCGCGCGCTGCAATAGCTGCAACAGCAACTCGGCATCGCCCGCCTGGTGGATGCGCAGCAGCGCCGCATTCTGGTCGACAGCCGGGTCATTCAGGTACTTGATCAACTCGCGCGCGAGGCTATGGGGCGAACTGGACATTTCCCGTGCCCGCGCCAGCATCGCGTCGGCCGCCAGTTCCTCGGCCGCGTCCCAGATGATCGGGAATTCCTTGATGGCGGGTTGCTTTGCATCGGCGTTCGCCGGCGATTCGCCGGACGCCACGAACTGGGCGCTGTAGTACAGGGACTGCTCGCCCCTCGCCTCGCGCCGCGTCCACTCGGCGCGGCGCCCCTGGGGGCGACGCAGGATAGAGAAACCGTAGCCCTGGGAGGCGGCCTGTTCGTCGAACAACTCGAAGCCCGGCAACTGCTTGTCGGGAAGGGAGAGGCTGGCGGTGACCTCGCGGTTGAGTGCCTCGAAATCGATCCTCGCCTCCACCAGCCAGACCGAACGCTCCTGTCCGGGCAGGAACGGCACGCCGGTCTCCATCTGCCGCAGCACCGCGATGAGAATACCCGCGAGGCCGATCAGCAGTAGCGTGAGGAAATAACCGGCGCGGCTCTTCACGAGCCCGCCCCACCGGTTTTAGCGGATTTGCCGCCTGTCGCAGGAGGCGCGACATTTTTCTTGCTGACATCCACGATCATCACGTCCTGCAGGATGTTGCGGCCGATCATGACCTGGTGGTGAAGGTGGCTGCGGTCGCTCAGCGTGAACTCAGCAGTCTGCTTGACGGAACCCACGGCTATTTCCATCGCTATAACCGGGCGCCGTTCCCCTTCGGGCTGGCTCGACTGCACGATCGATACCACGCGCGATACCTCGCGCTCCACCATGATGCCCTCGTCGGAATCGGGCTTGGCAATTTCAAACCGCACCCAGCGCTTGCCGTTGCGCTCGAAACGCTCGACGTTGCGCGCATCTATGGATGATGTCTCGGCGCCGGTGTCCACGCGGGCGGCGAGCAGCAGATCGAGATTGGGAAACCAGATTTTTTCCATGCGCCCGACAACCAACTTGCCGCTGTCACGAGTGCTCGCCGGACAGCGCTCGGGCTGCCTGGCGGGCTTGGGCTTTTCCGGGGCGGCCGCGACAGACCCGAGCCGGCCCTGCAGCGCCACCAACTGCTCCGATTGGGCCTCGAGTTTGGCATCCACCGCGGCCTGGCGGGCCAGGCATTCCTCCATCGCGCCCATCAAGCGCTCCGCGGTGCCGTCATCCTGCACGGGTGGCACGGCGGTCGAGGCGCAACCGGACAGCGCAAGAGCGGCCACCAATGCCGCCAGAACCCAGACGAACCGGAAACTGACTGAAATCATGACTTACTCAACCACCGCATCGGAATTGCACAGGGCCGAACACTCTAGCCGTGCCAGCGAGGAATGTAAATTCCCCACCCGGCGCGCGTATATTGCACGGCGCGCATCGCTTGCTGTCATCCTCCGCACCGGGTTCGCAGCCCGCATTTACCTGTAGACTGTGGCCAGTGGGTGACTGCACACGGTTCAACTACACGCCCACAGAGAGGATATTGCGTGAAGAATATTGCTCGATGGTTTCTGCAGGGTATTGCCGCGATTCTGCCAATAGCGCTGACGCTGGCCATCCTGTACTGGCTGGCGACCACCGCCGAGGCGTCACTCGGGCCGCTGCTGCGATGGGCCCTGCCCATCGACTGGTACTTCCCGGGGTTCGGCATCATCGCCGGTTTGGCGCTTGTCACGCTGACGGGGCTGCTGGTAAACGCCTACCTGTTCCGGACGCTGCTGAAAGCGGCCAACTCTACACTCTCCAGCATCCCGCTGGTCAACACGTTGTTTGACAGCATCCGCGATATCGCGCGGTTTGCCGACCCCGCAGGCCCGCGCTCCGATATGCAGCGCGCGGTCCTGGTACGGCTGGACGACAACATGCGCGTCGTGGGGTTCGTGACGAACGAGGCGCGACAATGGAACCAGGACGTTACCGCCCTGCCGGTATTCGTGCCCATGAGCTACCAGCTCGGCGGCTTCACGATACTGGTGCCGGAAGACGCCCTGGAGCCGCTGGACATGGAAGTGCACAAGGCCATGCGCTGGGCGATCTCCGCGGGCATGGTGCACAAGGAAAAATAGTCCGCGCGCATGCCGTGGACCGGTGCCGCCGCCGGTTCTAATCCGACTCTTTCAGGTGCACCTTGCCCCAGTGCTGCTGGATAAGCTCCTGCAGCGCGCTGTACTGCGGCTGCGACAGCTTGTCCTTGTTGGCGACCAGGAAGCCCTGCACGCAGATGGTCTCCACCGGTTTCGCACCATCCACGAAGCCGGGGGTAACCTCGCGCAACTGGTACACGGGATTGCCGTGAAACGACATGCGCAGGAAGCGTTCATCCTTCAGCTCCACAAAACGGAAATCGTCGGGATTGGCCTGGATCCTGACTATCTCGGGTGAGATTTCGTTCGGCCCGTGCACAAACATGACAGCCTCGACATCGGTGCGCGGCACGCCGAGGTAATTCAGCATGTCGACTGTGTCGCCGTAGCTCATCGTGACGTCCTTCAGCTCCGGCACGAGGGTCGCCATGTACTCGAAGGTCACGCGAATCCCGCTGTTGGGGCTGCGCATACCGAGATGCAATTGCCGTTTCTTTTGCAGGTCCTCGTCATCCTTGATCTTAGCCTTGGTGTCGGTAACGATGAAGACACACTCGAGCCCGATACGCTCCAGCAGCTCAAGCGAGGCCTCGGCCTCCGGGTTGTCCTTCAGGAACTGGGCCGCGGCGTCGGCCTGCGTGAACGCGAGGCTGACGGGATTACCGGGCGCCGCCAGGGCGCGCAGGTTGTTGACCGAACCGGAACTCCTCTCGTTCTTCATCGAAAGCCCCACCTCCGGGGCCACCTCGCGCAGTTTTTCCGCGATACTCCAGTAGCCGCCGTTTTCTATCCCCGAACTGATGACCAGTTCATCGCCGACAGTGCCAGCGCCCGCTGCGGCCCCCAACAGAGGCATCGCACAGGGTATCGCGACCAAACAAGTAAGTAGATGTCTCAACATCAAACACTCCAGGGTACAGACCAGACTAACAAGTTTCGTGAAAACTCGACGGGAGAGTATACACCCAAAGAGAGCCTGGCAGCGTTGCAGGTCGGTCGCGCCAATACAAAACGGGCCGGTATCGACCGGCCCGCGCTTGGGAAGGAAGTCAGCTATTATCAGCCGCTGGTCGGCCGCAGTCTGCCGAGCCGCAGTGCAGCCAGTCCGAGGCCGAACAGGGCAAGCGTCGCAGGAACCGGTGCCGGGTTGGACGGCGTCCGATTGTAGGAAATACCATCATCAAAACCGCCCGGTACGGAGCCGCCGATAACATAGTCAACGATGGTGGTCGGGCCCGTGCTGCTGGTCAGGGCATAGTCGAGGATGATCTCGTCGAACATGAGGCCCGCAGACAGGTCGATAGCGTTGGTCCCAAGGTGTACAAAGGCATTGCTGATCGCGCCCGGACCCGTGGAAAACTGGGAGATACCGTCGAGCAGGAGGTCGAGCATGAACGTACCCTCCCTGGTTTCACTGCCGTCAACTGTAAACGCGAGGAACGGAAAAAAGCTACCACCCACATCAACCTTCCAAAAATCATCGCCTACAGTCTGCAGGTTATAGTTGAAAGTGTCGCCAGCGGACAGTGCCTGGCCGATCGGGTCGTCAGAGCCGGCATCGAGTGCGATGCTGCCTCCGTTATAGGACACATCGAAATCGAACGGGACGGCTTGCGCCTGCAAGGCAAAAAAGAATACCAGCGCACCTGCCGACAACCGCCGGATTACAACTTCAAACGCGAATTTCACCTGAATACCCTCCTTGCGACCACGCACCAGGCGCCTGGCCGTATCGGCTCAATGCGACCATGCATGATGATCACCAATGTTCCAGTGAGAGCCTGCGGTTGCTCCCGCTGCCATGGCCCCAAGGAAGCAAGGATCGAGCCAGAGCCGCTAACCCGTTGAATTCCCGCGAAACACGAATTCCGTTTCAGGGTAAATTCAACGTGACTGTAAAGAAAATTGACGGGATGGTGGCCGGACTCGGCGACGCGAGGGTTACTCCCATTCGATCGTGGCAGGCGGTTTGCTGCTGATATCGTACGTTACCCGCGAGACGCCTGATATCTCGTTGATAATGCGGTTGGATACGCGCTCAAGCAGCTCATAAGGCAGATGAGCCCAGCGCGCCGTCATGAAATCGACCGTTTCAACGGCCCGCAACGCGATGACGTATTCATAGCGGCGACCGTCGCCGACTACCCCGACCGATTTCACCGGCAGGAACACCGCAAAGGCCTGGCTGGTCTTGTGGTAGTAATCGTCCCGGTGCAGCTCCTCTATGAAGATCGCATCGGCGCGCCGCAACAGGTCCGCATACTCCTTGCGCACTTCACCGAGGATACGCACACCCAGTCCGGGGCCGGGAAAGGGATGGCGGTACACCATATCGTAGGGCAGGCCGAGTTCCAGGCCGATCTTGCGCACCTCGTCCTTGAACAGTTCGCGCAAGGGTTCGACCAGCTCGAGGGTCATGTCCTCGGGCAGGCCACCCACGTTGTGGTGCGACTTGATAGTGTGGGCCTTGCCGGTCTTGGCGCCCGCCGACTCGATGACATCCGGGTATATCGTACCCTGCGCCAGCCACTTCACACCGGTCAGTTTCGCGGCTTCCTCGTCGAACACGTCGATGAAGGTGTTGCCGATCACCTTGCGCTTGTCCTCGGGGTCGGCCACGCCCGCCAGTTTGCGCAGGAACAGTTCCTCCTTGTCGGCGCGGATAACCTTTACGCCCATGTTGCGCGCGAACATGTCCATGACGTGGTCGCCCTCGTCGAGGCGCAACAGGCCGTTGTCGACAAAGACACAGGTCAGCTGGTCACCGATGGCCCGGTGCAGCAGTGCCGCCACCACGGAGGAGTCCACACCCCCGGAGAGCCCGAGCAGCACCTTGTCATCACCCACCGCCGCGCGCACCCGGGCGATGGCGTCCTCGACGATGTTGGCGGCGGTCCACAGCGCCTCGCAGGCGCACTGCTCCAGCACGAAATGCTCGAAGATGCGCTTGCCTTGCAGGGTGTGAGTCACCTCGGGGTGAAACTGGATGCCGAAGAAAGGCTTCTCGCGGTGCGCCATGCCCGCGATCGGGCAACTCTGCGTCTCTGCGATCAATTCGAAATCCGGCGGTAGCGTCACCACCTTGTCGCCGTGGCTCATCCAGACGTCGAGCAGGCCGCGGCCCTGGTCATCGATGTGGTCGCGAATATCGTGCAGCAGCCCGCCGTTGCCGACCTGGCGAATCTGGGCGTAACCGAACTCGGAAACGTCCGAGCCCTGGACCTGCCCCCCGAACTGCTCGGCCATCGTCTGCATGCCGTAGCAGATGCCCAGCACGGGCACGCCGAGTTCGAACACGACACCCGGCGCACGCGGCGACTCCGCCGCCGCCACGGACTCGGGCCCGCCGGAGAGGATGATCCCGCGCGGATTGTACGCGCGGATATCCTCTTCGCTCATGTCGAACGCGCGAATCTCGCTGTATACGCCGACTTCGCGCACGCGACGCGCGATCAGCTGGGTGTATTGGGAGCCGAAATCCAGAATGAGGATTTTCTGGGCGTGGATGTCTGCGCTCATGCGTGTTCCTGGATTGTCGGGCAGCGGCCATCACTGCCCTGCCGGGATGCCGGCGACCTGGCCGGCCGTGGTCCGCGCCGCTCAGCGTACCGGATAATTCGGCGCTTCCTTGGTGATGGTCACGTCGTGGACGTGGCTCTCGGACATGCCGGCGTTGGTGACCCGCACAAACTCCGGCCGGGTCCGCATGATCTCGAGCGTATCACTGCCCGTATAGCCCATGGCGGAGCGCAGGCCACCCATCAACTGGTGGACGATGGCCGCGACGGGGCCCTTGTAGGGTACCCGGCCCTCCACGCCCTCGGGCACCAGTTTCTCGGCGCCCTGGCTCGCGTCCTGGAAGTAGCGGTCCGAGGAACCCTGGGTCTGCGCCATGGCGCCCAGTGACCCCATGCCCCGGTAGGCCTTGTAGGTGCGCCCCTGATACAACTCCACCTCGCCGGGCGCCTCCTCCGTGCCCGCGAACATACTGCCCATCATGACCGAGTGCGCGCCGGCCACCACGGCCTTGGAGATGTCACCGGAAAAACGGATGCCGCCGTCGGCGATCAGCGGTATGTCCCGCCCGCGCAGGGCCTCGGCCACATTGGCGATGGCGGTTATCTGCGGTACCCCGGTGCCGGTCACGATGCGCGTGGTGCAGATTGAGCCGGGACCGATGCCGACCTTGACCCCGTCCACGCCGGCCTCGGCCAGCGCGACGGCGGCCGCGGCGGTGGCGATATTGCCGCCGATGACCTGGACAGAGGGATACGCCGACTTGATCATCTTCACCCGCTCGATCACGTTGCGCGAATGGCCGTGGGCGGTATCCACCACCAGCACATCGACGCCGGCGGCTACCAGTGCCGCCACACGGTCATCGGTGTCCGGGCTGGTGCCGACCGAGGCGCCCACGCGCAGCTGGCCGTAGGAGTCTTTGCAGGCATTGGGGAAGCTCTCGGCCTTGTCGAAGTCCTTCACCGTTATCATGCCGCAGAGGTCGAAGTCGTCGTTGACCACCAGGATCTTCTCGAGGCGGTGCTCGTGCAGTTTCCGCTGCACCTCCGCCAGGCCGGCGCCCTCCTTCACGGTGACCAGCTTGTCGCGGGGCGTCATGATCGCGGACACCAGCTTCTGCGGGTCGGACTCGAAGCGCAGGTCACGCCGGGTCACGATACCCACGAGGTCGCGGCCGTCCATCACCGGCACGCCGGAGATGCCGTTGGCATTGGTCAGCTCCATCAGTTCGGCGATGGTGGCGGACTGCTGGATGGTGATGGGATCCTTCACCATGCCGCTCTCGAATTTCTTCACCCGGCGCACTTCCTCCGCCTGTTCGGCGACGGTCATGCTCTTGTGGATGATGCCGATGCCGCCCTCCTGGGCGATGGCGATGGCTAGGCGGTGCTCGGTGACCGTGTCCATGGCGGCGGACACGAGGGGAATATTCAGTTCAATTTCGCGCGTGAGAAAGGTGCGGAGCGAGACGTCCGTTGCAACAACTTCCGAGTACCCAGGCGACAGCAGAACATCATCAAACGTGAGGGCTTCCTGGGCGATTCGCAGCATGGGGGTAAGGTCTCCTCGCGGTCGCGCTCGAATAAGCGCGCGATTATAAGACCAAGCGCGCGGCAGCACAATTGATACCACCGCAAAAGAGCGCCCTGTGAGCCCGCCGGGCGATGCAGTACACTGCGCAAGTTTGCCCAACGAAAAGCCTTACGACGTGTCCGGCCCCTTCGACAACGCGGAAGCACCGCCCACCCTGACCGTCAGCCAGCTCAACCGACGCGTGCGCACGCTGCTGGAGAGCCAGTTCGATTTCATCTGGGTCGAGGGGGAGATCAGCAATTTCGTGGCGCCGGGCT
Source organism: Gammaproteobacteria bacterium (assembly GCA_030428835.1). Classification (GTDB taxonomy): domain Bacteria; phylum Pseudomonadota; class Gammaproteobacteria; order Pseudomonadales; family Halieaceae; genus Marimicrobium. The sequence continues at coordinate 77,144 of JAUIEP010000002.1, read as the reverse complement.
CTGGCCACTGGTACTTTTCCCTGAAGGACGGCGACGCACAGGTGCGCTGCGCCATGTTCCGCGGTCGCAACCAGCGCCTGCGCTTCCGACCCGAGAGCGGGGATGCCGTACGCCTGCGGGCAAGGGTCTCGCTGTACGAGGCCCGCGGCGAATTTCAACTCATCGCCGAACACATGGAGCCCGCGGGTGCGGGCGCGCTGCAACTGCAGTTCGAGAAACTGAAGGCGAAACTGCTGGCCGAGGGCCTGTTTGACGACGCGCGCAAGCAGTCGTTGCCCGACTCGGTGCAGCACGTGGGCGTGGTAACCTCCCCCACCGGCGCCGTCATCCACGACATTCTCACCGTATTGGCGCGGCGTTGCCCCGCGATTGAGGTGGTGCTGCTGCCGGTGGCAGTGCAGGGCGAGGAGGCACCCGCACAGATCATCCGCGCTATCGAGAACGCCAACCGCTGGGCGCAGGCGGACAAGGTGGCGCTCGACGCGCTGATCGTGGGCCGCGGGGGCGGCTCGCTCGAAGACCTCTGGGCCTTCAACGACGAGGGCGTCGCGCGCGCCATCGCGGCGAGCGCGCTGCCAATTATCAGCGCGGTCGGGCATGAGGTGGATTTCAGCATCGCCGACATGGTCGCGGATTACCGCGCCCCGACGCCCTCCGCGGCGGCCGAATTGATCAGTCCGGACATGGGCGACATGCTGCGCGAGCTCTCCGCCTGGCGCGCGGACCTGCACCGGCAGATGCAGCGCCGCCTCGCGCGGCTGCAAACGGGGCTGGAGTACCTGCGCCGGCGCCTGCGCCACCCGGGCGCCCTGCTGCGGGAACAGGCCCAGCGGGTGGACGACCTGGAGCAGCGCCTGCTGCGCGCGCAGCGCCACCAGCTGGCCCGCCGGCGCGGCGAACTGGCGGTGCTGCAGGCACGGCTGGCGGGGCGCTCGCCGCTGGCAGAACTCGGCGCGACACGGCAGGCCCGCGCCGCCCTGACCGCCCGGATGGCAGCCGCCATGCAGGGGCGCCTGCAGCGCTCCGGGGCTCGGCTGGCGCAACTCGGTGCGCGGCTCGAGGCACTCGACCCCACCGCCACGCTCGCGCGCGGCTATGCCATCGTGCGCGACGACAGCGGCAAGGTACTGACCGACGCGGCGACCGTGGCAACGGGCGCAAGGGTGACGGCACAACTGGCCAGGGGCGAGTTGGGCCTCAGTGTGGAAGAGGTACGCGGGGAGACCGGCGCCAAGGCCGGCGGTTGATCAGTACTTCGCCGGCAGGCGGGTATTGATGATGATGTGCCGGCCCTCGAAGCGAATGTACTCGCCGATCGTGAGGTCCTTCAGGATTCGCGCCACCATTTCCCGGGAGGCGCCCACGCGGTCCGCGATGTCCTGCTGCGTGAGCTTTTCGGGGATGTACAGCGTGCCGTCACCGCGCTCCTCGGACAGGTCCATGAGCACGTTGGCCACGCGGCCGTAAACATCCTGCAGGGCCAGGCTCTTTACATCGGCCGTGAGCTTGCGCACCCGCGCGGCAAGGTTGCGCACGAGCTGCTTGCCGATATTCGGGTGCTCATCCAGTACGCGGTTGAAGTCCTCCTTGTAGATGATGCAGAACGAGGACTTCTCGACCGTGCGCACGGAGGCTGAGCGCGTGGAGTCGTCGAGCAGCGCCAGTTCGCCGAAGTAATCACCGGCGCCCTGGGTGTTCATGATGAATTCCTTGCCGTTCTTGTCCGAGCAGTAGACCTTGACCTTGCCGCTCTCGATGACAAACAGGGAATCGGCGGGGTCGTTCTCGTGAATGACGACCGTGTTCTTCGGAAAGGAGCGGCTTGTGCTGCTGGCAGCCAGCGCATCCAATTCTTCCTGCGATAACCCCTGGAAAATCTCGACCTGCTGCAACATCGGTTTACGCCACCCCCCACGCCAATCCCATAGCAACCTGATTATAGTAACCCAAAGCCCCGACCTTGGGCACCTGCAGCGCACAAAAATGGCGCCTGCAGGCGGCCGGCGTCGTTTCCACACGCCTGCGCGCCTCGTTATACTGCCGGGGACAGTCCGAAGCAAGACGAAAGGGGCGAGAGCCAGGCGATGACGGGGAACCCGGTGCCACCTGCCGAGGGGTGGGGCGAGAGCATGCAGCAGGTGATCGACATCCTGCGCCAGGCGTTTGACGCCCGCGGCGGCAACCTCGCCACGCAGACCCGCGACGACTTCGACCACCTCTTCAGTGCGGCCGGCCGGCTGGAGCCGATGCTGGCTTCCGGCGGCCGCGCCATCGATCGCCACGAACTGATGAACGTGCTGGCGGCCGTGCGCGGATACGCCGAGATGCTGCGCGAGGACATCGGCACACAGCACTCCGATTTCTCCGATATGCTCTCCGCCCTGCTCACCGCGGTGCAGGGCGCCCAGGGCAGCAACTCGGAACCGAGCTTTTCCCCGAACCGCGTCATCCAGAGCGAGCCGGGGTTCATCCTCGCTGTGGACGACGGCCAGGAAAACCGCGAGCTGGTGGCGCGCAACCTCTCGCGCCTGGGCCACTTCGTGATCACGGCGGCGAGCGGCGAGGAGGCCCTGAAGGCGCTGGAGCACAGCGATGTCGACGTCGTACTGCTGGACCTCATCATGCCCGGCATGGACGGCCGGGAGGTCCTGCATCGCATCAAGGAACACCCCGAGTGGCGCGCCACACCGGTCATCGTGATCTCGGGCAGCCAGGATATGGACGGCATCATCGAGTGCATCGAGGCGGGTGCCGACGACTACCTGTTCAAGCCGTTCAACCCGGTACTGCTGCAGGCGCGCATCAAGGCCGGCATCGAACGCAAGCGCTGGCACGACCGCGAGGAGCAGTACCGCCAGCAACTCGAACGCAACGAGAAGTTCATTCGCGCGACGTTCGGGCGCTACCTGTCGGACGAAATCGTCACCGACATCCTCGAGCGACCGGAGGGCCTGCAACTCGGCGGCGACCTGTGCCGCGTCAGCATACTCATGTCCGACATCCGCAGTTTCACCAGCCTCAGCGAACACCTCGCCCCGGGCGAGGTGGTGTCCATGCTGAATCGCTACCTGGGCCGCATGACGGACATCATCATGGCGCACCACGGCACCATCGACGAGTTCGTGGGCGACGCCATCCTCGCGGTATTCGGTGCGCCGCTGCACCGCGACGATGACGCCGACCGCGCGGTGAGCTGCGCGCTGGCGATGCAGGCGGCGATGGACGAGATCAACGCGCTGAACGAGGCCGACGGACTGCCGGCTATCAGCACGGGGATCGCGGTCAACACCGGCGATGTCATCGCCGGCAATATCGGCTCGGAAAAGCGTTCGAAGTACGGCTTCGTCGGGCACCCGATGAACGTCACCTCGCGCATCGAGGACCAGTGCGCCGGCGGCGAGATACTGATTTCCGACAGCACCCTCAAGAGCCTGCAGGGCGAGGCCGAGCTGGGCCGCAGCCAGAGCATCAACGTGAAAGGCATCGACGAGACCATCCTGATCCACGAACTGAAGGGTATGTCCCCGTGAGCCGCCCGACGGTCGTGCTGCTGGTCGAGGACAACGAGCTCAATCGCGAGATGATGGTGCGCCGACTGGGCCGCGCGGGCCTGGAAGTGCTCACCGCCGGCGACGGCGCCCAGGCCCTCAGCGTCATGGCGGCGGAGCAGCCGGCCGTCGTACTGATGGATATGAACCTTCCCGTCATGGACGGCTGGACGGCGTGTCGCCGGGCGCGGGAGGATGAGGCCATTCGCCACATACCGATCATCGCGCTCACCGCGCACGCCATGGAGGTGGACCGCCAGAATGCGCTGGAGGCGGGCTGCGACGACTACGCCACCAAGCCCGTGGACTTCCCCGGCCTGCTGATCAAGATCGAGAAACTCACCCGCAAATGAGTTTACGCCGCCGACTCACCCTGTCGCTTGTCACCATCCTGATCCTGTTCGCCGTCAACGTCGGCACGCACTTCTGGGGCAGCTACGCGCGGAACGAGAGCATGGACGCCTACCGCGACTCGGTCAGTGCGGCGCGGCTTTCAACCGAGATCGAACAGTTACTGGAAGACCAGCGCCAGCAGATCCGGGTGCTCGCCACCCTGCGCGAAACCACGGAAGATCAACTCGACGACGCCGAGCGCGCGCAGGCCGAGGAGACCATCGCCGCGATCAGCAGCCGCATCAGCCGCCTGGGGCGCCTGAGCCACGGGGTCACCCAGCTGTACTACGAGCAACTGAAGCAGAGTTCGGACCTGCTGCTGTCGGGCTGGCTGGAGTTCTACCGCAGCTACAACAACCCGGAGTTCACCATGGACATGGAGGACCCGACCGCTTTCGCCGACACGCGGGAGCGCCTGACGGAGCTGGAGCAACGCCAGGCTTTCATCGCCGTGCAAAGGGCAACCATCATCGATCGCACCATCTCCCTCACGGATCGCATCACCGTTATCGCCTTTTTCGCCTCGATATTCCTGACCGCCACACTGGGTTTCTTCCTCGTGCGCTACACCAACAGCTCGCTCAAGCGCCTGATGAAGGGTGCGCAGCGCTTCGGCAGCGGCGACCTCAACTACCGCATAGACAAGATCGAGGACGCGGGCGAACTCGGCGACCTCGGCCGCGCATTCAACGACATGTCTGACAAGTTGCGCAATGCGATCTACGATGTTCGGCGGGCCCGCGACGCGGCGGACGACGCGAACGCCGCAAAAAGTATTTTCCTCGCGAATGTCAGCCACGAACTGCGCACCCCGCTGAACGCGATCATCGGCTACAGTGAAATGCTGCACGATGAACTGGGCGACGCGGGTGAAATCGACCGGCCGCTCTTTCGCCGGGATCTCGACCGCATCATCGGTTCGGGGCGGCAGTTGCTGACCCTGATCAACGACATCCTCGACCTGTCCAAGATCGAGACGGGCAAGATGTCACTGCACTGCGAGACTTTCCTCGCCGCGGATATCCTGCAGCAGGTCATTGACGGCATTACACCCCTGTTGCGCGACAGCGGCAATGAAATCAGGCTGCAGGATGTGAGCGCCCTGCCGCGCATCTACAACGACGCGGCCAAGTTTCGGCAGATTTTCACCAACCTGCTCAGCAATGCCAACAAGTTTACGCAGAACGGCTTCATCACCGTCGCCGGACGGGAGCTGCCGAAGCGGCGCGGCTTCCTCGCTTTCACGGTCCACGACACCGGCGTCGGCATGAACCCGGAACAGCAGTCGCGGGTATTCGACGCGTTTGTACAGGCGGAGTCATCAACCAGCGCCAACTACGGCGGCACGGGATTGGGGCTAGCCATCTGCCGCGAGTACTGCACGCTCATGGGCGGCAGCATCAGTGTGCAGAGTGAGGAAGGGGTGGGCTCGACCTTTACGGTGGTCCTGCCTACTGACCCAGAGTTAGCTCACGCAGGCGCTTGATCGCCTCCTCGCGCTTCGCGAGATCCTCTGCCAGCGTGGCATTGTCACTTTCCAGTTCGGCGATGCTGTCGAGCAGCGCGGCGTAAGTCGCCAACGCATCGCGCATCATCAGGCTGCTCGGGTGCGCGGGCGCACCGTCCGGCGGCGCCACGCCCAGCCGGGCGAAGGCGGCACGCGCCGCGGCGGGATCATAGAAGGGACTCTGGCTCAGCATGCTGTCATAGGCGATGGCGATGTCCGCCTCCCACGTCGCGGTAGGCGTGCCCCGCAGCTTCTTGTAGTCCTGGAACAGCGAGATGGCCTCTACATGGCGCCCGGCGAGCAACGCGCTCACGCCGCGCTCGAGCAGGCTCGCCGACACCTTGTCGCAGTCACACGGCGCCTCTGCGATAACGGGCATGTTCAGGGGCCGTGCGGGCTTCTCCTGCGCTACCCGCGGAGCCGCTTCGACGGCCGTGTCCGGCACGTTGGCGCATGCGTAGAGCAGTAGGGACAACGCGATAGCGATACCAAGGCGGGACAACGAACAAACCTCGCAAACTCGTCTCGATCGAGTGTACCCGATTCACCCGGCGGAGACACCCCGCGACTTATTCCGGCCGCATATGCGGGAACAGCAGCACGTCGCGGATCGACGTGGCGTCGGTCAGCAGCATCACGAGCCTGTCGATGCCGATACCCTCACCTGCCGTCGGCGGCAGCCCGTACTCCAGCGCGCGTACGTAGTCGGCGTCATAGTGCATCGCCTCCTCGTCACCGGCCTCTTTCTCCGCCACCTGCGCGAGGAAACGCTCCGCCTGGTCCTCGGCGTCGTTGAGCTCCGAGAAGCCGTTGGCGAGCTCGCGACCGGCCACGAAAAACTCGAAGCGATCGGTGACAAAGGGGTCCTCGTCGTTGCGCCGCGCCAGCGGCGACACCTCCGTCGGGTATGCTGTGATGAAGGTCGGCTGGTCCAGCCGGTGCTCGACAGTCTTTTCGAATATCTCGAGCTGCACCTTGCCCAGTCCCCAGTTGTCCTTGACCTCGATGCCCAGCCCCTGCGCCAGGTCGCGCGCCGCGCGGTTATCGGTCAACTGCTCCGCGGTCATGCCGGGATTGAAGTGCCGGATCGACTCGAGCACGGTCATGCGCCGGAAAGGTTGCGAGAAATCGTAGCTTTCCCCCTGGTAGGTGACCGTCGTGGTGCCGAGAACCTCTGCGCAGAGTTTGCGCAGCATATCCTCCGTGAGGTCCATCGCATCGCGATAGTCCGCGTAGGCCCAGTAGAACTCGAGCATGGTGAACTCGGGGTTATGGCGGGTCGACAGGCCCTCATTGCGGAAGCTGCGATTGATCTCGAACACGCGCTCGAAACCACCGACCGTGAGCCGCTTGAGGTACAGCTCCGGTGCGATGCGCAGGTACAGGTTCATGTCCAGCGCGTTGTGGTGGGTAACGAAGGGGCGCGCGGTGGCGCCACCGGGTATCACCTGCATCATGGGGGTTTCCACCTCCATGAAGTCGCGATCTGCCATGTAGTGGCGGATAAAGGCCACGATCCTGGACCGCGTGCGAAAGACCTCGCGCGACTCCTCGTTCACGATCAGGTCGACATAGCGCTGGCGGTAGCGCATCTCCTGGTCGGCGAGCCCGTGGTACTTGTCCGGCAGCGGGCGCAGGGCCTTGGTCAGCAGGCGCGCCTCGGCGATATTGATATACAGGTCGCCCTTGCCAGACTTGTGCAGCGGCCCGCGCGCGCCGACGATGTCGCCCAGGTCCCAGCTCTTGATCGCAGCCAGCGTGTCGGCATCGAGGCCCTTGCGATCGACGTAGAGCTGGATGCGATCGGTACCGTCCTGGATCAGCAGGAACGCGCCGCGGTTGCGGATGAGTCGACCGGCCACGGCGAACTCACGACCCGCCTCCTCAAGCTCTTCCTTGGTGCACTCCCCATACTCGGCCTGCAGGGCGCCCGCCTCGGCCGTGCGGCGGAAGTCGTTAGGGAACGCCACGCCCTGTTCACGCAACGCGTCGAGTTTCGCGCGGCGCTCGGCGATGAGCTTGTTCTCGTCCTGGGCCTGTGCCTCCGGTTCCCTGTCAGTCATGTGAGTTCTCGCACTCTCGTTACAACCCGCTTTTCAGCGAGGCCTCGATAAACTGGTCGATGTCGCCATCCAGCACGGCCTGGGTGTTGCTCGTCTCGACGCCGGTGCGCAGGTCCTTGACGCGTGAGTCATCCAGCACGTAGGAGCGGATCTGGCTGCCCCACCCGATATCAGCCTTGCTGTCCTCGGTGGCCTGGGCCGCCTCCTGCCGCCGCATGACCTCCTGCTCGTAGAGCTTGGCGCGCAGCATCTTCCAGGCCTTGTCGCGGTTCTGATGCTGGGAGCGCTCGCTCTGGCACTGCACCACGATACCGCTGGGCTCGTGGGTCAGGCGCACGGCGGAGTCGGTCTTGTTGACGTGCTGGCCGCCGGCTCCGGAGGCGCGGTAGGTGTCGGTGCGCACATCCGACGGATCGATTTCGATCTCGATATTGTCGTCGATCTCCGGTGAGACAAACACCGCGGAAAACGAGGTGTGACGACGGTTGCCGGCGTCGAACGGCGATTTGCGTACCAGGCGGTGCACGCCGATTTCCGTGCGCAGCCAGCCGAAGGCGTACTCGCCCTCCACGAACAGGGTGGCGCTCTTGATGCCCGCGACCTCGCCCGCGCTACACTCGACGAGTTCGGCCTTGAAGCCCTTGGCGTCAGCCCAACGCAGGTACATGCGCAACAGCATCTCGGCCCAGTCCTGCGCCTCGGTGCCACCTGACCCAGCCTGTATATCGAGGTACGCGTTGTTCGGGTCCATCTCACCCGCGAACATGCGACGGAACTCGAGCGTCTCGAGCTGGGCGATGAGGCCCGCGATTTCGGCCTCGACCTCGGCGACCGTGTCCTCGTCGTCTTCCGCCGCGGCCAACTCCAGCAGGTCGCGCGCGTCGCTGGCGCCCCCATCCAGCTTCTCGATGGTCTGCACAATGGTTTCGAGGGAAGCGCGTTCGCGGCCCAGGCCCTGGGCCCGGTCGGGGTCGTCCCAGACGCTGGGTTCGGAGAGCTCTAGCTCGACCTCGGCGAGACGTTCCTTGCGCTGGTCGAAGTCAAAGATACCCCCTCAGCACGTCGGCGCGTGCCTCGATGTCTTTCAACTGGGTCAACAGGGGGTTTATCTCGAGCATGTTCCTACCACCGCTTGCGCAAAGCGGGGCATTCTACCGCAGCGAACCCGGCGGCGACAGGGCCTAGAACTGGTTGAGCACCGCCGCGATCAGGATCACCTGGGGTACGCTCACGAGCGGCAGGCACAGCGCTATTTTCCAGGAGGCCGTGGTCTCCTTGATGGACATCACCTCGGTGTAATCTGTGGCCACACCCGCCATGAGGAAGGTAAAGCTGTTGCCGGGTGCGCCCGCGCGGTTCATGAGATCCGCGGCAATCGGCGTGGAACCCTCCGAGCAGACCTCGATCACCGTCGTGGCGAGCAGCGTCAGCCACAGTCCGCCCATGGTGGCGCCGAACCAAGTGGCGAAGCTGTCCTCCGGCACGACGGCGCGGATCACGGCGGCGAGCACCAGCCCGAACAGCGCCCAGCGGATAACCACGCGCGACCCCGCGACGCCGTCGCGCAACACATCCAGTGTGCCGCCGGCGGAAAAGCGCATGGCGCCGCGGAAGTCGCGCCACTGTTCGCGCAGCGGCCGGTCCTCGCCGAGTTCGCCCCGCCAGGGATTCCCGGGCAGCGTCCCCGCGCGGACCAGCCCATCGAAGATCGCGCCGGTGATGATGCCGATGACCAGCGACAGGAGGATAAAGAGCAGCGTCCACTGGATGCCGATGAGCGCGACGAGTATCAGGGTCAGTGACAGCGAGTTCCAGGGGCTGGCCAGCAGGAAGGCCATCACCTGGCCCGCGCTGGCGCCGCGCTCGTACAGTTTCATGCCGACGGCGAGGATGCCGTGGCTGCACAGGTCGAGGAACACGCCGGCGAGCGTCGCGCGGCAGAGCCCGCTGAGGCCGGCCTCGCGCCCCAGCAGGCCCATGACCAGTTCCCGCGGGATGCGGCCGAGGATACCGACGAACACCACGCCGACGGCGATGCCCCACCACATCTGGTTGAGGAGTTCGAAGATGCCGCCGGTGAATGTCGCGAGCATGGAGCCGTGGGCGTGTTCCATGAGACCGCCGAGCGGGTACGCAATGGCGACGATCGCCAGGCTGCCCCACAGCAGGTAGTCGCGGCGCGCCGGTTCTTCACAGCAGGCGTCGTTGGCCTCCTCGGCGTCACAACAACTGCCGGCCTGCGGCGTCGGACTCGCCGCGAGCGCGCCGTGGCTGCCGTGCGCCTGTTCGTGACACCCGCTCATGTGGACTCCTCGGTGCCGCCCGCGAGATCCTCGAGAATCGCGCATTCCGGCCCCTCGTCGCCGTGGCAGCGGCTGGCCATGTCCTCCAGCACCGACTGCATGGCCTTGAGTTGCTCGATCCGCGCCTGGAGCTGCTCGCTCTTCTCGAGCACGAGTTCGCGCGCGTGGCGGCTCTGGCGGTGCGTATCCCGCTGCAGTTGCAGCAGTTGGCGGCATTCCTGCAGGTCGAACCCGACTTCCCGCGCGCGGGCGAGGAAGCTGAGTTCCTCGACCGCGTGACCGTCATACTGCCGATAACCGTTGTCCGAACGACTCGCCGGGCAGATCAGCCCGATCTCCTCGTAGTAACGGATAGTCTTGGCGCTGAGCCCGCTCTGGCGGGCCGCCTGTGAGATATTCATGGGCACCTCGCTGTAGCCATACCGCCAATCTAAACCTTCCAGCAACTGGAAGGTCAAGCGTGGCAACCGGGACTTTGCGGGCAGGATTCGCAGCCGGCGCACCGGGCGGCGCGCGCTGCGGCAATCGCGGGTTCGCGGGGGCCTAATCCGGCCGCAGGACGCGGGCGATCTCCTCCGCGACCTGCTCCGGTTTCATGCCGCCGGTAGCAATGGCCAGGTCGGCGTAACGTTCGTACAGGGGGGTCCGCTCGGCATAGACCTCGGCGTAGGACTGGTCGGGGTCGCTCGCGATACCGCGCAATGGCGCGGCGGCAACGCGTGACTCGAGGATCGGCAGCTCGGCGCGCAGGTAGACAACGGGCCCGGCGCCGGCCAGCCGCGCCATGACGGCTGCGCTGTAGACGACACTGCCGCCGGTGGCGACCACCCGCGACTGCAGCGCCACGTCGAGCAGGATTTCCTCCTCGACGCGGCGCAGTGCGCGGTAACCGCGCGCATCGACAAACTCCTGTAACGTGCAGCCCTCACGCACCTGTATCTCGAGGTCGGTGTCGACGAAGCCGAGACCCAGGCGCTTGGCCAGCAGCACACCGACCGTGCTCTTGCCCGCGCCGGGCATGCCGACCAGGCTCACGGTGACGGGAGCGGATTCAGCCATCAGCGTACCGGGGCCGGCTCACGACGCCACGCTGATCTGCTCAACAATGAGCTGTACATTGCGACGTCCGCGAAACTCGTTGACGTCCAGGCGGTAGGCGATGTCCACCTCCCGCACCGCTTCGTTCGGCCAGGAGCGCGGGTCCACGTTGAAGGCGATCGCGTCGACAGAACGACTGCCCGCGGCGGGACACAGCGTCATCTTCAGGTGTTTCTCACCGACGATGCGCTGGGATTCGAGCAGGAAACGGCCGTCGAACGTCGGCTCGGGAAAGTGCTGGCCCCAGGGACCGGCGTAGCGCAGCGCCGTCGCCAGTTCGAGATCGAAGTCGTCCGGCGCCAGTTCGCCGTCCGATTCAATCACCGCCTGCAATTCCACGTCCTGCGTGTGGCGCTCGACCTCCGCGACGAAGGCCTCGGCAAACGCCGGGTAGTCCTCGCGCGCCAGCGTCAGGCCGGCCGCCATGGCGTGGCCGCCGAAGCGCGAGACAAGGCCGGGGTGGCGGGTCGCGACCGCATCCAGGATGTCGCGAATGTGGATGCCGGGGATCGAACGCGCGGAGCCCTTGACCTGCCCCTCGTCCCCGTCGGCGAAAGCGATGGTGGGCCGGTGCAGGCGCTCTTTCACACGGGAGGCGAGGATGCCGATGACGCCCTGGTGCCAGCCGGGCTGGTACAGCGTCAGGGCGGCGGGAGGTTCCTCGGCAGTGCCAAAATTCATTTCTGCAATTATCTGCATAGCCTCGCGCTGCATGCCGTCCTCGATCGCGCGGCGGTCCTTGTTGAGGCGGTGCAGTTCGTTTGCGTAGGCCATCGCCTCGGCTGTCGTCTCGCTGAGCAGGCACTCGATGCCGATGGACATATCGTCCAGCCTGCCCGCCGCGTTGATGCGCGGACCGACCGCGAAGCCCAGGTCCGCGGCCACCACCGAGTGTTCCGCGCGGGCGGCGACGTCGAGCAGCGCGCGAATGCCCGGCCGCGCCTGCCCGGCGCGGATGCGGCGCAGGCCCTGGTCCACGAGGATCCGGTTGTTGCGGTCCAGCGGCACGACATCGGCCACGGTACCCACGGCGACGAGGTCCAGGCACTGCGCGAGGTTGGGCTCCGGCCGATTGTCGAACCAGCCGCGCGCTCGCAGGCAGCTGCGCAGCGCCAGCATCAGGTAGAAGATCACGCCGACTCCCGCCAGCGCCTTGCTGGGGAACGTGCACCCTGGCTGGTTGGGATTGATGATGACCTCCGCCTCCGGCAGCTCCCTCCCGGCGAGGTGGTGGTCGGTGACGAGCGTCGCAATACCGTGCGCCCGCGCGGCGCGCACGCCCTCGATGCTGGCTATGCCGTTGTCCACCGTGATCAGCAGGTCGGGCTTGTTGCGCGCGGCGAGTTCGACGATCTCCGGGGTCAGCCCGTAGCCGTACTCGAAACGGTTGGGCACGAGGTAGTCGACGTAACGCGCACCGCAGGCGCGCAGGGTGCTGATGCCGAGCGCGGTACTCGTGGCGCCGTCGGCGTCGAAATCGCCCACGATAAGGATGCGTCGGTCACCGGCGATGGCATCCGCCAGCAGTTCGGCCCCCTGCTCGCAGCCGAGCAACTCGCCGGGCGGCAGCAGGTGCTTGAGATCGAGCGCCAGCTCCTCGGCCGCGACCACGCCGCGCGCGCGATAGATGCGCGCGAGCAGCGGGTGGATGTCTGTACCGGGGAGATCGTCCGCGGCGGGGGCGGTGCGCCTGCGAACGAGTTTCTGCACGGGAGCCGTCAGGACCTCAGGCGTTGATGTTGGCCGCCATGAAGGCCTGCACCGCGGTGAGTTCGTTGGGCAACACGGTAAAGCGCTCCTGCCGCTCATAGAGGTCGCGCAGGTGCAGGGGAAGGTGCACCTCCTCCTTGAGGCCCGCGCTGCGGATGGCCTCCGGAAACTTGGCCGGGTGGGCGGTCGCCAGCGTGACCACGGGGCACATGCCCGCAAGGCCGCTCTGCAGCGCCGCGCGCACACCGATCGCCGTATGCGGGTCCAGCAGGTACTCGCACTCGTTCCAGGTGGAGGCGATCTGCGCACAGGTCTCGTCGTCCGACACGCACTGGCTGCTGAACAGCGAGCGCGCCTGGGCCATCGCTGCCTCGGAGAATGTGATATCGCCGCTCTCGAAGTCCGCCATCAGGGCCGCGATTGCGCCACCATCGCGACCGTAGAGGTCAAACAACAGGCGCTCGAAGTTGCTGGACACCGTGATATCCATGCTGGGCGACAGTGTGTGCGCCAGCGGCTGGCGACCGTAGGTGCTGGTGGTCAGCGCGCGATGCAGCACGTCGTTGCGGTTGGTCGCGATGATCAGACGCTCGACCGGCAGGCCCATGCGCTGGGCCAGGTAACCGGCGAAGATGTCGCCGAAGTTGCCCGTGGGCACGGAGAACGACACGGGGCGATCCGGCCCGCCGAGGGCCAGCGCGGCGTAGAAGTAGTACACGATCTGCGCCATGATGCGCGCCCAGTTGATCGAGTTCACCGCGACGAGCGCGCGGTCTTGCGGCAGGAAGCCGCGATCGCCGAAGCTCGCCTTCACCATTGCCTGGCAGTCGTCGAAATTGCCCTGCACGGCCAGGTTGTGGATGTTGTCGCCGGGCACGCTGGTCATCTGCCGTCGCTGCACCTCGGACACCCGCTCGTGCGGATGCAGGATAAAGATGTCGATGTTGCGGCAGTGGCGACAGCCCTCGATGGCGGCGGAACCGGTGTCGCCGGAGGTCGCGCCCATGATCACCACCTTCTGCTCGCGCTTTTCCAGCACATAGTCAAGCAGGCGGCCGAGGAACTGCAGCGCGAAATCCTTGAACGCCAGGGTCGGGCCGTGGAACAGCTCGAGCACCCACTGGTTGGGTGCGATCTGCACCAGCGGCGCCACCGCATTGTGGCGAAACTCCGCGTAGCTGCGCTCCAGCAGGCGGCGCAGGTCGGCCGGGGGCACGCAGTCATCCACGAAGGGCGTGACTATCCTCTCTGCGAGACTCACGTAATCGAGGCCAGCCAGCTCGCGAATCTCGCCCGCGTCGAACTGCGGCAGGGTCTCGGGCACATAGAGGCCGCCGTCGGCGGCGAGACCGGCGAGCAGCACTTCCTCGAAGTTCAGGGCGGGCGCGCGGCCGCGGGTGCTGATGTACTTCATATGTCCGCCTATCCGTCCAGCGTTTCCACGCGGATGCGGGTGATGCTCCCGTATATGGTAGGGAGCGCCTCGATCTGGAGCACCGCCTCGTCGACCTGCGACTGCGCCGCGGTATTGGTCAGCACGACGACCGGTACACGGGCCTCCCCCGCCGAGGGCGCCTTCTGGATGAGGCCCTCGATGCTGATGCCCTGTTCACTGAAGATGCGCGTGACTGCCGACATGACGCCGGGCCTGTCCTCAGCTTCCATACGCAGGTACCAGGGCGTCTGCACATCGGCCATCGGCACCACGGGCAGGTCGCGCACAGCACTGCCGGCGAAGCCGCCGGCGGGCACGCGGTCGGACTGGCCGACGGCAATATCCCGCGCGATGTCCACGAGGTCCGCGATCACGGCCGAAGCGGTTGGCTCCGCGCCCGCGCCGGCGCCGTAATAGAGCGTGGGGCCGACCGCGTCACCCTCGACCAGCACGGCGTTCTTCACGCCGTCGACATTGGCGAGCAGGCGGCGCTTGGGAATCAGCGTCGGGTGCACCCGCAGTTCGACGCCCGCCGGACTCTGCCGCGCGATGCCGAGGTGCTTGATGCGGTAGCCCAGTTCCTTCACGAAGTCGACGTCCAGCGGCGTGATCCCGGTAATACCCTCCGCGAACACGGCGTTCATGTTCAGCGGGGTGCCGAAGGCGAGCGCGGCGAGTATCGCCAGCTTGTGCGCCGCGTCGATGCCCTCCACGTCGAAAGTCGGGTCCGCTTCGGCATAGCCCAGGGCCTGCGCCTCGGCCAGCACATCGGCGAACGCGCGGCGCTTGTCGCGCATCTCGGTGAGTATGAAGTTGGTCGTCCCGTTGATGATACCGGCCAGCCATTCGATACGGTTCCCGGCCAGGCCCTCGCGCAGCGCCTTGATGATGGGAATACCGCCGGCCACCGCCGCCTCGAAGCGCAGGCTGACGCCACGCCGCGCAGCGCGCGCAAACAGCGCGTTGCCGTGTTCGGCGATGAGCGCTTTATTCGCGGTGACCACGTGCTTGCCGTTGTCAATGGCGGCTTCCACGAGTTCCCTCGCGGTGTCCGTACCGCCGATCAGTTCCACGAGAATATCGACCTCGGGATCGCGCGCCACCTCAAAGATGTCGCGGCTGACCGGCACGCCGCCCAAGGGACAGTCGGGGTTGTCGCGGCGGGCGCCGACGCGCACCACCTCAATGGGCGTATCCGCGCGACCGGCAATCAGATCGGCGTTACTCGCGAGCAGCCTGAACGTGCCGCCACCGACGGTGCCGAGCCCACAGAGTCCTATCCTGACTGCCTTCAACGTTGTCCCACCTGTCGTGTCCGGGCCCGCGTCAGGCGAACCCGTCGTTCTTGATCATGCGCTTGATATTGCGGATGGCCTGGCGCGTGCGATGCTCATTCTCGATCAGGCCAAAGCGCACGTACCCCTCGCCGTACTCCCCGAAGCCCACACCGGGCGACACGGCGACCTTGGCCTCCACGAGCAGCTTCTTGCCGAATTCCAGGGAACCCATCTCGCGGTAGAACTCCGGGATCTGCGCCCAGACAAACATGGTCGCCCGGGGCGGAGTTACGGGCCAGCCCGCGGCGGTAAGGCCCTCACACAGCACATCGCGGCGCGACTGGTACATCGCGCGAATGTCGGAGACGCACTGCTGGTCACCCTCGAGCGCGGCGATCGCCGCCACCTGTATCGGCGTGAACATGCCGTAGTCGAGATAGGACTTCATACGCGCGAGCGCGCCCACGAGTACCTCGTTGCCGACGCAAAAACCCACGCGCCAGCCCGGCATGTTGTAGCTCTTGGACATGCTGAAGAACTCGACCGCGACGTCCCGCGCGCCGTCCACCTGCAGTATGGACGGTGCGACGTAGCCGTCGTAGCAGAGGTCTGCATACGCGAGATCCTGGATCACCCAGATCGAGTGCTCCCGCGCGATGGCGATCACGCGCTCGTAGAAGTCCAGTTCCACGCACTGCGCGGTGGGATTGGACGGAAAATTCAACACCAGCATTTTGGGACGCGGCCAGCTGTTGTGGATGGCGCTTTCGAGCTCCGCGAAAAAAGCCTCCTCGTTGGCGCCCATCGGCACGTGGCGGATATCGGCGCCCGAGATCACGAAACCGTAGGGGTGGATCGGGTAGGACGGGTTCGGCACGAGGATCGCGTCGCCGGGACCGGTGGTGGCCAGTGCGAGGTGAGCAAGCCCCTCTTTCGAGCCGAGCGTCACGATCGCCTCGGAATTGGGATCCAGGGTGACATCGTAACGCTTCTGGTACCAGTCGCAGATCGCCTTGCGCAGGCGCGGGATGCCCTTGGATTGGGAGTAGCGGTGCGTATCGCCGCGGCGCGCCGTCTCCACCAGTTTGTCGACGATGTGTTGCGGCGTGGGCTGGTCCGGGTTGCCCATGCCGAAGTCGATGACATCCTCGCCCGCGGCTCGCGCCTGCTGCTTCAAATCACCGATGATATTGAATACATAGGGCGGGAGGCGCTCGATGCGCTGGAATTTGGTGTCCACGGTCGTCGACTCGAAACGGGCGCCGCGGGTGCGCGGCGCGGGCTGAAAAATGGGGCCAAACAGTACTGAGTCAGCCCCACCCTGTCAACGCAGGGGCGGGGCCTGCGGCACTATTGACGGGATTCTCAGTTGAGGCCCAGGGTCAGCATCATCTGGTCGACGGGCTTATAGCCGGGGATGAGCTTTCCGTCCGGGGTGACGATGGCCGGGGTGCCGCGCACGCCGACATCCTTGCCAAGCTGGAACTGGGCCGATACCGGGTTATCCGGGCAGCTCTTGTCCGCCACGCTCTTGTCGGTCTTTAGCCGGGTCAGTACATCCTGCCGGTCTTCGGAACACCAGGCGGTGACCAGTTTCTTGTAGCCGTCGGTGCCGATGCCCTGGCGCGGGTACGCAAGGTAGCGCACTTCGACGCCACGCTTGTTCAGTTCCGGGACTTCCTGGTGCAGCTTGCGGCAGTAGTAGCAGGTGACGTCGGTAAACACGGTGATGTGCGAGCGAACCTCGCCCTCGGCCGGGAACACGATCATGTCCTTGGCAGCGACCTCCTCCAGTCGCGCCAGGCGCTGGCCGTCGCGGCGCATCTCGCTCAGGTTGGTGAGGCCGTTGGTGCTGTCGACCGAGTACAGGTCGCCGACGATGAAAAAGGCGCCGTCTGCAGAACTGTGCAGAATGGTGCCGTCGACGAGTTCGATCTCGAAGATACCGGGCATGGCGCTGGCGCGCACCTCGCTGATGCTGATGCCCGTGCCGGGAATCTCGAGCGCCTTGCGCAGTTTTTCTTCCTGCGCCTTGTCGACGGCGCCTGCCGCCGTCGCGGTCACGCCGACAACGGTCAGCAGGAGCGCGAGCAGCCACCTGGAAATCTGAAGGTTCATGTTGCTTCCTCTATTGTGGCCGCCCCGCTGGCCGCCGTTGGTGTTCCCTTACGCCCTTGGAACCGGCGCACCTCGTTTGGTTCCGCTTCAGCCCCGCGGGTGATGGGTCGCGTGCAGTTCCTGCATGCGCTCACGCGCCACGTGGGTATAGATCTGTGTTGTTGTCAGGTCCGAGTGCCCCAGCAGCATCTGCACCACGCGCAGGTCGGCGCCGTGGTTCAGCAGGTGTGTGGCGAACGCGTGGCGCAACGTGTGCGGCGACAGCGCTTTCCTTATATCGGCGCGCGCGGCGTAGATTTTAATACGATACCAGAAGGTCTGGCGAGTCATCTGGCGGCCGCGCTTACTGGGAAACAGGATCTCGGAGGGCACGCCCCGCAACAGTTCCATGCGCGGCCCGGCGAGGTAACGCCGCAGCCAGTCGAGCGCCTCCTCCCCCACGGGCACGAGGCGCTCCTTGCTGCCCTTGCCGAACACCCGCACCACGCCCTGGTTCATGCTCAGTTGCGACATGGTGAGACCGGTGAGCTCACTCACCCGCAGCCCGCAGGCGTACAACAGTTCCAGCATGGTGCGATCGCGGAATTCCAGTGGCTGCTCGAGGTCCGGCGCTGCCAACAGCGTGTCCACCTCTCTCTCCGACAACGACTTCGGCAGCGGCCGCCCGAGCTTCGGGCTGTCCACATCCAGCGTGGGGTCAACCGTGAGCCGGCCCTCGCGCAACATGTAGTGATAAAAGCCCCTCACACACGACAGGAACCGCGCGGTCGAGCGCGGCGACCTGCCCTGCTCCAGCCGCGCGCCAAGATAAGCCTGCAGGTGCACCCTGGTGGCACCCATGAGACTGACGCCCTGCGTCGCTTCGAGCCACTCGTTGAACTGCCGCAGGTCACGGCGGTAGGACGACAGCGTGTTGTCGCTGAGACCCTTCTCCATCCACAGGGCGTCGACGTAGCGTTCGATTTCGGGGTGTACCAGTACCTCGGCCATGAAGCTACGGTAACACGGTTCAAACTGCTGATTTGACTGCGATTATGTGTCGTATTGCAGATGTTGCTTGTTCTTTCTGCCCAGTCGCACCCGAAGCCGATACGCCCTGGCAGGAACCGCCAATTCGCCATCCATGGCGGCTGCGCTGGGGCCATCCATGGCCCCAGAGCTTCCTACCAGGGCGTATCGGCTCCGGGCGCTAACCTATGGCATTGAACACTTGCACCGCGCAGGGGGAACGCCACTCGAGCCGTAGCTGTCTTTCACGATAGAGACCTGCAGGTGGGAGGTGGGGGTCAGGCGAGGCTTTGAGCCGGCCGAGCGGAGGTCAATTTTGTAGGGTTGGAGGGCCATGGATGGCCCGGAAAGCCTCGTCGCGCAGGACGCGCGTCGAGGCGGGCCCTGCAAAATTGACCGTAGCGAGGGAAGCCGAAGGCCCGGCGAACGCCTCGCCTGACCCCCACCTCCCACCTGCAGGTCGCCCGACCCGAAAGGCAACAAAAAAGCGGCCAAATGGGCCGCTTTCGAAATATTGGCAGGAAACGCGGAAAGCTACAGGCGCTCCTTGATACGCGCCGCGCGGCCGGAAAGCTCGCGCAGGTAGTACAGCTTGGCCTGGCGCACGTCGCCGCGGCGCTTGACCTCGATGCTGTCGACCAGCGGGCTGTAGGTCTGGAACGTGCGCTCCACACCGATGCCGTGGGAAATCTTGCGCACCGTGAAAGCGGAATTGAGACCGCGGTTGCGCTTGCCGATGCAGATGCCCTCGAAGGCCTGCAGTCTCTCGCGCGTGCCCTCCTTCACCTTGACCTGCACAACCAGCGTGTCGCCCGGGCCGAACTCGGGGATGGTCTTTTCCATCTGTTGCGCATCCAGCTCGGATATAATCTTGTTGGTGCTCATGGTGCACTCCTCAATGTGTTCTCGGTAGCTTCACAGCTAGCCCGTTCGTCAATTACCGCCCGGCGAGATACTCGTCGAGCAAAGCCTGTTCCTCTTCCGACAGCGCCCTGTCCTGCAACAGGTCGGGGCGCCGTTCGTACGTTCGACCCAGCGCCTGCTTGAGACGCCAGCGACGGATCGCCTCGTGGTTGCCGCTGAGCAGTACCTCCGGCACCGCCCTGCCCTCGTAGACCTCCGGCCGCGTGTAGTGCGGACAGTCCAGCAGACCCCCGGCGAAGGAGTCCTCCGCCGCGGACGCCGCGTGACCCAGGGTGCCGGGCAACTGGCGCGTCACCGCGTCGATGACCACCATGGCGGCCAGTTCGCCGCCGCTCAACACATAGTCGCCGATGGATAACTCCGCATCGACTTCCGCTTCCAGCAGGCGCTCGTCCACGCCCTCGTAGCGGCCCGCCACCAGGACCATGCCGTCCAGGCTCGCGAGCTCCAGGGCCACTGCGTGATCAAACCGCCTGCCCTGCGGCGAGAGGTAGATGACCTTTGCACCCTCCCCTGCCTGCCCACGCGCGGCCGCAATGGCCTGCCTGAGCGGATCAACCTTCATCAACATGCCCGGGCCACCGCCGTAGGGCCTGTCGTCCACTGTACGGTGGACATCGACCGTGTAGTCGCGCGGGTCACTGTGGCTCAGTGTGACCAGGCCATCGGCGACCGCGCGCCCCGTCACGCCGTATTCGCTCACCGCGGCGAACATCCCGGGGAACAGGCTCACGAGTGCGATATGCATGTCGAACCGCTCCCGCTGTCTCTCCTGCCCCTATTGCTCGTCGAGGAACCAGTCCACCTCGATGATGCCCGCCTCCAGGTCCACCCGCGTGACCGTGTCACCGGGCAGGTAGGGTATCAGTCGTTCAACCTGGTCCACGCTGCCGTCGCAGCCTGTCACGACCAGCACGTCGTTGGCGCCGGTCTCGATCAGGTGGTCCACTACACCGAGCAGTACCTGTTCTTCCCCGTCCTGGCAGAGGACCTTGAGGCCCTGCAAATCCCGCCAGTAATAATCTCCGTCTTCCAGTTGCGGGAGGGCGTCCTCCGGTATCGCAACGGTGAGCCCCCGGTAGGACTCGGCGAGGGTCCTGTCGTCGACCCCCTTCAGGTGGGCTACCAGCCCCTTGCCGTGCAGCCTGCCGTCGTCGAACTCGACCGGCTCGTAGCCGCCGCGGCGCTTCAGGTGCCACCGGCCGTAGGAGAGGAAATTCTCCAGCGGCTCAGTATAGGAGTGGATCTTCAACCAGCCCTTGATACCGTAAGGCCCCGTGATACGGCCTATCTCCAGCATGGTGGGCGCAGACCCAGCCATGTCGATCAGGCGGCTGCCTGCGCCTCCGCGGCTTCCTTCACCAGCTTGGCGACGCGCTCGGACAATTGCGCGCCCTTGCTCTGCCAGTACTCGATACGCTCCGCATCAACACGCAGGCGCTCTTCACCTCCGGTGGCGATGGGGTTGAAGAAGCCGACGCGCTCGATGAACCGGCCGTCGCGCGCGCGGCGGCTGTCGGTCACCGTGAGGTGGTAGAACGGGCGCTTCTTGGCGCCGCCCCTTGCAAGTCGAATTGTTACCATGTTCGGTTAATTTCCTGTTTTGTGTAGCGATTTGCGCCGATATTTCGCGTACGCGCACGACAAAACGCGGCAGCGTGGCCGCGAAGGTGGCGTATCATACGGAAATTGCGCCCGAGATAAAAGAGCGCCGGCAAATTTTCTTCAGCAATTCCGGGGTGTTAGGGCGCACTCTACCGAAGACGACCACCCCCGGCCCCGGGACCGGAAACAGCCGGCTAGCGGAACGGCATACCCCCGGGTCCGCCCATGCCGCCGGGGCCACCCTGGCCGAGCGCGCCGCCGAGTCCGCGCATCATCTTCTCCATGCCCTTGCCCTTCATTTTCTTCATCATCTTCTGCATCTGCTTGTGCTGCTTCAGCAGTCGATTGAGGTCCTGCACCTGGGTGCCGGAGCCCTGGGTAATGCGGCGCTTGCGCGACCCCTGGATGAGTTCCGGGTTCTGCCGCTCCTTCGGGGTCATGGAGTTGATCATCGCTTCCATGCGGGCAAACATCTTCATGTCGAGCTGCTGCTGGGCCATCTGCGCCATGCCACCCATGCCGGGCAGCTTGTCGAGCAGGCCGGTCACGCCGCCCATGTTGTTCATCTGCTGCAGTTGGTCGCGGAAATCCTCCAGGTCGAACTTCTTGCCTTTCTTGACTTTCTTCGCGAGCTTCGCGGCCTTTTCCTTGTCGACCTTCTGCTCCGCCTCCTCGATGAGCGACATGACATCGCCCATGCCGAGGATGCGCGAGGCGAGGCGGTCGGGGTGGAAAGGGTCCAGCGCCGTGGTCTTCTCACCCACGCCCAGGAACTTGATCGGCTTGCCCGTGATCGAGCGCACCGACAGCGCGGCACCGCCGCGGGTATCAGCGTCGACCTTGGTGAGCACCACACCGGTCAGCGGCAACGCCTCGCCAAACGCCCTGGCGGTGTTGGCGGCGTCCTGGCCTGTCATGGCATCCACCACGAACAGGGTTTCGATGGGCTTGACGGCAGCGTGCAACTCGGCGATCTCGCGCATCATGTCCTCGTCGATGGCGAGGCGGCCCGCGGTGTCGACGATAAGCACGTCGCTGAACTTGATGCGCGCGTGGTCCAGCGCTGCCTGCACGATATCGGCAGGCTTCTGCTCCACATTACTCGGGAAGAAATCCGCGCCCACCTCGCCTGCAAGCGTTTCGAGCTGCTTGATGGCCGCGGGGCGGTAGACGTCTGCGCTGACCACCGTCACTTTCTTCTTCTCGCGCTCGATGAGGTGACGCGCGAGCTTGGCGGCCGTCGTAGTCTTGCCCGCGCCCTGCAGGCCCGCCATCAGGATGACCGCGGGCGGTGTGGTGGCGAGATTCAGCGCCTCGTTGGCGCTGCCCATGACGGCTTCGAGTTCAGCCTGCACGATGCCGAGGAACGCCTGCCCGGGACTGAGGCTCTTCAGCACTTCCTGGCCCAGCGCGCGCTGCTTCACGGCGTCGACGAAATCCTTCACGACCGGCAGCGCGACATCGGCTTCCAGCAGTGCCATGCGCACCTCGCGCATGGTGTCCTGGATGTTGTCCTCGGTCAGGCGGGCCTTGCCCGTAACACTGCGCAGCGTTTGCGACAGGCGATCACTCAGACTTTCAAACATGCTTTACCTCGGCGGGAACAACGGCGATGGCAGCGCCGCTGCGCTATTGATTATGCCCGGCCAAGCCGGTACAAAGGGCGCAGTATACTTTACTGGCGACGCTTAAAAAAAGCCGATGTCCGTCACCCTCCTCGCACCGCTGTGTGCGCTGCTCTACCTCGCCGCGACCGGCATGCAGCTACTGCAGATATCGCAGGGCGGCAGACGCATGAGCCGCCCGGTTCTCGCGGTAACCCTGCTCGCGCTCGCCAGCCATGCCGCGATCGTCTGGCAGACCGTGTTCCTGGAAGACGGCATACACCTGGGGTTCTTCCGCGTCTCAGCACTGATCTTCCTCGTGATCAATGTCGCCTGCCTCGCCTCGCTGTGGCGCCGGCCGCTGCAGAACCTGCTCGCCGCACTGTTTCCTCTGTCAGCGCTGTCGGTACTGGTTGCCACGTTCGCGCCGGATACCGCGGCGGGTACGACGGACACCACAGGCGGCATGCTGCTGCACATCGCGAGTTCGATCCTCGCCTACGCGGTACTCACCCTCGCCGCGGTACAGTCCGCCCTGCTCGCACTGCAGGACCACCAGTTGCGCCACCGCCACACACGCGGCCTGGTGCAGGTGTTGCCGCCGCTGCAATTGATGGAGAGCATGCTGTTTGAGCTGTTGTGGATCGGGGTCACGCTGCTGACCATCGCCATCGTGTCCGGCGCGGTGTTCGTCGACGACATCTTCGCCCAGCACCTGGTACACAAGACGGTGCTCACCATGGTCGCGTGGCTGCTGTTCTCCGTGCTGCTATGGGGCCACTACCAGCTCGGCTGGCGCAGCATGACCGCCGTGAAATTCACGCTCGGGGGCTTCGCGCTGCTGATGCTCGCCTTCTTCGGCTCCAAGCTCGTGCTGGAGTTGATCCTCGAGCGCGGCTGAGCGCGATGGGGCTTGCCGCCCCCGCCCTTTTTCTTCAAGATGACAACCCACTCGCCCCCCGGAGGCCCTAACAGGCATTGAACGACGCACCGCTGGGTATCCTTTTTTCCGTCCTGGTCGCGCTCATCGTACTTTCCGGTTTCTTCTCCAGTTCGGAAACCGGCATGATGTCCCTCAACCGCTATCGGTTGAAGCACCTGCAGAAAAACAAGCATCGCGGCGCCATCCGCGCCGGCAAGCTGCTGGATCGGCCCGACCGGCTGATCGGCCTCATCCTCATCGGCAACAACCTGGTGAACTTCCTCGCCGCGTCCATCGCGGCGGTGGTCGCCATCCGCCTGTGGGGTGACGCCGGGCCACTGATCTCCGCGGTGGCACTGACCCTGATCGTGCTGGTGTTCGCCGAGATCACGCCAAAAACGATCGCCGCGCTGTACCCCGAAAAGGTCGCGTTTCCCGCCAGCCTGCTGCTGGTGCCGCTGATGAAGCTGTTCTACCCGGTCGTGGCGCTGGTCAACGCCGTCACCAACGGCCTGGTGAAATTGTTCGGCATTGACCCCACGGGTGGCGACGAGGATCACCTGTCGCCGGAAGAGCTGCGCACCATCGTCACGGAGGCGGGACACTTCATACCCGCCGAACACCGCGCCATGCTACTGAACATCCTCGACCTCGAGGAGGTTACCGTGGACGACATCATGGTGCCGCGCACCGACGTCTTCGGCATCGACCTCGACGACAGCGACGAGGAGATACTGCAGGCCATCCAGAACAGTTCGCACACCCGGTTACCGGTCTGGCGGGACAACATCAACGAGATCATCGGCATGCTGCACATGCGCAACATCAGCCGCGTGATCGCGAAGGACGGCCTGGACCGCGTCGCGCTGGACCGGGAGATCGAAGAGCCCTACTTTGTGCCCGAGTCCACCCCGCTGCACACCCAGCTCATGAACTTCCAGCAGAAGAAGCGGCGGCTGGGCGTGGTCATCGACGAGTACGGCGAGGTGATGGGGCTGGTCGCGCTGGAGGATATTCTCGAGGAGATCGTCGGCGAATTCACATCCAGCCTCTCCGAGGCCGCCGACAGTATTTTTGCGCAGCGCGACGGCAGCTTCATCATCGCCGGCGCGACCACCATCCGCGACATCAACAAGTCACTCGACTGGGAGTTGCCGACCGACGGCCCGAAGACCCTGAGCGGCCTGATGCTGGAATTCCTGGAGTCGTTTCCCGACGGCAACGCCGGCATGACCCTGGGGAACTACCGCTTGGAGATCCTGCAGCTCGAAGGCAATGTGGTGCAGGTGGTGAAGGCGCGGTCGGCCGGCGAAGAGAGCGCGTGAGTTGTGGTGCCAGAACTGATCCCTGTGGGGTCGAATTTATTCGACCGCGGTTGGCATTCCAACTGGCGCTCAATTGCACCCTGCCGCTCCCCGGTCGAATAAATTCGACCCCACAGGGCTTGCGGCGCGAGCGGGACAACCGCCCGTTTAACCCAGGCGCACCGGGTTGCTCGCCTCCAGGCGCTCCTGCGCGCGCACCAGTATCGCCCGCTTTTCCTCATTGCTGGCCATGAACCAGTCGGTAATCTCTTGCGCGCTGCGATAACAGCCCTGGCAGATATCCTCGTCGTCCAGCACACACACCGAGATACAGGGCGATTTTGGCGCGTCGCTCACTACGCCTCCTCGAGTCCCGCCGCGTAGCGCGCCGCGTTGTCGACATAGTGTGACGCGTTAGCACCCAGCATTTCCTGCTCTTGTGCGGACAGCTGCTTCTTCACCTTGCCCGGCGAGCCGAGCACCATCGAGCCATCCGGTACCTCGGTGCCCTCCGTGACCAGCGCGTTGGCGCCGATAAGGCAGTTCCTGCCGATCCT
Organism: Gammaproteobacteria bacterium; assembly: GCA_030428835.1. Taxonomy (GTDB): domain Bacteria; phylum Pseudomonadota; class Gammaproteobacteria; order Pseudomonadales; family Halieaceae; genus Marimicrobium. The sequence goes on along the minus strand of JAUIEP010000002.1, from coordinate 51,768 downwards.
CGCGCCGTTCAGCACCACCGCATTGATACCGACCAGGGTGCCGTCGCCGATCGTGCAGCCGTGCAGCATGGCGTTGTGGCCGACCGTGACGTTCTCGCCCACGGTCATCGGAAAACCCGGGTCGGCGTGCATCACGGTGCCGTCCTGGATGTTGCTGCCGGCACCGATCTCGATCCGCTCCGCGTCGCCGCGCAACACGCAACTGAACCACACGCTGGAACGCTCGTGCATGACGACGTTGCCGATCACGGCTGCATTGGGGGCGATAAAGTGGCCCTCGCCGAGGAGTGTCGGCGCTTTGCCGTCGAGTGTATACTTCATGGTGCGGACTCCCAGTCACGCTGCAAATCGAGTCCCGCATCGTAGGCGACATTAGCGAGCAGTACCAGTATCGCCGCCGTCACACCCCATACATTGTCCTGGCCCACCTGGTAGTGCGGCACCATGCGACTGCGCGTGCCGTCGAACATTTTCTCCAGCCGGTAGATGGAGGCGTCGGAGAATGTCTGCAGGGACGGGGAAAATACGCTGTCGAATTCAGACGGATCGACCACCGGCTCGAAATCCGGCGCGATCCTGCCGACACAGGGGAACACCTGGAAACCGGTGCGCGTTACGAGCGGCGGCAGTTCGCCCAGCAGGGTGACGGCGTCAGGCGGCAGGCCGACCTCCTCCTCGGATTCGCGCAGGGCAGTGGCGACCGCGCTCACGTCATGCTCCTCGCGTTTGCCACCGGGAAACGCCACCTCGCCGGGGTGGTTGCTGAGGTGGCCGGCGCGGCGGCCGAGCAGTACGGTCGGTTGCGCCTCATCGGACAGCGCAACCAGCACCCCGGCCTGCGGCCACTCGCCCGTCTCCGGGCGCTCGGTCCACGGCCTGTCGGAACCGTCGAGGGCGGGCGCGAGGCGCGTCCAGAGCGCATCACTCACCGGGTAGCTCCGTTACCAGCGCGACCACGTCGTACGCCGGCTCCTCGTAGGGATGTGCCGCAAGCATGGCACTGAGCGCGGCACGCACATGCTCAGCGTCGCACACCATCTCCACGCGATATTCCACCACGGTCTCCACCTCGCCCCGCCGGCCGAGAAACGGATCACTGCCCTCGAGCGGGCGAAACTGGCCCTGGCCCAGCACCTGCCAGCTGCAGCTGTCGTAGTCACCGATGCGGCCGGCGCCGGCGTCGAAGGCCGCGCGTTTGACGGCCTCAACATGTGTTTCGGGCACATAAAAACCGATCTTGTACATCACACCCCCCTCGACTGCCCGGCGTAGAACGCGGCGGCGAAATCACCCAGTGTACCCGCCTCGATTGCCGCGCGTATCCCCGCCATGTGCTGCTGGTAAAAGTACAGGTTGTGAATGGTATTAAGCTGCGCGCCCAGGATCTCATTGCACTTGTCGAGGTGGTGCAGGTAGGCGCGGCTGAAATTGGCGCAGGTGTAACACGCGCAGTCCTCGTCCAGCGGCAGCGTACTCGACTTGTGCCTGGCGTTGCGCAGCCGCAACTCGCCACGCGAGGTGAAGATGTGGCCGTTGCGTGCATTGCGCGTCGGCATGACGCAGTCGAACATGTCGATGCCGCGCTGCACGCCTTCCAACAGGTCCGCAGGGGTACCCACGCCCATCAGGTAGCGCGGTTTGTCCACGTGCATGTGCGGCGCCAGGCAGTCCAGCACCGCCAGCATCTCGTCTTTCGGCTCGCCGACCGACAGCCCGCCGATGGCGTAGCCGTCGAAGCCGATCGCCTCCAGGCCGGCCAGGGACTCGGCGCGCAGCGCGGCGTACATACCGCCCTGCACGATGCCGAACAGCGCCGCGGGGTTGTCGGCGTGGGCGTCCGCACTGCGTTGCGCCCAGCGCAGCGACAACTCCATGGAGGCGCGCGCCTCCTCCTCGGTCGCGGGATACGGCGTGCACTCGTCGAAGATCATGACGACGTCCGCGCCCAGCTTGCGCTGGATGTCCATGGACGTCTCGGGGTCGAGGAACACGCGGTCGCCGTCCACCGGCGACTGGAAGCGCACGCCCTCCTCGGAGATCTTGCGCATGTCGCCGAGGCTGAACACCTGGAAGCCGCCGGAGTCGGTCAGTATGGGACCCTGCCACCCCATGAAGTCATGCAGGTCGCCGTGCGCCTCGATGATGTCGGTACCCGGGCGCAGCCACAGGTGGAAGGTGTTGCCGAGGATGATCTCGGCGCCTATGCCGGCGATATCCCGCGGCAGCATGCCCTTGACCGTGCCGTAGGTGCCTACCGGCATGAACGCCGGTGTCTGCACGATGCCGCGCGGGAAGGCGAGGCGCCCGCGACGCGCCAGGCCGTCCTCGGCCAGGCGCTCGAAACGCATGTGGCTGGTGCGGGTCATGCCGGTGCTAGTTCCCTGTCGGTCGTTCGATCAACATTGCGTCACCGTAACTGAAAAAACGGTAGCCGTGGGCGATTGCCTCGGCATAGGCTCCCATTATAGGGTCGCGGCCCGCGAAGGCGCTCACCAGCATCAGCAGCGTGGACTCCGGCAGGTGGAAATTGGTGAGCATGGCGTCCACGCTGCGGAACGTGTAACCGGGGTAGATGAAAATGTCGGTATCACCGGAGAAAGGCTCGATGACGCCCGAGGCCAGGCTCGCCGACTCCAGCGCGCGCACGGAAGTGGTCCCCACGGCGATCACACGGCCGCCGCGCGCGCGGGTCTCGCCAACGGCGCGTACGACAGCCTCGCCCACCTCGATGTGCTCGGCGTGCATGACGTGGTCCTCGATCTCGTCCGCGCGCACGGGCTGGAACGTACCGGCGCCGACATGCAGGGTCACCGTTGCGCGCCGCACACCCATTGCGTCGATAGTCGCGAGCAGTTCCTGCGTGAAATGGAGCCCCGCTGTGGGAGCGGCGACAGCGCCCTCGTTCACCCCGTAGACCGTCTGGTAGCGTTCCCGGTCCAGCGCCTCGTCGCCACGCCCTATGTAAGGCGGCAGGGGCATGTGACCGAACTCTCCCAGCAACTCGGTGACAGGCCTGCCGGACGCGCTGGATAGCTGGAACAGGTCACCCTCTCGACCCGTCACCACGAGTTCGTCGCCACCCGGCTCAGCATCCGCATCCACTGACAGGAAGATCCGGGTACCGGCCTTTGGCGACTTGCTGGCGCGCACATGGGCCAGCGCAGAGTGGCTGCCGGTCATCCGCTCGATGAGGATCTCGACGCGTCCGCCGGAAGCCTTGCGCCCCCACAGGCGCGCGGGAATCACGCGGGTGTCGTTGAAGACGAGCAGGTCGTCTGGATGCAGCACATCGGGCAGTTCGGCGAAATGCCGGTGCGTGATACCGCCATGACAATCCAGCGCCAACAGGCGGCTGTCCGCGCGACCCGGCAGCGGGTGCTGGGCGATCAGTCCGGCGGGGAGTTCGTAATGGAAGTCGCTGCGCTTCATGGACAAAAAAGCCGGCGCGGGGCCGGCTTTGTTTTTACGGGACGGGACTTACTTGTCCTCGTCCTCGGCGGGCGCCTCTGCTTCCGCGGGTGCTTCCTCTTCAGCGGCTGCGGCTTCCTCCGCGGGCGCCTCCGCGGCAGCGCTCGCCTCGCCTTCCGGCGCCTCGGCGGCGACTTCCTCGGCCTCTTCAGCCGCGGCGCTCGGGTTGGGCAGGGTCACCTTGATCAGGCCTTCCTCGACCAGGATGCGCGCCTTGTCGAGGCCATTGATGGGCTGCTTGTCCGCGCCCTTCACCGCGTAGCGGTCGTCGCCACGCTTGTAGATGCTGTACTCGTCGGTCTTCTTGACCAGCTTCATCGCCATGCTCTTTTCTCCTGCAGATACTCAGATAGTAGGGGCCACCCCCAGAACCGGCGCGAAGTGTACAACCAAAGTCCCCGCAGGTTAAGGAAAAGTTTGCGCGTGAGGGGGGCTTGCTATACCCTGCCGCTCTCCACGGGACGCCGGTTTCCGGCTCCCGCTTCCTCTCCGTGCCGGAGTGGTGAAATTGGTAGACACGTCGGATTCAAAATCCGATGCCAGCGATGGCGTGCCGGTTCAAGTCCGGCCTCCGGTACCACAACCTACTAATCATGAAACAGCGACGTGAGTCCAATTGAATTCGCTGACCCTGACGAAATGTCGGATCGTGCTGGGGCATGAGTCTTGGACTGCTTAACGACGATGAAAAATGTCTACAGTAGTTTGAGAGACTTCTAGACAAACCGCACTAATATATCGGGACCATTGAAGCGAAAATGCAGCGAGGAGCCGTTCAAGCAGTCGATCATGGCCACTTGATCAGCTTCAACTCCTTCAGCCTGTAAGCCATTGCCGATCTGGACACCCTGAAAGCTTCCGCGAGGGAAACAAAGTGTTGGCCGTTGAACCGGCGACTCTTCGCAATCTCAAACTCTCGGATCGTGTCATCTTCTTCAGCACCTAACAACGCATCCACTTCAGCCGGATTCAAGTGGTTAGCGACGTTGGTATTGAATGTCAGTGGTGTCGACCCAAACCTCTTTTCGAATTCATCTACGAGCAAATTCTCCGGCATAAGCCAACAGGCGGCGAAGTAATCAGCCTCCTTCTCTTCTTCAGATCTCTCCGGCCTGTCCCCATGATCACCGATAGGCCGGTCGCGGAACATTGTTCTTCCTGGGTGCAAAAAGTAATGGCCTAGCTCGTGCGCAGCAGTGAACCTTGTCGTCTCTGCGCCGAATCTTTGTGCCACAACGATAGTCTTGTTCTCACGGTCAAGCTGGCCCGCCAGCTTCCGACCCACGGTCCTGGCCGTAAACTGCTGTCCAGCGAAGCTGTCTACTTCGACGTACTCCAGCCCATATAAATGCGCTACGACCCTCGGATGGAGCATGTTGAGGGGCGCAGGTGCCCCTTTGGGCCAGAGCGCCTCCTTGTGCTCCCAAACTAGCTCATGCAGCCGACGTACCTCTCGCCGGATCTCGGCTTTTCGTGATTCATCCATATGCCCACCCCAGATATTGTGGTTTCTTATTCAGAACAGTACTATATCGTGTGTATTTATACGATTCAAGCCGCCCAACCTGCTTATGGACGCACGAAGACTGAGATTTCTCAGACTACTTCATTATCAAGCCAAGCTTTCTATTTTGTATTTGTGCATTACATAAATATACTCCAATCGATGGAGGCGCCGACTGAACAGTAGAAAACTATTATTCGATGAGTACACAACGCTATTCGAAGCAATGCCCAGCGTAGACAAAACCGGCATGGGCGATGGGATCGACGTCTATCATGGTGAATACTCAAAAATTGGCGCAGTTGTTATCGCATACTCCATTTTGTATACGCGGTGTTAATCACACCACACTAGAGGGGCATCACTAATTCATGGCGAGCTTATTACTTGCAGATTTTGCTTGCGTGCCCCGCCTTATTTCACGTACCCACAGCTTAGCCAAGAGGGCTGCCATGGAATTACCTACTAAAAGGTGAGAATCGCCATGCTAGACAAGAAACGCCCCAGAGGACGCCCGCAGAAGCTGGATAATGAGGTAAAGGTGCTCACAGTGAGGGTGTCGGCCTCGACCCATACTAGGCTTGTCAAGCTAGCGGGTGAGCGCACGGCGGTCAGTGGTGAGACAGTTAGGGTATCCGATCTAGTGCGTGAGGCAATTAATCGAGATTTAACTGGGAAGTTGCCTGAACAATGAAGCGAAGGTCAGTACCAGTGCTAATTAAAGCCGATTCGACTACTCGCGAGATGACTTAGCGATGACTAACAGATACTGGGATTCAGTTGACCAGAAATTGGAACAGCACAGCGCATACATCTTGAACGAGGCTGAGCGCCTGAAAATTCGTGAAGCTGAGAACGCGGCTTACATCTTAAATCTACCAAAATTGCGAGGAATGCTTGAAGAGCATAAAAAACAACTAGATGTACGTGGGTTCACTACACAGCTACGGTGTGACGAAGAAGGACTCAAGTTCACATATTCTATCAACGGGTACTATGGACCTGGCGGATTTAGATCGGCCTTTCATCAACTCGGCCCTCTAGTTCTTGCTGTTCTTGCTCCCGCCGGTAATTCTAGTTCTTTTGGCCAACACAACGACATAGATAAGAACACCGAGATTGGAACCGCATTCGACGCCGCGACATTCCAAAGTTTTTTGGAGAAAAACCTCGACGAGTATCTCGACCCCAACAACCTAATAATTAGCGAGGAAAATCGTGCACTGGTTAGATTGGTTCAAGGAGGTTAATAACTCCCTCAGCGTTCTTGCCTGGCCGGCGGTCACCCTGATCATCGCCTATCGATTCAAAGACGTAATATCCGATCTTCTCGCGAGAGTAACACGAGTCGAAGGCCGTTTTGGAGAGACTCAACTCAAGCTCGAAGTCGAAAAAATCGTTACCTCTGGCGTATCCAAGGCCGCAGAGCTGGAGAGTCAAGGGAAGAAAGATGAGGCGGAGAAGATTAGCGCCGACACAGCTGAGATCGTTTCCGGACTCTACGGCCTTTCAGTTCAGGACTTAGAGTATTTAGAGCATCTCGAAGGCGGCGGTGCACCTAAGCGCCGATGGGGTCCCGTACATCTCGTTCGTTCCGGTCTAGTCGAATTAGATGGCGGAAAGCTCACAGCGAAGGGCTCATTTCTAGTTAAGCGCTATAAACAACTGACTCGGTAGACTGATAACCAATAGTTAGGTTCTTGATCGGGTAATTGGAGAAGAATGCCTTGGAAATCAAAAGTAGGCCCTCCGTGAGTCCGAATAAGTGAGTCAATTTTAAACAAATAAAACTACTGACAACCGAACCAGACACTTGGACGCTCTGTAACCCGCTCTACGGCGTTATTGTCCCTGCCCGCCCCCCATACCAGTGACATAGCTGAAAGCGCGGCTTCAATCGCAATATTTGAGCGCGCTCCAGTCCACCGCAAACACCCTGTTAGCCTGCGGGTCGTTCTCACCTCGGTAGACGCAGCGCGTACCGTCGGGGTCGTAGATGTAGGCGACGCAGCCGTTGCAGTTGTCGCAGCGCGACTCGCGCCTGCCGCCGGAACGGAACTGCTCCACGAGGTCGGGGTCGCGCAGGAGCGCGCGGGCCAGAACCACACAGTCGAACCCGTCGCCCATGGCGGTCTCGACATTGTCCAGGGACTTCACGCCGCCGAGGTACGCCAGTGGCATGTCGACGGCGGCGCGAATCTTCCGTGAATATTCGCGGAAGTACAGCTCGCGAAAATCGACCTTGCGCTCGGAAGACGCGGCGACCTTCATCATCAGGGCCCCTACCCGGTCTCCGGTCTGCCTCATCACCTTCGCGATTTCCGCGTGATTCATATTGCTGCCGAACATAAACCAGGTGGACTCGACGTTGCGTCCGCCCGACAGCACCAGCATATGGGCGCCGGCCTCCTGCAACGCGCGCGCGGTGACCACCGCGTCCTCCGCCGTGGCCCCACGGCTGGGTCCGTCGGCGACGTTGATCTTGGCCAGCACCGCAAGGTCGTCACCGACGGCGTCGCGCACCGCCGCCAGCACGCGAGCAGGGAAGCGCACGCGGTTTTCCGGGCCGCCGCCGTAGTCGTCGCCGCGCCGATTGCTCATGGGCGAGATGAACTGGTTGAGGAGATAGCCATGGCCCATGTGAATCTCCACCGCGTCGAAGCCGCCCTCACGCGCCAGCCTGGCCGCCTCGACGAACTCCAGCGTCACCTGCGCCATGTCGGACTCGTTCATTTTCCGCTGCAGGATATTGCCTTTCATCAGCCCCGCCGCGTTGATGCCGGACGAGGCGCTCATCAGCCTGCCCCTGGCGTGCATACCGGTAACGAACGAGCCGCCATGGGTGATCTGCGCCGAAATGGCCGCGCCCTCGGCGTGGACCGCGCCGGTGAGCGCGCGCAAGTCGGGCAGGATTTCGCGGCGCATCCAGGTCTGGTTGGGCAGGGTGCGGGCAATGCGGGAGACAGCCATGTAGGCCGCGGTCGTCATGCCGATGCCGCCCGCCGCCAGTTCGCGATGGTGATTCACCAACGCGGCTGTGGGACGCCCGTCGAGGCACATGGCCTCGTTCGCCCCCGACTTGATGAAGCGATTGCGCAGGGTGAGCGGGCCGAGGGTGATGGGATCGAAAGCTGAAGGCGCGGCGGTTGCAGGGATTTCTTGTGCTGGGTTCATGTCAGGCCTGGGTGCATGAAGGCGGGGACCGACTTGAGCCGCGATGCAGGCCACCTGGCACGTGGTGGCAGTTCGCCCGGCTCACGGTCCGGCGCTCCCCTGGTTGGTTTCGCCCGACGTTAAATTAACTGGCGCCACGATTGCAATCCCGCCCGCCGTCTTCGCCCGGCGGAATCCCTGGCGGGTGCAGGAACTGCGACCCCGGGCCTGCTCCTGCCACGCGCCTGCAGGGCACTGCCCCCGCGCGGCAGTTCGCCTCCATCATCGCCACCACGCAGATCGGAGGCCGGTTTTTGGCTCCCGCTTCCTCTCCGTACCGGAGTGGCGAAATTGGTAGACACGCCGGATTCAAAATCCAATGCCAGCGACGGCGTGCCGGTTCAAGCCCGGCCTCCGATACCATGATTCCATCTATCCAGGGGTTATCGATACGGCGACGTCTTACCCGGCCAACAACCCGCCGGGGCATCGGGTTGGTGTCGTGGACTCGGAAAGCGCATCACTGGCCTCCCAGAACGCCCCGCTTCTGCTCATCGAATTCTTGCTGGGTGATAATGCCCTTGTCCAGAAGCTCCTTTAGCTTCAGCAGGTCTTCATAGATCCCATCAACGTCCAATTTCGGCGCACTGTCAGCGCTGACCGCGCCCGACGGCTCCCCGGGGACAAATTCCGAGTCGAGGGCATGCAAGATATCCGGCGCGGCCAGGGCCGCGGATAGAACCATTCGGGCGGCATCGATTCCGGAAGAATCCGTTCGTTTGCTGGCAAACCGCTGGCTAGAGACGACCCGGTTGTCCGGCGTGAAAACCTGCAGTTCAAAATCGTAGTGAAACGTCGTATCCCTGTACGTGTCGCTCTTCCATTCGAAGAGTGTGAGGATCAGTTTACGCACCGGTGTACCAGCATCGTCACCTTCGCGGTCACCCTCCTGCGACAGGCGTTCTGCGAGTACGCCCGAGTTCAACAGGCCGTTGGCCAGGGCTTGCTCCAGATCGCTTGCGAGAGACGCCTTGCTCGTCGTCAGAATATCGTAGGGAATACCCAGTTGACTGCGCGACAGGCCGACAAAAGCAGGCTCCTTGTCTCCGTTCAAAATATAGGGCCGCTTGTCTGACACCCCCACCAAAACCGTGTACTCCGTCCACAGGTCCAGGCTCGGCCAGCTGTTACGGTAGTCTGTCGTCTGCCCGTACGCCTGTTGCGCGACCGACTCCTGGCAGAAGAAGCAGATCATCGCGAAAACAGTGGCAAAGGGTAACAAGGCCCTCATCGGCTGCTTTCCAGGTTGCGCACGACGCTATCAATCCACGAGTTGACGCGAGGCGCGCCTCCCGCGGCCACGGGGTCGAATGTGATCGGCATTGGCTTTTTCGACCCGGGCAGGTACATGTACCAGCCACTCTCCTGGGCTGACTTCATGTGAAAGTAAATCGTCGCATCATAGTTTTTGCTGGCTTTGCGCGCTTCGATTTGCGGAAAATCCTCCCACCGGGATTCCACGGACTCAAATACCCGGGATGCGCCGAGATAACCCTCGAAAGCGCCGAAGTCGCGACAAAGTGAGGCCGCCACATAGAGGACCTGGTCTTCCGGTGGCGAGCCGGTTCGCTGTACGCCAAGCGCTTTACACGTCTTCATCGAGGGAGTCAGCACCAATGCCTTCCCATAGGGAGTACCACTCCTTGGCCCCACCTGCCTCTCAATGTCACCCAGGTAGGAAGCCTGCGCCTCCAGCGCCGCGGAGGAGCTTCCATATTTAGTGCCGTTGTAACTGTAGTAGGTGCCGCTGCACCCGGTGAGAGCACAAATAAAAAATAAAGAAATCAGAATGTTACGCGTCATTATTATTCTCCTGATGCGGTTTGCAAGTGCGCCCAACGCTTGCGCCGGCGCACGCTGCGCGGGCAGAACAAGCGCGACTGTCGGCGTACTGTAGCGCTCGCCCATACCACTGCGTCATCCTAGCGGACTTGGGGTGCACCTAAAACAGGTAACGCGGCAGCCCGCCCGGCGGCTAAGCCGCCCGGCACCGGAGCCATAACTGTCGCCGGAGACGATTTCGAGTACAGTAGCCGGCAGGACGTGCGTCACTAACAACACCAAGGCCATGCAGGTACTCGACAATTTCACCATCAGCGCCGATGCGTCTGCCCGCTTCGCCCGCCTCTCGGGCGACTTCAACCCACTGCATCTCGACCCGGTGGCGGCGCGGCGGACCCAGTTCGGCCACACGCTGATTCACGGCGTATGCGGGACGCTGCGGGCCATCGACCTGTGGCTCGCGCGCAACCCCGGTTGCGCGGCCCTGACCAGGCTGCAGGTGAGATACGCCAAACCCATCACCCAGGGGCAGGACATCACACTGCTTGCCGCGGGCGACGCGAATAAGGCGCGGTTGGAACTGCACGTGGCGGGCGCGCGCTGCCAAATGATCGAGATCGAGTATTCCACGACCGACAGCGGTCCCGTGCTGGCACCACAGTTCAGCCCCGCGGTCGACCGACCACCCGCCTGTCTCGCACCCGACATCACGACGTGCGCAGGCCTCGCCGCGGCGGCGGACCTGTCCTGGGACGAAACACTCGCCGCGCAGCTCTACCCTCATGCCAGCAGTGAGCTGCCGGCACGACAACTCGCCTCCATCCTCGCCACCACCCGCATCGTGGGCATGCAGTGCCCCGGACTGCACTCGGTGTACTCCAATCTCGAACTCGAGTTCATCGAGGCGGGCGACGGCGCCAGCAACAGCCAGCTCCACTACAGTGTGGGCACGGCGGACGCACGCTTCAACCGCGTGGTCATGGGCGTGTGCAACGCCTATGTACAGGGCAGCATCGAGGCATTCTTCCGCGCGGTGCCGGCCGACCAGTCCGCCATGGCCGATGTGGTTGCAGCGCTGCCCGCGGATGCGTTCGCAGGGCAGCGCGCGCTGCTGGTCGGCGCCTCGCGCGGCCTCGGCGAGGTGATGGCGAAGGTACTGGCCGCCGGGGGCGCGCAGGTCACCCTGACCTACGCCCGGGGTCGCGACGATGCCGAGCGGGTCGCCGCGGACATTGCGACCGAACGCGCGCGACCCGTCGTGCTGCATCACGATGTGCTGTCCGGCGACATCGGTGACGACCTCGCGGCGGCACTGGCAGACATCACTCACGTCTACTACCTCGCCTCGCCCGTGATCGACAAGGGCGAGAGCGGGCGCTGGAACGGTGAATTGTATGCGAACTTCTGCCGCTTCTACATCGACGGGCTTGCCGCGCTGCTCGAGCACACGCGCAAGGCGGTGGGCCGGGAGCGCGCAATGCACCTGTTTATCCCCTCCTCCGTTTTTCTCGACGGGGACATCAAGGGCTTCGACGAGTACATCGCCGCCAAGCACGCGGCGGAGGCTTACGCGGAGCGATTCATTCGCGCCAACAGCAACTGGCAACTGGCTGCACCGCGACTGCCGCGCCTGCGGACGGACCAGACCTCAGGCGTGGATGACTCGGGGCCGGGGGAGACCCTGGGCGTGGTGGCGGCCGTGCTGCAGGCAACCTGCCCGGGCGGCTAGGCGCCGGCGCCGCGCAGGCGGCCGTACAGGCTGTCTCCGATTCCCAGCAGCTTCTCGAGCCACGCCTTCCACACGTTCTTGCGCTGTTCCGTGTACACGGACAGCAGCAGGCAGCTACCGAGGGTCAGCGACAGGATCAGGAGGTACCGCGCCACGCCCTCTCCCAGCCAGGAGAAGATGGCGAGGTAGAACCACAACAGCGGCTGGTGGTACAGGTAGATGGAAAATGTGGAGCCCGCAAAGTAGCGGATGGGCCCCTCGACGACGGCCGGCGTGCCGTCCTTGCCGGCGAGCACAATGCGCATCCCCACGAAGTTCAGCGCGAGCACCGCACCGAGATAGTAGTCGGTCACGAACTGGCGGCTGAAGGACAGTTGGCGGTGCAGTTCAACGCCGAAGGTGTGCTGCACCCAGTCCCAGCCGAACTGGCCGAGGTTGAGCGCGATGTAGTAGTAGCCTCCGACCAGCGATAACAAAACACACAACCAGGCCTGGCCGCTGGAAATGTTGCGCAGCCGCTCACTGCGGTACACCCACACACCGAGCCACCACACCGGCAGCAGCAGCAGGATCTTGGGGCCGAGGAACAGGCACAGCAGTACGAGCGCCAACGTACGCCGCCGGCCGCGCAGGAAGTGCAGCACGCCGAACAGCACGTAGTACCAGACCTCGTAGTTGAGCGACCAGTACGGCACGTTGGTGAACAACTGAATGCCCAGCGTCCAGATCTCATTGAGGAACAGCGCGGAGGTGATCACGCGAACAAGCGGCAAGTCCCAGGCGCGGTAGTCCGCCGGGTACACGTCGGGTTCTAGCCAGAAACCGGTCGCATCCAGCGCGGCGGTGAGAATAATGGCCGGGATGGCAACCGAGAAGATGCGCGCGCCGCGCGCCACCATGAAGTCGCGAAAGTCCTGCTCGCGCGTGTCGGTGACATAGGCGATGACGAAGCCGGAGAGTACGAAAAAGACCACGACCGCCTCGTGACCGAGGCTGGTGATGGTGAGTCCGGGCCGGAAGATCCAGTTCGCGTGGTACAGCATGACAAGCGACGCTGCGAGGAACCGGATCAGGTCCAGGTAGATGGAAAATGCCCGCGACATCGGTCCGCCTGCGCCACCAAGTAGCCTGAAATACTATGTTAGAATCCGCTGCCAGACCAGCAACCACGGCGCTTTTGCGAGTCAAATCACACTCCTGCGGCGGCTCTCTGACAGCCCCCGCGGGCCCCGCTAAACTAGTGTTTTTTGCCGCTCGACGGGCGTTCAGGACGGCGGGGATTGCCGGCTGGACACTCCCGCAGACCGGGGGCCGGCATCGGGGCCAACTACCAACAACGACCATGAAAATCGGCGACGCGCAACTCGACAAGCTCCTGGCCGCCCGGTCGCCGCTCGCGTTGAAGCAGCAACTGTCCGCCCGCGCGTTCACCCCCACCCTGCCGCAGGCGGGCAAGCTCCTGGCCCACGTGAGGTCGCTGAACCCCGATGCCGCAGCCGTGCGCCTGGGCATCGTGCACACCTATACGAGTGAACTGCTGGATCCCTGGCTCGATTTCGCCGCCGCGCTGAACGGCATCGCGCTCGACACCTACCACGCGCCCTACGGCGTCACGGTGCAGGAGGCCACGGCCGAGTCAGGGTTGAGCAGGCACCAGCCCGATCTCACCCTGCTGCTGCTGCGGCCCGTGGACCTGCACCCGGACCTGGCAACGCCGCTGGCGGCGATGGGCAAGGAACAGCGTGCGAACCTGCGCGAGGCCGCGGTGGCGGCGCTCGGGAATCTCGTCGGCATGCTGCGCGGCGTGGTCGGCGGGCAGATCGTGCTGACGCTGCTGCCGGACCAGGCGCCGGCGGGTCTGGGCCTGTACGATGCCATGTCTGACAATTCCGAGGCCGCCTGGTGGAGCGACACCAAGACGGCCATCGCCGGCGCCCTGCGCGACACCAGCGGCGCCAGCTTTCTGGATCTCGATGTCCTGGTCGCCCGTGTCGGCGCAAACAACTTCTTCGACACCCGGCTGTGGTATTCCTCCGTGTTCCCGTTCACGCCCGAGGCGTGCCTCGCCGTGGCGGACGCGGTCACCAGCCTCGCCGCCAGCCTGAAGCGCACGCGGGCGAAAGTCATCGCGCTGGATGCCGACAACACGCTGTGGGGCGGCGTTATCGGCGAGGACGGCATGCAGGGTATCGCGCTCGGTCCGGATTACCCGGGCTCCGCGTACATGGACTTCCAGCGCCGCATCCTCGCGCTCAAGCAACGCGGCTTCGTGCTCGCGGTCTGCAGCAAGAACAACATGGACGACTTCATGGAAGTGCTGGACACCCACCCGCACATGTTACTGGGCAAGGACGACTTCGCGGCCATGCGCGTGAACTGGACGCCCAAGCCCGACAACCTGCGCGAACTGGCCCGGGAACTCAACCTGGGCCTCGATGCGTTCATCTTCGTCGACGACTCGGACCACGAGTGCGCCGCGGTGCAACATGCGTTGCCGGAGGTCGAGGTCGTGCAGGTGCCGGGCAAACCGGTGGAGATACCCGCCTGCCTCGATCACCTGCCGCGCCTGCAGATACTGAACCTCACCGAGGAGGACCTCGCCAAGACGGCCATGTACCGCCAGGAGGCGCAGCGCAAATCGCAGATGGCCGACATGGCCTCCGCCGGCGGCAGTGTCGAGGATTACCTGAAGTCGCTGAACATGAAAATGGCGATCGGCCGGGACGACGCCGCGCACCTGCCGCGCCTGGCGCAACTCACGCAGAAGACCAACCAGTTCAACCTGACCACCAGGCGCTACAGCGAACAGGATGTCGCCGCCTACATGCAGGCAGGGGACGCCAACGTGTATCACTTCTCACTGGCCGACAATTTTGGCGACTCCGGTATCGTCGGCCTGGCGATCGTGAAAAAATCCGCGGGCGCCGCGCGGCTGGACACCTTCCTCATGTCCTGCCGCGTCATAGGCCGCCGCGCGGAGCAGGCCTTCCTGTCCCGCATAATTGACAACCTGCGCGATGAAGGCATAGAGCAGCTCGAGGCCGAGTATATTCCCACGCGCAAGAACGCGCTGGTCGCAACCTTCCTGCCGGACAACGGCTTCGCGGCTGCGAAGGACGGGCTCTACGTGACCACACTGGGCGCGCGCGAGCGCGGCGCTGACGACTATCCCATCGACATAGAAGGACCCGCCTGAACATGAGTGCGTTCGAACAACTCAGGGAGATCATGGCCACCACACTGCAGGTGTCACCGGAGGTCATCACCGAGACCGTCACCATGGATGACATCGAGGAGTGGGATTCCCTCGGCCACGTCCATATCATGGTGGCGCTGGAACAGGCGTTCGACCTGTACATGGATGTGGAGGATTTCGCCGAGCTGCAGAGCGTCCCGGCGATCCTCGAGTTTCTCGCCGCGGAAAATGCCGGCTAATGAGCCTGAAGGAGTCGCTCTCCTCCCTGCTCCTGCGGGTCCTGCCCTGGGAGTATTTCCTCAAGGTGCGGATGGGCTACCTCAAGCTGAAGACCCGGGCCGCGCCGCTCCTTAAACTGGTTCACGGCACCTTCACCACGGCCGACCTCATTGCAGAGATCGACCGGCGTGTCGACGACGACTGGGATATCCTCATGGTGCACAGTTCCGTCAACGGCATGCTGCCCACGTACGAGGGCAGCGCCCTGGAGTTGTGCCAGGCACTGATCGAGTACTGCGGTCCGCGGCGCACGCTGGTCATGCCGGCTTTCAATTTCGGGGAAGAGAACGTGGGCGCGCGCGAGGCGCTTAAGGTGAATCCCCGGTTCGACCTGCGCCGCACCCCTTCCACGATGGGCCTGCTCACGGAACTGTTCAGGCGCTCGAAAGGGGTACGGCAAAGCCGCCACCCCGTGTACCGCGTGGCGGCACTGGGGCCGCGGGCGGAGGAGCTCATCGCCAATCACGAACACGCGCCGAGCGGCATGGGGCCGGATACCCCGTTCGACTACATGGCCCGGCACAACGCCCAGATCATCGGTCTCGGCAAGAACTTCGGCGTGATGACCCAGGTACACCATGTCGAGAGCCTCATGGGCGACGCCTGGCCCGCGCCGCAAACCGAACTCGCGGATATCCCCGTGACCGTCGTGGAGAAGGACGGCACGATCCAGATGACGCTCGGCGGCAAGCAACAGGACTGGCGTTTCAACATCTGGAAATTGCGCGAGCTGATGCCCCCCGATAAGCTCAGGGAATGGCGCTTCCACAATTGCCCGATGTTCGCCGCGCGCGCCGGCGAGGTTACCGATGTCCTGGTGACCGCGGCCGGGCGCGGCTTCGTGCTGTACGACCCCTAGGCAGGCGCGCGTGAATACCCCGCTCGAAGTGTCCATCACCATCGATACCGAGTTCAGTATCGCGGGTTACTTCGACAACCCCGAGGCCTACCCGCCGGTCGCGGAGCCCGTGGTCTACGGTACGGTCAACGGGCGCGACGAGGGACTCGGTTTCCTGCTCGAGACCTTCGAGCGCTACGGCACCGACGCCACCTTCTTCGTGGAGTGCGCCAACTACTTTCACTTCGGCGACGAACCGATGCGCAGCGTCATGCAGAAGATAATCGCCGCGGGACAGGACACGCAGCTGCACGTACACCCGATCTGGCTGACCTTCGGCGAGGGCGATCAGTTCCGGCAGTTCGCCCGCAATGACTACTGCAGCGCGCGCAGTTTCGAGGAATTGCACGCCGCGTTCAGCCTCTGTGTCGACGTCTTCCAACGCTGGGCGAACAGGCGTCCCGACGCCATACGCACGGGCAGCCTCGTCACGGACGAGACTGTCTTTCGCGTCATGCAGTCCCTGGGCATCCCCCTCGGTTCCAATCTAGCGCTCGGTGTGTTCGAGCCGAGTGAGCCCCACCTGCAGTTCCACGCGGGCCGGCACCGCATCCACGGCGTGACCGAGTTGCCGGTATTCACGTACCGCGACCTGAACATCGCTGGCCGCACGCGCCGTAAATCCCTGCAGATCACCAGCTGCTCATGGCCGGAAATGCGCCACCTGCTGTGGAAGGCGCGCCGGGCGGGCGTGGAGAACGTGGTGATCCTCACCCACCCCTTCGAGTTCTTCAAGAAACGCAACTTCCGCTACACCGAACTCACGCGCAACCGCGTCAACCAGCGACGGCTGGAGGCGTTGTGTGAGTTTTTACGGGATCACCCGGACGATTTCGTGTCGGCGGATTTCGGCAGTCGGGTGGCGGCCTGGACGGCCTCGGAAAAGAGCGAAAGCTACCTCAGCGTCCCCACGGCCTTCACCGTGGGACGCATGTTGCACAACCGCCTGAACGATACCCTGTGGCGCTATTGAACGCCGGGTAGTCAGGCGACCTGCAGGTCTCCTTGCCGGCGCCCGCTGGACAGGCGGCGCTCGCGCAGGCTCCACACCTCGGCGAGGTCTTCAGCCATCGTGGGCTGGCGCCGATCGCGACTGCCGTCGCGCCGGTCCGTGCTGTGCACGTAACGGCAGCCACAGCTTTGGGCGCTACAACCGGGCAGCGGCAGTGCCGGCGCCTCGTCGCTGAGAAAGCTCTGCTCGCCCAAGGCCCGTGCCTCACCACAGCACGACGCCGACGGCACGATCTTCACCGCGTGGAACGGCGTGGATGCGCCGAAGCGTACGCGCCGCTCGCGATTGCCCATCTCACGCTCCGAGCGTGTCGGAAAGACCACTCGCAGAACAAGGAATGCCCCGAACAGTATTGCTGCAAACAGTAGTTCGCTCTCCATAGATGCCTCCCCCAAGGCCAGAGTTCGCTACAGCTTCACGATACCCTCAAGGGGGGTGTGGGTGCAACAATTAACATAGGTTGTGCAATTTGCCTGCCGGCCCGCAGGACAGGAGCCGCGCGGGTTTCAGGACGCATTCGCATATACCATGATATTCATTTATAGAATTGTTATAAACTTCTCACATTCATTATTGATATATCATTATTGCGTTGGTAGCCTCGATCCATTGCCCTGCCGCACGCAAGGGGACGGCGCGGCCAAGGAGAACGCGGACCCGAGTCATGAAGACCTTTCACCTGACCTTCAGCGGCACCGTATTGCCCAGGTTCGAGGAGTCCGTGGTGCGCCAGGGCCTCGCGCAGCTCTTCGACATCAATGACGAAGACACGCTGGCCGGCCTCTTCGGGGGACGTACCGTGGTGTTGGCCAGCAGCCTGGAGCGGCGCGACGCCGCCAGCTTCTACCAGGAAGTCATGCGTCTCGGCGGCAAGGCGAACCTCGTGGACGCCGACGACTGGCTCGCCAATCCCGATCCGGACGCCCTGTGGGTGAAGCCCGGCCTCGCCCTGCAACGGAAAGAGCCCGGAGCGTCCGACGCGGAAGCACCGGCTACGGGCGCTGCCGTGAAGGACAACCCGGAACTGCGTCGCCTGCGCGCCCTGATTCGCAAGACCGAGGAACAGGCCAGCGAGGAGACCGAGCGCCTCGAGCGCACCATCGAGCGCTTCGACCACATCGCCGAACAGGAACTGGCTCGACTCAAGGTACTGGGGGAAGCGGCCGAGGTCGACGCGCAGAGGGCGCTGGCTGAACTCGCCCGGGAAGAGGCCGCGGCGCTGCAGGACATCGGTGCAAGGCGCGAGGCGCTGGCGGACTCCGCCCTGCAGGTCGACGCGCAGGAGCAGGAGCGCCTCGCCGACCTGGAAGCGCGCCAACAGGCGGCGCGTGTACAGGAAGGCGAGGAAGCGGAGCAATTGCGTCAACGCATCGCCGACACCCGGGCCGCGACCGAGGAAGAAGTGGCGCGCCTGGAAGCGCTTATCGCCACCACGCGCCGCGAGGCGCAGGAGGCGATAGCCGCGCTGGAGGAAGACATCGCAACCCTGCCCGAGCGAACCACGCAGCGGCTGGCGGCCCTCGAGGATGAGCGCGGCACGATCGCCGAAGAGCAGGAGGAAGCCCGGGTGGCCGTAACCGCCGAATTACAGGCCCTTGAACAACAGCCGGAACTCGAGCGCAAGGAATTCGAGGCCCGGCGCGAGGCCGTGGAAAAAGAGCGCCGCGACGGCCTGGCGCGCATCGACGCCATGGCCGCGCAAATCAGGAACAAGCGCGCGGAAGGCGTGGAGAAGACACGGCAGAGCCTCGCGCAGGCACAGCGCAAGCAACAGCGGGCGATAGGCCAGTTGCGCAAGCGCGAGAGGGAACTCGCGGGGGACTAGCCGCCCCGCTGGCGCGGGTCCTCGAACAGGGCCAGCTCCACCATCGCGCACAGCGTGTGGCCGATCAGGATATGCGCCTCCTGGATACGCGGGGTGTCGCCACTGGGCACGCACAGGCAATGGTCGCACAACGAGCGCATCTTGCCGCCGCTCTCCCCGGTCAAACCGAAACTCGTTATGCCCTTCGCCTTTGCCGCCTCCAGGGCCGCGAGAATGTTCGGGCTGTTGCCGGAGGTGGAAATGCCGAGGAAGATATCCCCCGCCACCCCGTTCGCCTCGAGTTGCCGCCGGAACAACTGCTCGTAGCCGTAGTCGTTACCGACAGCCGTCAGGATCGAGGTGTCGGTCGTCAGCGCCAGCGCGGGCAGGCCCGGCCGGTCGAAATTAAAACGGCTGACGAACTCCGCGACGATGTGCTGGGCATCCGCCGCGCTGCCGCCGTTACCCGCCACCAGTAGTTTGTTGCCGGCCTCGTAGCGATCGATCAACAGGTGCCCCATGTCGGTCACCTGCTGCATGAGCGCGGCATCGCCGAGGATGCGCTCCTTGACCGCGAGGGACGCGCGGAACTCACGCGTCACGTAATCTAGGTCGGGACGTTCCATGCGGTTGCTCCATCGGCTTCGAACTGGAAGGGTACGACATCCCCGGTGAGTGTGTTCAGGGCGCGCACGAGCTGCACGCGGTGGACGGGGTCGACGATGAACACGATGAAACCGCCGCCGCCCGCGCCGGACACCTTGCCCGCCCAGGCACCGGCGTCCATGGCCGTGGCCATGACCGCCTCGATCTCGGGGTTGCTGATCTGGTCCGCCAGGTTGCGCTTGGCCTCCCAGCTGCGCCCCAGGATCTCGCCGAAGCGGCGGATGTTGCCCTTGAGCAGCGCCTCCTTCATGTCACCTGCATCGCGCTTCAACTGGTGCACTGCGTCGACCGACTTGCCGCTGCCCGACTTGTAGCTCTCTATCTGCTGCGCGATGATCTTGTCCGAGGAGCGCGAGACGCCGGTGTAGTACAGCACCGTCGAGGCTTCCAGCTCGCTCAGGATCCACTTCTTCACCCGCAGCGGATTCACGATCACGCGCTTGCCCGCGTGGAACTCCATGAAATTCACCCCGCCGAAGGTCGCCGCGTACTGGTCCTGGGCGCCGCCGCGCAGGCCGATGTCCTCGCGCTCGATCTCGAACGCGAGCTGTGCCACGTCGTACTCGCCCAGCGGGAGGTGCAACAGTTCGGCGTAGGCGGTCAGGATTGCCACCACCATGGTCGATGAGGAACCGAGGCCGGAGCCGGCCGGCGCATCGGAGTAGGTCGTCACCTGCAGCGACAACGGCTCGCCGTCGTTGAAGTCGCGCACCACCCGGTTGTATACGCCCTTGTGCAGGTCCAGCAGCCCGTCGTAGGTGAAGGCCGGCGCCGTCGGCGCGGTGAACACCTCCTCGCGATCGTGGGCGGCGAAACGCACCGTACCGTCGTCGAGCGGCTCGATGGTGCAGAAGGAACTGAGGTTGATCGTGGCGTTGAGCACGGCCCCGCCGTACTGGTCGCAGTACGGCGCCACGTCGCTGCCGCCGCCGGCGAGGCCGAGCCGCAGGGGTGCTTTCGAGCGAATCAACATCAGACGGCAACTCCCGGCGCGAGCGCCGCGTAGACACCTTTCAGGTTGGCCACGCTGTTGCTCCAGTTGCGCTCGTTCTCAACGAAGTCCCGGCCGGCCTGGCGAATGGCGGGCCAGCGCGCCTCGTCGTCGAGCAGTGCCAGTACGCAGCGCACCAGGTCGTCCTTGTCGTCCGCGCGGAACAGGGTCCCGTTCACGCCGTCGCGCACGAGTTCCCTGTGCCCGCCCACGTCCGAGGCGATGAACATGCTTTTCTGCGCCATGGCTTCCAGGGGTTTCAGGGGCGTCACGAGTTCGGTCAGGCGCATGGACTTGCGCGGGTAGACGAGAATATCGGTGAGGGAGTAATAGTTCTCCACCTCTTCGTAGGGCACCCTGCCGGTCATGATAACACTGCCCTCGATGCCCAGCAGTCGCACCTGCGCCGCGATGGCATCGGCCACCTGGCCGCCGCCGACCAGCAACAGGCGCAGGTCGGGGCGTGCGGCCAGCAGGTCGGGCATAGCCGCGACGAGCAGGTCCAGGCCCTCGTAGTCGTAGAAGGAACCGATAAACGCGATCACGCGCTTGCCCTCGAGCCCGAGCGACTTCTCCAGTTGCGCGTTGCGCGCACCCACGGGCTGGAACCGGCTCGCGTCGACCGCGTTGGGGATGATCGTGATCTTGTCCCGCGGTATCCCGCGCGCCACCAGGTCGGAGCGGATACCCTCGCAGATGCAGGTAGCGGCGTGCGCCTTCCTCAGCGCCCAGGTCTCCAGCGCGCGTGTCAGCCGGTAGCGCAGGCCGCCCTCGCTACTGGTGCCATGGCTCACCGCGGCGTCCTCCCAGAACCCCCGCACCTCGTACACGACCGGTATGCCGAGCTTGCGACCGGCGCGCACGGCGGCCACGCCGTTGAGCGCCGGCGAGTGCGCGTGGATGACGTCCGGGCGCTCCTTCGACGCGACCTCCACCAGGCGCCTGGTGATGGCCTGGATAACGCGCAACTGCCCGATGACGGGCAGGCGCGCCAGCGGGCCGCCCGCGTCGGGGCAGCGGTAGAACAACAGGCCGTCGACCTCCTCCACGCCGGGCACCGGTTCGCCCTGGTTGTGCTTGGGACCCGTGAGTTGCAGTGTCTCCCAGCCCAGGCGTTGCTGCTCCTTGAGTATCGCGCGCGTGCGAAAGGTGTAGCCGCTCTGCAGCGGTATGGAGTGATCCAGCACATGCAGCAGGCGCATCAGTGCACCACCTCGGGCACGTCTAGGAAACTCTCGAGCTGCCGCAGGTTGCTGTCCCAGTTGTAGTGCGCAAGGACGCAGTTGCGCCCCTCGATATTCTGCTGACGCGGCCCGCCCAGTAACCGCAAAGCGGCCGCGACCATCGCCTGCGCCTCGTCCGCGACAACGTTGAGGACGCCGGGGTGTTCGATGATGCCGACCAACGCATCCGTGGTGGCGAGTACCGGCAGGCACATCGCCATGGCCTCGAGCGCCTTGTTCTGGATGCCGCGGGCGAGCTGCAGCGGCAGGCAGGCTGCCAGGGCGTGCGCGAGGTAGGGCCGTACATCGGGCACGCCGCCCGTCACGCGCACACCGGGCAGCTCGCCGAGCTTCTGCACCTCGGGCGTCGGCTTCATGCCGACGATACAGAACAGGAAATCAGGCTCTGCCTCCCTGACCCGCGCGAGCACATGTTCGCAGAACCATGTGACAGCTTCGATATTCGGCCGGTAATCCATGGCGCCGGTGAAAACGAGGACTTTCTGGCCCGGCTCGTACGGGCTATCAAATACATGCTCTGGACTGAAGTAGCCGCTGTCCACGCCCTGTGTACGGAAAACGACCTTGTGCGCACTCTCCGGTGCGAGCTGCTTGAACAGCTCGGCCTCCTCCTTCGATACGAACACGCTCGCCGTGGTAGCGGCCGCCATGGCGCGCTCGTAGGCCAGCAGCCTGTCCGCCTCGCGGCGGTACAGCCAGGACAGCGGCCAGGGTTTCGCGCTCGCGTAACTGCGCCACTTCTCGCTGTCGACATCCTCCGCGTCGAACAGCACCGGCACATGGGCGGGCAACATACCGTGCACGAATTGCGCCATCGCACCGGAGAAGATCAACACGGCGTCCGGGCACTCGCGCTCGATAGTGGCTTTCACCCAGCGCTGCAGCTCCGCGCTGTTGTAGTAACTGAGGCTCAGCGCACGGCCGGTGAGCATGCCTCGCACGCTGCCGATGATGCGCCTGCTCGCGGGCAGGTCGACGATACAGCTGTCCTCGCACTTGTCGCGCACGACGTCCGCGTACTGCCAGTCGTCGGGGTCATCGACAAACGTGCCGAGGTGCACGCGCCAGCGCTCGGAAAAAAAGTTGAGCATATTATTGGATGAGATCTTGTCGCCCTTGTTCGGGGGGTACGGGAGGCGGTGGACCAGGTAGAGCAGCTTTTTCATTTTTCCCAGTGAGTCCGGCTGCGAGGTCGGCCCTTGCCCCTCCCCAAGGGCGCAGTTATATTGACCCTTCGATACTAATGGCCCGTAGGCTGAAGTTAAAGCTTCCCGCGGTCCGCAAACACCGTATTTTTGGCATTTTTGTGAAGCAAGCCGCCATTCTCATCGGGGGCAAGGGGACGCGTCTGGGCGACGCCGTCCGCGACATCCCGAAACCGCTGCTCGAGGTCTGTGGGCGCCCTTTCGTCGAGCATGTCATGCGCAATCTGCGGCGCTTCGGCTTCGACCATTTCGTCCTGCTCGCGGGTTACCAGGCCGCCGTGGTGCAGGAGCACTACGGCGGCAACTCCGCTTTCGCGAACGAGCTGGAAGCGCGCATCGACGTGGTGACAGAACCGGAACCCCTGGGCACCGGCGGCGCGCTGCGGCATGCCCGCGATCACCTTGCCGACGAGTTCCTGTTGCTCAATGGGGACTCTATCTTCGACTTCAATTACCTCGACCTGTGCAACTGTCCGGCACCCGGCGAACCGGATGACTGGCTGGGCCGCGTCGCGCTGCTGCCGGTGGCCAATGCCACGCGCTACGGCTTCGTCGATTGCGACGGGCCACGCATCACCGCCTTTCGCGAAAAGCCGTCGCAGCCGCAGGCGGGCACTATCAACAGCGGCGTCTACTGGCTGCGGCGCGCGGCGCTGGACGCGATCGCGACGACACCCTGCTCCCTCGAACAGGACGTATTCCCCGCGCTGGTGTCACGCGGCAAGCTGATGGGCCGTGAGTACTCGGGTTACTTCATCGACATCGGCATACCCGAGGACCTGGAGGCCGCCCGCGCCGGGCTCACGCAGGCGCTGCGCAAACCCGCCGCGTTCCTCGATCGCGACGGTACCCTGAACCACGACGACGGCTACACGCACAGGATCGAGGGCTTCCGGTGGGTCGACGGCGCCAAGGAGGCTATCCGCCTGCTGAACGACCGCGGCTACCTCGTGTTCGTCGTCACCAACCAGGCGGGTATCGCGCGCGGCTACTACAAGGCCGAGGACGTGGAGCGGCTGCACGCGTGGATGCAGGCGGAGCTGGCGACTGTGGGAGCCCATGTGGACGAGTTCCGCTACTGCCCGCATCACCCGGACGGCGAGATACCCGAACTCGCGATAAGCTGCGCCTGCCGCAAGCCCGGCACGGCGATGCTGGAGGATCTCGTCGCGCGCTGGAATCCCCTGCTCGGACAGAGCTTCATGGTCGGCGATGCGCCGAAAGACGCGCAGGCCGGGCAGCGCATGGGCATCACCGGGAAACAGATCGACCCGGACAGGCTGCTCGGGGAAGTCAGGGCGCTGCTGGCCTAGATCACGCGTTCACCGAAGCTCACGCCGGTACCGCACTGGTCGGACAACATGCTTTCCAGCATCTTGTCGCCCAACTCGCGCCGGTAGTGCGAGGGCTCCCAGAACCACTCGAGCGGCCCCGAGCGGTCTGCCGCCGGCGGCACCGCCTCGTGTATGTACTCGGAGTCGATCGCGAAATCCCAGAAGCGCAACCGTGGGTCCTCGCGCGACCGCAGCCTGCGCACCAGTGTCGAGCGCCAGTCGTCGTACTGCGCGAGGTTTCCGGAGCGCCGCATAAGCGACCAGAATTCCTCGTGTAGCGGGTTCGTGAAAACCGTCACATCGATGTCGCGTTCCCGCACGATATCGAGGAACTGCTCCAGCAGCGCGAACTGCTCCGGCAGCGCGCCGTCCGGTCCGCGGAAATACCAGGGCCGCCCATACTTGCGCGCGAGTTCGTCGCCCTTCTGGACAAACAGGCTGTGCGCACCCTCCACGGCGACCATTCCCTGGAAATCACGCCCGGGGTTGAAGCCCCGCGCGGTGCGATCCGCAGCCGCTGGCCCCTGGGTGGCGAGCGTCTTCAGCGAGCTGAACAACGCGTCGACGGAGAACAGGGCCTTGAGGTAATCACTGGAGCGCGTCTGCCAGTGGTCACGGTTCTCCTGCCCCGACGGCAGGTAGCGCAAGTCGCCCTGTGTCTCCGTGAATAGCGCTTCACTGTAGGGTGGGCGCCGCGGGTCCGTATCGATGAAATCGGTGTAGTCGACGCTCAGGTAGACCGCGCGGATATCCTGCTGGTATATGACATTGAGCGCGTAGGCGATCTGCGTCGCGAGTTCCGCGCCCGGAACACCCAGGTTATAGACCTCGCGACCCTCCTTGCGAAAACACGCGTGCTCCGGGTCGAGGCCCATCTCGACACGGGATTTACCGACAATGAGCGTGTCGTAGCGCGCGAACATCGGCTGGTACTTCTTCAACAGGCGCACGTGGAGGTTGATGTCGACCTTGCTCGCATTGACGCCGGCGATTCGCGGCGCATCCGTGATGCCGTAGGGGTCCACCAGCCAGTTGCACGTCACGACCACGACGATCAACGCCAGGCTGGCGAAGACGGTGCGGAGCAAGTATTGGCCGGCGCCCATGTCAGAACTGGAAGTAAAGGAATTCGGAGACTTGCTGCAGCGTCATCACCCCGGCCACGCCGGCGGCGGACACCGCGACGGCCCAGCCGGTGCGGTAATCCCAGCTCAGCACGGCCGCTTCGCGATTGCCCGCGAAGATACGATCGTTCTCATAGATCACCGGATCGTAGCGATGGAATATCTGCGCCACATTGGGCAGCAACAGGATGATCGGCGCCGTGGCCAGCACCCACAGGTAATTGCCGACCAATACGCTGCCCCCGCCGTGCACCGCGGTGACGCCGATGGCCGTTGCCCAGTCGCCCAGGGCACCCGCCCGCACCAGGATGCCCGCCGGCACCTCGAAGCCCGAAAGACCCAGCATCGCCGTCACGATGTGCTGGCCCTGCTCGAGGGTCGGGGCGCGGAAATACACGAACGAGAACACCCAGGCGATGAACGTCAGCAACCAGCACGCCAGCAGGTAGGCCCGGTTGCCCGACAGGTCGAGGCCCAGCCGGTCCAGCAGCGTACGCCAGCCGTGGTTGATCATGAGATACGTGCCGTGCAGGGCGCCCCAGATCACGAAGGGCCAGCCCGCGCCGTGCCAGAGACCGCCAAGCAGCATCGTCAGGAACAGGTTGATGTAGCGACGCACCTTGCCCTTGCGATTGCCGCCGAGCGCGATGTAGAGGTACTCGCGCAGGAAGCGCGACAGTGTCATGTGCCAGCGGCGCCAGGCCTCGATGATGCTGGTGGACTTTAGCGGCGAGAAAAAGTTGATCGGCAGGCGTACACCGAACATGCGCGCCGCGCCGATGGCCATGTCGGAGTAGCCCGAAAAGTCAAAGTACAACTGGAAGGCGTAGGCGAGCGCGGCGCCCCAGGCGCGGAAGAAGTCCACTTCCGCGGCGGCCGCCTGGCTGTCGAAAACAGGACCCACATACCCCGACAGGCTGTCCGCCAGCACCGTTTTCTTGAACAGGCCGATTGCGAAAATCGAGATACCGACCGCGAAGTTGGACAGGCGCGGCGTGAGGTTCTCACTGCGCATGAACTGCGGCAGCATCTCCTTGTGGTGCACGATGGGCCCGGCAATCAACTGCGGGAAAAAACACACAAACAGGCAGTAGTGGAGAAAATTGTATTCGCTGGTTTTACCCTGCCAGGCGTCGACCAGGTAGGCGATCTGCTGGAAGGTGAAGAACGAGATCGCCAGTGGCAGGAAGATGCGACCGATCTCCCAGTCCGTGCCAAACGCGAAATTGAGATTGTCCACGAAGAAATTGGCGTACTTGAAATACCCGAGCAACCCCAGGTTTATGGCAATGCCGAGGACAAGTACCGTACGCGTCCGGCCCGGCCCGTCCCGCGAGAGCAGTTGTCCCACACCGAAATTGAAACCGATGGAAAACAGGATGAGCAGGACGTAGACAGGTTCCCACCACGCGTAATAGAACAGCGACGCCAGCACCAGGAACGCGAAGGCGATCTCCATGGAAAACAGGCGGGCGCACAGGAAGTAGCCGCCGAGGCACAGCGGCAGGAACAGGAAGATGAACTCGTAGGAATTAAACAGCACGGCTGGCTGGTCGCGCCCCGCGGCGGCCCCTTTTTAGCGTCTCACTGTGTCAGATTAGCCGGCCCGGCACCACCGCCAAGCCTGCTGAATATTAACCAGATCACACTTGCGCGACGCGCTCAGGGCCGGTAAATCCGCAGGTTTTTATAGGGCTCGCCGGAAACGAGCGGCAGCTTCCTGACCGTGACGATATCGCCCTTGACGACGGCAGTCCCGGTCAGTGCACCGTTGTCGAAAGACCACGCCAGCTCTTCCCCATCGACCAGCTTGAAGTGTTTGGGACGGCGCGGAGTGACATTTACCGTGATGCGCCGGGGCTGGTCCGGCACGCCCTTGCCGATGTTGGTGCGATGCTGGTAGCGGATGGGAAAGATGATCTGGTCCGCCTCATCCACGATCTTCTCGTGCTGCCAGATGAGGCCCATATTGTAGTGCCCGCGCGGAAAGCGCGCCTCGTCGACGCGATCCACCATGCGTTGCGGGTAATTGCCGGTAGACTTGGTGAAGGCGGGGTGCGCGCGGTCCAGCGTTACGTCCTGGTCCTTGTGCTCAAAGTTGGCCATGTCCGGCATACGCACGCCGCGCTCCCCGGACGCGTGGCTCGCCTTGACCCAGATGAACGCGCCGCCGATCTTGTGCTGCTCCACCAGGTTGACGAACTCGAGCTGCGTATTGCCGTTGGGGCCGAGACTGAACTGGTCATCCGAACTGAAAGAGTGGCGGTAGTGTATGCCGCGGACGATGGGGTCGCGCGCGGACTGCAATGCGAAGTCCATGCTGTCCCACACCGCCTTGAAGCGCCCGTTGTCCGGCGGCTGGCTGATGTACTGCCCGGGCGCCCGACGCCGCACCTGGCGCGGCATGACGATACCCGCGCGCGCGGAGCTGTAGGCGATCAACGCGCGCCAGGGGTCGGGCAGGATCATGGTCTGGATCACCGCGCCGCCGCCGCCCATGGACGGCCCCTCCAGCACCAGGCCGCGGCGGCTGAGGTCGAGGTCGTAGCGCCTGGTCACGAAGTCCAGCGCAGCGGCTATGCGCCGGCCGGGGTACGCCACACCGTCCGCGCTGTAACTCCACCACTCGCGCCAGTCCTGGTTGTAGGTTTCCGCGTCCTGCGCGCGCACCTCGATGTCGCCCTTCGGTGAAGGCCCGTACACCCACATGGCGCCCTTGCCGCCGCCGGAACCGTGCATATACACCGCTACGCGCGCGTGCCTGGGCAGGTCCTTCTTGCGCGAATAGGCCCACTGGTAATCGACCCCGTGGGGGTCGTACCAGTTGTTGTTGCGTATTTTCATGTCGCCGCGGTAGAAGGCCCACCACGCGCCGGTCTCGGTCGGCTGCCCGGGCGCCGTAATCAGCGTCGGGTCAGGCGCAGCACCCGTGGCGGGCCCGTCCGCGCCGGCCTGCTTCTTCGGCCTGGCCTTGGACTTCGGCACGGACTGGGGCGCTGGCTGCGGCTGTGCCCGCGGTGCCGCCTGCACCGCGGGTGTCGCCACGGCGGGAGCCTGCGCGCTGGCCGGAGCCTGCTCTTCCTTGTCGAGGGTCGAATCGCCCTGGCGGATGCGCTTGTACTTGTCCCAGGAACCCGCAGCCGCGGGCGGCAGCGGCGACGCGACCACACCCACAACCAGCACTACGGCAGCGCCGCGCCAGAACTTCGACATGAAACTCACAGACCTCGGTATCGGCGTAGTGGCAGGATAACACCACGGCCGGAGCGGCGGCGAGTGGCGAATGACCGACCTCACAGAAACAACGAATTATTGCCCGCCAAAGTTACTCGGCGACCGGGGCTGGTGGTAGCATTGTGCGGGTAACGACAGGCGGACGGAACAGCTGTAATGAACCAGCCCCAGGGCACGCGCTTCCTGCGCCACGGCCTGCTCGGCCACGCGACATTTTCAGGTGCGCGGGCCGCGGGGGAGCCGCGCGTGGCGCTCGACACCACGCTCGCCGTATACGAGGCGCAACTCCCTTCCGCCGCCGTGAGCGCCACCGGCGCGGCAGAAGATTGCGACGGCCTGCTCGTTGCCTATGCCGGGCAGCCCTACTTCCGCGCCGCGAAGCTCATCCGCCTCGGTATGGACGAGGGTATCTGCGCGGCGCTCGCCCACGCTTACCGCGAGCACGGCGACGCGATGTTCGGCCACCTGCACGGCGCCTTCAGCTGTGTGATTATCGATCCCCGGCAGCAGCGCCTGCTGGCGGCCGTGGACCGTACCGGACAACACGCGCTGTACTACCGCGAGCTCGACGACACGCTGTACTTCGGCGGCAGCGCGCGGGAAGTTCTGGCCGCCTCAGGCGGCAGTGAAGACCTCACTCACCAGGGCATTTACAACTACGTCTACTTCCACATGGTGCCCTGCCCCGGCACCGTCTATGCCGGCCTGCACAAACTCTCGGCGGCCCACTTCCTGGACCGCCGCGAAGGCAGGCTCGAGGCCCTGTGTTACTGGGCGCCGCCCTTCAGCGAATCGACCCGCGAATACAGCAAGCAGGAACAGGCGGCGCGCCTGCGCGACATCCTGCGTACCGCCGTCAAGAATACCCTGCCGGCGCAGGGCAGGATCGGGGCCTTCCTCAGCGGCGGCCTGGACAGCTCTTCCGTCACCGGCATCATGGCCGAACTCGGTCGCGAGGGCGCCGAGGCCTACTCGATCGGTTTCGAAGCCGACGGTTACGACGAGATGGCGTTCGCGCGCATCACGGCGCAGCACTTCGGGGTGCCGCTGAACGAGTACTACGTGACGCCCGAGGACGTGGTCAACGCGCTGCCGCTGATCGCCACGAGCTACGATGAGCCGTTCGGCAACTCCTCCGCCCTGCCCGCGTATTTCTGCGCACGCATGGCGGCACAGAAGGGCGTGAACACCCTGCTCGCGGGCGACGGCGGGGACGAACTCTTCGCCGGCAACGAACGCTACGTCCGCCAGAACGTCTTCGAGCGCTACCAACTGCTGCCGGCGGCGCTGCGTCGCGGCCTCCTGGAGCCGATATTGCGCGCGCTGCCCGGGGGGTTGCCGCTGGTCGGCAAGGCCAACAGCTATATCGCTCAGGCCAACACGCCGCTGCCGGACCGCCTGCAGAGTTACAACTTCCTGCACCGCCACCTGGCGTCGGAGATTTTCGACGCCGACTTCCTCGCGCACGTCGATACGCAGGCACCGCTACAACTGCTGCGCGACATCTACCGGCGCCCACCCGAGGGGACAGACCTCAACCGCATGCTCTACCTCGACTGGCAGATCACGCTGGCGGACAACGACCTGCGCAAGGTCAGCCACATGTGCGCACTCGCAGGCGTAGACGTGGTCTACCCCATGCTGGACAACAGCCTGCTCGATTTTTCCTGCCAGGTGCCGAGCCAGTGGAAGATCAAGGGCAACGACCTGCGCCATTTCTACAAGTTCGCGCTGCAGAAATGGCTGCCGGAGGCCACCATCAAGAAGGACAAGCAAGGCTTCGGACTGCCCTTCGGCGTGTGGATGCGCAGCTACCAGCCGCTCAGGGAAATGGCCTACGACCATCTGGGCAGCCTCAAGCGGCGCGGCTTTATCCGCCCCGATTTCATCGATCGCGCAATCGAGATGCACCAGAGCGAACACGCCGCCTACTACGGTGAACTCGTGTGGATCCTGTCCGTTTTCGAGATGTGGTTCGGCGCCCGTCCCGGACGCGACCTGGAGTAGCACCATGCGCAGCCCGACGGAACCCAGCCGCGATGAACTCGTTGCCATCTTCACCCAGAAGTACGGGCCGATAGAAAACCTGGGGTGGTCTCCCGCACTGCGCTGGCGTTTCAACTACTTCAACCCTGACGATGTCTACGAGGCAGTCCTGGCGCAACTGGTTGGCGCGGACACCCAGTGGCTGGACGTCGGCTGCGGCCGTAACATCTTCCCGTCCAACCACAAGCTGTCCCGGGAACTGGCGGACCGCGCGCAACTGCTCGTGGGCGTCGACCCGGACGAGACCCTGAACGACAACCCTTACGTGCACGAAAAAGTGCTGGGCACGATGGAGGACTTCGAGGACGGCCGCGCCTTCGACCTGGTCACGATGCGCATGGTGGCGGAGCACGTGGCCGACCCGGAGAGCCTGATGGCGTCGCTGACACGGGTGACGGCGCCCGGCGGCCTGGTGGCGGTCTACACGGTCTTCAAGTATTCACCCGTGCCCCTGGTCACGGACCTGGTGCCCTTCAGCCTGCACAACCCGGTGAAGCGCATCCTGTGGGGCACGGAGCCCGAGGACACCTTCCCCACCTGTTTCAAGATGAATACGCACGCGGCACTGGCGGATGTCTTCGAGCGCAACGGCTTTACCGAGCGCCTGTTCCTGCGCCTCGACGACTGCCGCACGTTCTCCGGCTTCAAGCCGCTGGCCTACCTGGAACTCCTGGCGCGCCGCGCGTTCAATGCGCTCGGGATGCACTACCCCGAGTACTGCCTCCTCGGGGTCTACGAGAAAACGTCAGCCCAGCCGGGTTAGCCAGCCCGATACCAGTTCCTGCATCCTGGCCTGGTCGCCCGGCCGCGAGAATGTGTGGTCGGCACCGGCCACCGCGACACGCTCCACACGGGGCCCGGCCATCAGGGACTGCCACCGCGCATCCGCGGCGACCAGCGCCGCAAACTCACGCGCGGTGAGATCATCCTCGCTGAGCAGCACCAGCACCTCGCCGTCGAAGGCCTCCAGGCCCGCGCGCATCGCTTCGACAAAAACGGGCGCGGGCGCGGCGCGGGCGAACCGCCGACGCAGCGCGGCCGCGCCCGCCGCAATGAATCCCGCCACGCCGGCGGCGACCTCGCCGGGCCGCTCGAACAGGCGCCGCCAGTGCCGGACGGCAGCGAACTGCGAACGGTAGCGCGACAGCCGCACCTCCGGCAGGTACTCGCCCTCGTGGACCCAGGGATTGAGCAGCGCCAGACCCGCGATGCCCGGTTTCCCGTGTGCGTGGAGCAACGCCATCGAAGCGGCGTCACACAGCCCGAACAATACGACCCGGCGCACACCCGGCGCGGCGGCGCGCAGCGCCGCGAGCGCGGCGTCCACGTCGGCCTGCACAGCGTCGAACCGCGCGCGTTCGCCCTCGCTGTCGCCCATGCCCGCGTAGTCGAAGCGCAGTGAAGCGTACCCCTGCCGCGCGAGATCCCGTGCCAGCAGTGTGAACTGGCGGTGGCTGCCCACCCGGTACTGTGGCCCGCCCACCAGGATCAGGACGGCGATATCACGGGCGTCATCCGGGAGTGACAGTACGCCGACGAGTCGCTCATCGCCGCGCGCAAACACCAGCCCGCGCTCGCAGCCGTGCGTCACAGCGCCTCCGCGAACTGCATCGTGCTCTCCAGGAGGCCGGTGTCGACCCGCGCGGCATCATCGGCCGCACGCCAGAACGGCACACCGGTGTGCCGCTGCGTACGCACCGCGACGCCCGCTGCACGCCAGCGCTGCACCACGCGCGCCGCGGCCGTCGAGAATTCATCGCCCGGCGCCTGCGCGATTTCCAGCCAGTCCACCGGGCAGGCGGGTACGCAATTGGCGAGGCGCTCGCCGCGCAGCGGCAGTGCCAGGGCGGGAGACAGTGAATAGCCCGCGACCGGCAGGTGCTCGCCATCGCGCAGGGCCTGCCACATGCCCGCGCGGTCAAAGCCCTCGCCGCCCGTGAGCGCGCGGGCCGCTACCGCGACGCGCAGGAACTGGTCAATCTGCTGTTCGCCGTTGAGCACGGGCTGCCAGAACAGCAGGCGCGAGATATCCGCGCGCCGCGCGGCCAGGGCGCCCGCGAGCAGGCAGCCCAGGCGCAGGCCCCAGAGCGCGAGCCCACCGCCGCCCTCCCGCCGCAGGAAGTCCGCGGCGGCACCGGCGTCGTCCAGCCATGCATCCCAGCTGGCGTCGCCGAAGTCACCCGAGGCGTCGCCGCAGCCATACAGATCGGGCAGGAGTACGGTGTGACCGGCCGCTGCCAGGGCGCGCGCCTGCGCCGCGGCCACGTGCCGCGCCATGTGCATTTCTTCCGCGAAGGGGGGCAGGTAGAGAATCGCCGGACGCGAGGGCCCGGCGTCGGGAACAAGGAGGATATAGAAGAGTTGCCGCTCCCGGTGGCACAGAAAGTCAGCCCGAATACTGAACTTCCCGGTGGCCATTGATCAGCCCAGCTTGGACTCCACGAACGCGGTCAGGCTGCCAACGGTGGCGAAAACTTCCGCGTCGATCTCGTCGTCATCCACCATGATGCCGTACTGTTCCTCGAGCGAGGCCAGGATGCCCACGACCGACATGGAATCCATCTCCGGGATCGCGCCCAGCACGGGGGTATCGGGACTTGGCGCGATCGAGCCCTCCGGCACACCGAGGGTGGCCTGCAGGATCGCGATGACGTCTGACTGCATGTCCATAACTCACTCACTGATCTGAAACTGCCGCGGGCGGGGTGTGTCACCCGCACCGACCGGGATAATGCTAACCGCGCCCCGCGCGCACCACAAGGCGCAAGTGTGATATGCCTAACAGTTGGGCCATGGTGTTGCCAAGCCCGGTGCGATACCCGATAGTCAGGCCACGACTTCGCGGCGGCGCCAGGGCATTTGGTCAAACACAGTTCCTCAATTCGGGTCGAGCGGCTCACACCGCAACAGGTGCGTGACGACGACGCACTGCTGGCTGCCCTTGCCGCCGCCGGCAGGGAGCACATCCAGCGCGACCCGCAGTGGCTGGACACGATTACCCGGCACGCCCTCGATCCCGGCGAACAGGCCCTCTTCCTCTGTGCCCGGAATGACGCCGGCGCGGCCGCCATCGTGCCGCTCAAGATCAACCACGCACGCGCCCGCGCCGACTCGCTGGGCAACTTCTACACCTCGGACTGGGCACCGGTCGTACCGCCGCAGGGTGGCGGGGAGCTACTGCGCGCGGCATTCGCCGGGCTGGCGCAGGACAGGGACATCGTGGAATTGCGCCTGGCGCCCCTGCGCGGGCGGGCCGGGACGCTGGCCGTGCTCGCGCAGGCCGTGGCTGACGCCGGCTGGCGCGGTTGCCACGAGTACTTCTGTTTCGGCAACTGGTACCACGACACGGCGGGCTGCGACTACGCCGATTACCTGCGGGAGCGTCCGTCGCGACTGCGCAACACGCTGGAGCGCCGCACGCGGCAGTTCGAGCAGGCCGGTGGCTCGCTGGAACTGCTGCGTGACGGTACGGCGCTGGCGGCCGCGGTGGAGGAATTCAACGAGGTCTACGCGGCCAGCTGGAAACGGCCCGAGCCCTACCCCGGGTTCATACCCGGGCTGGCGGCGCTGGCCGCGGAGCGCGGCTGGCTGCGCCTGGGGCTCGCGCGCCTGGCGGGCCGGGCCGTGGCCGCGCAGATGTGGCTGGTGGCGGACGGCACTGCCTATATTTTCAAGCTCGCCTACCGGGAGGACGCGGCTGACTACTCGCCCGGCACCGTGCTCACCGGCTTCATGCTGCACAGCGCCCTGGACGCCGACGGCGTCACGACCATCGATTACCTGTCGGGGGATGACGCCTACAAGCGCGACTGGATGAGCGCGCGACGCGAATACTGCGGAATCGCCGCGTACAACGGACAACGCGCCGCCGGCCGTGCCCGCGCGCGACTGCACACGCTGAAGACACACCTGAAACGGCTCGGTGGTCGCGCGTAGTTACAGCCGGTCACGCCTGGTCGCGCTCGCCGCACAGCTCGCGCAGCCACTGCGCCAGGGCGGCGTTGAGGCTGTGGCGCGATGCCGCGTCGGAAAACGTCTGGTCCGCCGCCGGGAAATCGACACGCCGGCAATTGGGGCGGCTGTACGCGGCGTGCCACTGTGGGTCGCGCTGGATAAGTTCGTCGAACTCGCGGCTCGCCATACTCTCGCCGCTGATCGCGAACAGGACGGGCCCGTCGAACTGGCGGAACCCGCGCAACATGCGATCGACGAACGTGCCGCCCTCCCCCGCATCCTGCGCGGCGGCCGCGCGCGTCAATCTCCCCAGGCGGTCACCGACCTTGCGCAGGGCGCCGCGGGCGTAATCCAGCAGGTTGTACTCGAAGCGCAGCAGCTTGCGCCAGAATGACCACTGCAGGAGCCGCGCGCGATAGTGCTGCTGCATCACCGCCTCCTGGATTTCCGGGATGTAGACCCACGGATTGCCCAGGCCCAGCGCGGCCACGCCGTTGAGCGCGTGGCCGTGGATCATGATGCCGGACGCCGCGTCACAACCGCCCCAGAGGACGACGCCCTCCAGTTCCGGCACCTCGCGCTGGAAGGCGTCCACCGCCGCCTGCAGGTCCGCGGCGTAGTTCTCGAAGCCGCGGAAAGTGCCTGCGCTGTCGCCCAGGCCGCGGTGATCGAAGCGCATGACGGCGAAGCCGTCGCGTGCGAGTGTGCGCGCCATGCTGACCATGCCGCGGCCCACGCCGGCCCGGTACTGCGGTCCGCCGGCGATCACCACGAGCAGGCCCAGGCGCGCGGGCGCCCCCGGCTGGTGCACGATCCCCAGCATGTCGTCGCCCTCGCAGTCGAATACGAAGGGGCGCTCCTGCACCGGCAGGCCGCTCACGACAACAGCTCCGCGGACAGGGCGAGCAGTTGCGGCGCCGCGTCGCGCTCGTGGATCTGCCAGATAGGCGGGTCACAGAAGGTCTGCACATTGACCGTGTGGGACGCGCGCAACTGTTCCACAAGCTTGCGCGAGGGGATGCCGATGTCCTTGCCCTCCTCGACCACGTGCTCCAGCCAGTGCACCGTGCCGCTGCACAGGTCGTCCAGGGCTGCCGTGTCGATGGCCTCCAGATCCGCCACGAGGTCTCCACCCAGCGTATAACCGGCAATCTCCACAGTCTCGCCGTCGGCCAGGCGCTGGCGGATCTCCTTCGTTGTCTCCGGGGGCAGGTCGCGCACCATCAGGCTGGCGACACGCTGCCGCAACACCTGCGTGACGTACAGCTTGCCGGAGGTCACCGGCTGCCACAGGATGATGTCGCGCAGTGCGCGGGTGGTTCGCGCTGCGTAGTCCAGCGCGATGAGCGCGCCGAGGCGCAGTCCCCAGAGCACCAGCGGCAGGTCGTCCTCCGCGAGCAGGCTGTCAACGGCGCTGTCGATGTTGTCGCGCCAGCGCGCCAGGTTCGCATCCGCCAGTTCACCGTCACAGTCGCCCGTGCCGTAAAAATCGACCAGCGTGCACACATAGCCCTGTGCCGCGAAGGCGCGCGCCTGTTGTGCCACGAGCGCGCGACAGCGGTTCATTTCCTCGACGAACGGCGGCACGAACAGGATGTGCGCCCTGGGCGGCTCCGCGCCGCGAAACTGCAGGGTGAAGAAGCGCTCCCCATCCGCGCCATGAAAACGCGGCCGCATGGTGACCCGTCGGGCTTGTGCGCTCATTGCTTTCCCACCTTTCGCATCTTCCGGTCATCCTCGAGCGGGGAGAATACGCTCTCTCCTGTCATTACCCCGTACCCTCCGCGCTCGCGATATGGGTTTTCAGGCGATCGACCGCACCCGCCACCCTGCGGTAACACGCCATGTACTGGTCGCGCGACCCACCGTAGGGGTCGGGTATCTCGGCGGGCCAATCCTCCGCATTCTCATGGGCTCCCAGCAGGAAAGTGCGTTCAGCGGCGCCCGGGTAGAGCGCGGTGACCCGATCGTAATGGGACTGTTCCATGACGAACACCAGGTCACTGCCCGCCAGCAGCTGCGGGGTCAGCACGGTGGACTCGAAGCCTTCACTCGCCGGGCCCTCGGCCTCCAGCAGGCTGCGCATCACCGGGTCCATGGCGCGCCCGCCCTCCGGGTGAAACCCGGCGGACACGACGGAGTAGCCGGAGTCCTCGGCGTAGCCGCGCACGAGTATATCCGCCAGGGCACTGCGGTTGATATTGCCGTAGCAGACAAACAGCAGGCTGCGGGCCGTCGTCAGCCGCCGCGCCACCTCGCCGTTGCGCCAGGCCCTTTTCTGCGCGGCGAGGAAACGCCGCTCGCGCAGCAGCGTACCAAGCCGCGCGGCATAGCTGCCGATGATGCGGCCGATATCAACCAGCCCCGGCAGCGGGTCGGCGATGGCCTGGACATCGAAGCGATGCCGCGGGGACAGGAACTGTGCCAGTCCCCGCAGGACTTCACCGCGCGTGGGCAGGGTGACAATGCGCGGCGATGCGCCACCGCGCAGCACCGCCTCGTACCAGGACACGTCGCGCGACAACAGGCGGCACAGCACGCCATTGCGATAGGGCGCCGCCGGTTGCACCGCGCCACGCAACTCGAGGTCCAGCAACATGCCGGGGAAGTCGGCGCCCGCGGCGACCGCCAGCGGCAGTGAGCCCCAGAAGCGCCCGTTGATCTCCATCAGCCGGTACTCCCCGCTCCCGGGATTGAACTTGAACTCCACCATGGCGACGCCGTGCCAGCCCAACGCCTCGATGAGTTTGCGCGAGGCCTCCAAAAGCGCGGGGTTGACGGGTTCGCTGGTGCGCAGGCTGGAGCCGCCGCCGGTGAGCGGCACCTCGTGCAGGCGCCGGTGCTGGAAGCTGTAGGCGATGACGCCGTTGTCGGCGATCAACTCGACCCCCACCCCCTGCCCCGCGAAATACTCCTGCAGCAGGACCGCGCCGAAACGCAGGGCATGGGTGCAGCCCGCGCGCAGTTCGGCGGGATCGAATGCGTAACTCACCTGCAGGTGGCTGACGCCGGCCTCACCGGAGCCGATGGAACGCTCCGGCTTAAGCACGACAGGAAACTCTATGTCCCCTGCCACCGCGTCCAGTTGCTCGAGCGACGCAACCCGCACACCCCGGGGCACGGATACCCCGAGGCGCTCGGCGAGCGCCATGGTCTGGGACTTGTCGAGCACAAGGTCGAGACTCTCGGCGGACGGCATGGCAAGCCGCACGCCCTCGAAGTCGGCGCGTCGGCGCGACAGGGGGACGAGCGTGCGCTCCGTCACCGGTATGACGAGGTCATAGCACTGCGCTGCGCAATGCGCGCTCAACCAGGCCAGGTAGTCCCCGGTCGCCGCCATGGGGTCGGGGCAGCGCCAGTACCGCGCGCAGTGCCGGGAATAGCTGCTCAGGGGCCGCCACGTATGCGCGGCCACGTCCACCCGGGCGCCACGTCGCGCCAGTGAGCGGGCGATGGTCAGCGCCGGCACCATGTCGCCGTCCAGCAACACGTGGATAAGCTCGTTGCAGCGCTCGCGGAAGCACAGCCAGTAGCCAACGACATAAATCAGTGCGCCCAGCGGTATCTTGTATAGCGCCAGCCACCCCTCGATGCCCGGAAGACGCGCATCGACCGCGATGATACCCGCACACATGACGCACGCCATGACGAGCGGTGGGACAAAGGTCGCGCATGCGCGCAACAGGGGCAGAGAGAGCAGGCGGCCGCCGCGCACCATGTTGAGCGCGAAGATGCACATCGAGGCGAGGCTCCAGGCAATGGCGACGCCGTTCAGGCCCACATCGAGCAGTGCGAATATCGCCCCGGTGAGGAACAGCAGGGTAATGAACGCGTTCGTCATGTTCACGCGCGCGCCGTCGGCGGCGAGCATCGCGGGGGAAATCAGGTAGGCGAGGATACGGAACGGCACACTGATCACGAGAATAGCGAACAACGTGGAGATCTGCACCCAGTTGCTGCCGAGCACGATACCGATGAGGTCTTCACCCACCACCGCCACACCGAGGAACACGGGGAAGATGAGCGTGC
Source organism: Gammaproteobacteria bacterium (assembly GCA_030428835.1). Taxonomy (GTDB): domain Bacteria; phylum Pseudomonadota; class Gammaproteobacteria; order Pseudomonadales; family Halieaceae; genus Marimicrobium. Next base: position 13,056 of record JAUIEP010000002.1, on the reverse strand, counting down.
TGGCGAAACGCATGGTGGTAAGCAGGTACTCGTTGCTGCCGCCCGTGGTCTGGTTGATGCGGGCAAACGCGGGAAAAGCCACGACATTGAACAGCGGCACACTCTTGATCATGAGCATGGTGGCGAGCTGAATGGCCACGCCGTACAGGCCGATCTGCGCAATGTCGAAGAACTTGCCCGCGACCACCACGTCGACGCGGTTGTAGGCGACGAATATGATCTCGGACAGCGCGACGAGGAGCCCGAAACGGAACAGCTCCGACATACCGCGCGCGTCGAAAACAGGCAGCCTGGGATACTCGATCAGGCGGTTGAACCAGAACAGGTTGAAGAAGGCCTGCAGCACGATGCCGAACACCAACGCCCAGTAGCCGTAGCCCAGGAACGCCAGCGTCAGGGTCAGGGCCGAGGCCAGGATATCGCTGAAGAAGGTGATCTTGGACGTCTTCTTGTGCTCGAGGTTGCGCGCCACCAGCGACGACGGTACCGATGTCCAGGGGATGATGAGATAGGTGAAGGAGAGCACGCGCAGGACCTTCTCCAGGTCCTCGTTGTTGTAGAACGCCGCCGCGTAGGGCGCGAGGGTGAACTGCAGCACGAACAGCGTCGTGTTGATCACCACCAGCAGGCCCAGGGTCTTCTGGATCATCGGGCCGGTGAGGTTCTGGACCTTCATCAGGCCCTGGCTGAGCCCCACGGTCGAGAACAGCACGAGGAATGTGCGGAACACCTCCGCGAGACTCATTACGCCATAGTCTTCGGGAGCCAGGAAGCGGATCACGAAGATGGTCGACAGCCAGCTGAACACCTGTCCCAGGAAGCGCAGCGCGGCAACCCAGCGGAAGGCGGACATCGCCCTCTCCACCAGGTTGGACTGATCAATTTCCTGTGATGACATCTAGAAAAAACGACCCATCGGTCAAGCCCCCAGGAACCCGCCAATCGCGCATCGGCGTGCGACCCTCCCCGCGGCCGGACCGGCGCGTGTCCCCGTGTTATGGGTCATTATTTGGCCGGAATTGTAGCAGTATTGCAGGAGTTTCTCGTTAATTTGTGAGCACGTTCCCATGAAAATTCCGGCGCTGTGACAAAAAGCGCGCGCACCCCTTCGCCAGACGCTTTAGAATGGAGTTCCTGGCCTGCGGACGCCCGGAAAGAGGCCGATTGACGGCGCCCGAATGCACCATTGAGAACGCTATGACAGACGCAGCACAGCGCCCTTTTTTCTCGATCACTTTGTCCACGCGCAACCGTCCGGAGCTGTTCCAGGTGGCACTCGCCTCCGTCGCGGACCAGACCTTCCCCGGCAAGGAAATCATCGTGGTGGTCGACGGCTCCAACGAGGACAACCTGCGTGCTTACAGGGCGCTCAGCGAACAGCACCCCGAGGTCCGTTTCTACTTCCTGGAACACCGGCCGAACGGCCACGGCCAGAGTTACAGCATGAACGTGGGTGCGGCAAACGCCAGGGGCGAATACCTCTGCTTCCTGGACGATGACGACCAGTGGACCGATGAGCGCTACCTCGAGAACGTACATGCCAATATCGAGGCGAGTGCTATACCGGTCGACATGCACTACGCCAACCAGCGGGCGGTGTTCGCCGACGGCAGACCCCAGACCAAACATGTCTGGCTCGAGGACCTCATCCCGCAGGTGAAATCGCAGGCACACAATCACGGCGACAGCTACGCGGTCGATGCCGACTTCCTGTTCTTCAGCGACGGCTTTGCCCACCTCAACTGCAGCATCTTTCGCCGTGACTTTTACGAACGCATCGGCGGCATGGACGAGAGCATCCGCTACGAGAACGACCGCGACGTCTACATCCGGGCGGTAGACGCGGCCGACCGGATCCTGTTCAGCACCGGGTACATATCGCTGCACAACATCCCGGACGTGGCGAAACGCACCAACATGTCAACCATGGCCTCGGCTATCGATAAAAAACTCTACCAGATGCGGGTCTACGACAAGGGCATCGCCCTGGCGCAAAAGAAAGCGACGGTCAATCACTGCCGCCGCGGCAAGATCTACGAACTGAAACACACCACCGCCATACTGGCGCGACAGAATCGTTACCGCCCCGCCCTGCACTACGCACGCGAAGCACTGTTTTCCGGCTTCACGCTGCGCTGGCTAGCCTTTACCGTGTACCTGTCGGTGCAGGCCATGTTCCGCCCGGGTTACGGCGACGAGGGCGACGGGCGCTGAGCGTGAAAGCAATGTCCGGCCTGACCGCCACATTTCGAAGAGCCGCGGCCATCGCGCTGCCGCGCCAGCACATCTTCCTGCTCAGCCATATGCGTGCCTATACCAGCCTGTTCGGCCATATTCTCGGCTCCAATCCCGAAATCTGCGGTTACTACGAGATGCACATCGGCTATCACAGCTGGAAGAGCCTGGTGCGACAGAAGCTGCTGTATTTCCGCGACGACCCGGTAAAACCCGGCGCGCGCTACATGTTTGACAAGGTGTTGCACAACGATCACGACACCGCCCTCGGGGTGCTGGACATGGCGCGCTGCCACGTCATCTTCGCACTGCGCGAGCCCCGCCTGGTCGTTCCGAGCATCCTCAAGCTGTACGCAAGGGTCGACCCGGGCCACGAATTCAACTCCGAGGCCTTCGCGACCCGGTACTACATCGAACGCGTCGAGGAACTGGCGCGCCTCGCCCGGGGAATGCGGCGGCCTTACTTCTACATGGATGCCGAAGCATTGAAACAGGACGCCGGACGCTGCCTGCCGCAACTGGGAGAGTGGCTCGAACTGGCCACGCCGCTGTCGCCGCACTATGAACTGCAGAGCCACAGCCTGCGCGAGCGCGATGGCGACAGCTCGGAGCGCATGCAGGCCGGGACGATCACGAAAGACCGGTCGGATTACGAGGATTTTGTACCGGACGCACAGGACATGGCCCATGCCACTGACACCTTCGAGCGCGTGCGGCAGCAGCTGATCGACGGCAGCCAGGCGCGCAGCCTGCTGGGCAACTGATGGCGCTCGCTGTGGTCAAACGGTGGCGGGCGACGCGCCCGGCTTATACTATAGACACGGTGAGGTATATGGACGTGTGGCAGCTACAATCCAGGACCGCCGGGTGCCTCGCGCTGGTACTCGCGCTCTGCGTGGCGCTGGCCAGCGGCGAGGCGGCCGCGCAGGGCAAGAAAAGCGTAAAGGCGCCCTGGGTGGGCAAGACGGCAGAGGGCAAACCGTGCCAGGGCGGGCAACCCACGTCCGGCCCGTTTGACTACCTGCAGCGGCGACAGCACGCGGGCCCGCTGCGCGTCGTGGAAGAGAACCACTTCGACAGCAACGTGGAAAACCTCATCAAGGGTATTTCCACGGAACCGATGGGCGACATCGACTTCACCCTGCGCGCCTTTCCCAACCATCACCGCGCACTGAACAGCGCCGTCAAGTTCCGCCTGCGCCACAAGCGCTGGCCGCAGAAGAGCAAGGGCGTGCAGGCCGAATGCTACCTGCAGCGGGCCATCAACTTCAGTCCCAACGACCCGGTGGCCTACGCGCTGCTCGGCTACACCCTGCACAAGCTGGGCAACCCGCAGCGCGCCGTGGAACCCTACAAGACCGCGATCGAACAGAATCCCGGCGACATGATGCTCAAGTACAACCTGGCGCTGGCGCTGACCGACCTCAAGCGCTACCGCCAGGCGCGAAAGTATGCCGAGGAGGTTTACGCGGTCGGCTTCCCCCTTCCCGCCCTGCAGCGGCGCCTCGAGGAGGTCGGCCACTGGGAGGGCTTTGAGCACAACCTCAAGGAGCCGGCACCAGCCAAGGCCAAAGCGAAGAAGAAGAAGAAGAAGGGAAAGAAAGAGAACCAGTTCGCGCAGGCCATGGCCAGGGAGAAGGCCGCGGATGACCAGGCCGCGGCACCCGGCGCCGATGAAGGCGGGGAAGGCCTGAGCAAGAAAGAGCAGTTTGCAGCCGCTATCGCCGCCATGCAGGCTGAGCAGGCCGCGGCAGACACGGAAGCGGCCGACGAGACCGCACAGGGCGAATCCGCGGAAGACGCCGCAGGCGGCGACCAGGAAGAGCCGGCCGAGCCCGCGAAAGCACAATCAGCCGCCGGCGCACAAGCACAGGCCGAGGGCGGCGATGCCGCGCCGGCCGCCACGGGCGAACCGCTCAGCAAGAAGGAACAATTCGCGGCGGCGATCGCCGCGCTACAGGCCCAACAGGGAGGCGAGGCGGCAACCGCCGCAGGCGCAGATGACGGGGAGTTGAGCAACAAGGAGAAGTTCGCCGCCGCCATTGCCGCCCAACGGAAGCAGGAAGGTAAACCCGCGGGCGACGGCAGCAAAATGACCAAGCAGGAACAGTTCGCGGCCGCGCTTGCCGCCCAGGCGAAGAAAGGCGAGACACCGACCCTCTCCGACGTCGACCCCGAAACGCGCAAGGAGCAATTCGCCGCGAAACTGGCGGCCAAAGGCCTGCTGGAGACCGAGGGTGAGGAGGAAGACGCAGTGGAAGCCACCGCTGCCGAGGCCTCAGGCCAAACGGATTCCGCGGCTGCCGGGGCAGACGACACGCCAGCAGCGGCCGGGGACGAAGACCAGCCGTCAGGCCCGGGCCGTTAGCGGGTCCACGCGGCGCTGGTTGAGCAGCAGTCGCACCCCGAAGCGCAGGGGCACCCTGTCCCACGGGGTAAACCGGGGCAATTGCAGGATGTCGCTGTCCGGTGTCGCCACACCCCAGTGTGTCGAGACCGCCACGCCGAAACCAGCCTCCTGCACCATGGCGCGATGCTCGGCGCCGTAGTCCCGCTCCGGCAGGCCGTTCGGGTACGCGAATACCGCAATCTCCCGCTGCAGCAGTGATTCCAACTGCGCCTTGCTGTCACGGATTTCCCGCTGCGCTGTCTCCGGCGCCACGGCGGCGAGTATCGGGTGGCTCACGGTGTGCGCGCCGACGCTCACCCCGGCCGCGGCCAGTGCGCGCACCTGGTCGTCACTCATCATGAGGTCGTCCGGCAGTCCCCGCGCCCCGTTGGCGATGGCGTCCACGATGGCCTGGCGCTCCGCGGGGTCCCTGTGCTTGATGCGCGTGAGGATGTCTCCGGCGGCCTCCCGGCGATCTGCCGTGGTCGCCAGCGGATAATCGCGCAGGCCGAGCTCCGCCAGTGCCGCCACCGGTTCGCGCCAGTTGCGCAGCGCCTCGATGACGGTGTCATTAAACATGCGGCCGCCGTTGAGGTAGCCGGTGCTGACGAAGACGGTGGCGGGAATCCCGTAGCGCGCCAACACAGGCAGGGCAAGCTGCTCATTGTCCGCGTAGCCGTCATCAAAGGTGACACAGACCGCGCGCCGCGGCAGCGACCCATCGACCAGTCGCCGCGCCGCCTCCTCCAGTGACAGGGGCGTGAACTGCTCCGCGAGCAGGCGCATCTGCCAGTCGAACTCCGCCTGCGTGGGTTCCCCCGGCCGCATGGGGTCCCGCTCCGGCACCACCCGGTGGTAGATCAGTATGGACAGTCGCGGCTGGCCCGAGGGGTTGCATACCCGCGGTAACACGCCCGCCGCGAGGCGCAGGGCAAGCCGGCTCATCGCGGGCCGGGCAGGCCGCGCCCGCCGCCGTAACCGGCCACCCGCGGCGGCATGCGCCTGCTCGGCGGCCGCACCGGCGCTTTCGGTGGTGTCGTCTCGAGAGTGAGCTTCGTCATGGCGATCGTGATCGCCATGATGTGCCAGGCCAGGTCGAAATAGGACAGGCTGAGAAAGGCGCCGCCGGACATGAACGCGATCATGCTGATCTGCAGCATGCGGGCTAGGTAGTTGTAGTCCTGGCGCTCCGGGTCGTTCTCGGTCAGCTTGATGACGACCACCAGCTGGCGGTACACGGTCAACAGGATGCCCACGAACAGGATCAGCCCGGGCCAGCCGGAATCCCCCAGCACACCGAAATAGATACTGTGGGCCACGAAGGCCTGCCGCGCCTCCGGGGCGTACACGCGGTAGTTCTCCATCGACCACGAGTTGAAACCACCCCCGGTTATGCGGTCTGACGCCAGGTTGATGCTGTATTCCCAGGCCAACAGGCGCTCCATGGCGGACGAATCCTGCTGGAAATCACCAATCGACGCGACACGGTCATACCACGCGTCGGGCATGAACATGATGCCGAACGCCGCGAGCGCCAGGAACACGATGAGCGTGATCGCCTTGGAGCTGGACTTGAGCCAAAAAAAGCCGCCCACCGCACCGATGGCAAGCACCGCGCCGCGCGACTGGGAGCCGATCACCGACGCGAGACTCAAGAAGATACACAGCGGCATGATCTTCTTTACCCACGGTTTTGGCGGGAACCTGTACAGGTACAGCATCATGGGTATGATCATCAACACGGCGACGGCGAGCGTGTTGTTCTCCATGATGTAACTGCCCTCGGGCCCGAACACGTGGAAATTGCCGCCCGTCAGGAGTGTGAACGCCCCGCCCTTCACACTGTAGAAGCCGATCGAAATCACGATCACCCAGATGAGCTGGTTGATGCGCTCGAAACTGGTCATCAGCATCATCGTCACGAAGGTGACAAGCTGGATCTTGATCACCGTTTCGAGCTGCGGCCAGGCGTTCTCGGGATAAAACGCGAAAAACGTACAGAACACGTTCCACAACAGGAACATCAGCCACATGAATACCAGGCGGTTCGCGGGTAAGGTCTTGCGCTCGGAACTGCTGATCAGCGCCACCAGCAGGACGATTGCCACGATCTGCGCAAAAGGGAAGGTGTAGGCGAAACCCCAGGCCAGGCGGTGGGGGTTCATATAGCTCAGCCACGACCACACCAGCACACCGATCCAGGCGTTGCGCAGGATAAACGGCAACGTGCTGAATACCATGATTGTGATGATGATGTCGCGCATTGTGTACTCGTAGGGGTCCGCGCCTCAGCCGGCGATACGGCTGACGACGTAGCGGAACTTGCCCGATGCCTCCCGGTCGATTTTACCGACGTATTCGAAGTTCACCAGCAGGGATTCACCGAGCCGGGCACGAAACTGCTCCGTGACCCGGGCCTCGAGCGCGGCCCGGTCCGCGGCCGTTGTCACCCACTGCACAGTCACCTCGGTCAGCGATTCCTGGATGATCCTGAACTCCTCGACGGCCGGCATCTCGCGCAGCACGTAAATCAACGCCAGGCCGTGCAGCACGGTACCGTCCGCGGCGCGCACGAAATCCGTCGTCCGCCCCTCGATCTCGGCGAGCAGGGGCAGCCCGCGCCCGCAGTCGCACGGCGCGGCGCCGAGACAGCCGACGTCCCCGGTGCGATAGCGCACGAAGGGAAACTCCCCGGTGCGCATGTGCGTGACCACGATTTCGCCTTTCTGGCCCGGCGGGAGCGCGCTGCCGTCATCGCCGACTATCTCGACGACAATGTCCTCGGCGGTGATGTGCATTCCGCCCGCGGGGCACTGGTGGGCGATAAAGCCCGCGTCGCGGCCGCCGTAGCCGTTGGCGACGGGGCAGCCGAACGCGCGCTCGATCGATTCCCGCTGGTGGTCGTACAGCCGTTCCGAGGTGACGAAGACCACGCGAATCCCGAGGTCGTCCACCCGGTAACCGTTTTGCATACAGTACTCCGCCAGCAGGGCCAGCGACGAGGGATAGCCGAACAGCATGCGCGGCCGAAACTGGCGTATACGCTGGCTGAAGTGCAACAGGTTGGCGTTGGACATCTCGAAGGCGGAAAGCAATTCGCTGCGGATCAGCTTGTCACGCAACAGGCGCACGCGATCCTGCGAACCGAGTTCGATGGGCGAGCCCCAGAGCACGATCTCCCGGTCGCCGATGTCGACGTTCCACCAGCGTGTGGCGCGCCACTTGGCCGCGACATCGTGGCTCACACGCTCCTTGCCACGGTAGAAGATCAGGGGTTCACCGGTCGAACCGCCCGTGCTGAATTTCTCGAGCGCGCCCGCGTTGTCCGCGCGCAGGGCGTCCGTACCCGCGCGTATGGCGGCCTTGTCCATCAGCGGCAGGCGCGCCAGGTCTGCCGTGGACGTCACCGCGGCCGGGTCAAACGCCAGTTCCGCGAACAACTGGCGGAAGTACGGCACGTCGCGGCCGATGCGGGACAGGAATTCGCGCAGGTTGCGCACCTGCAGTGCGGCGACCTCCGCGGGCGGCAGCCACTGTGACTTCTCCAGCGCGTGGAAAGCGGAGACTGTACTGTGCCCCTTCAGGCGCTCGTGCACGGGAAACAGGGCATTGGCGACAAGGGCGGTATAGAGGCTCATGCCGCCTCCCCGCAGCGTTGGTAGAGATTGAGCCACAGCGGGCCTACCTCGCGCCAGCTGTAGCGCGCGACCTCGCGCATGCCGCTCTCACGCAGCTGCGCGCCCAGCGCGTGGTCTCGATACAGGGTGACAATGGCATCCGCCATCGCCTGCGGATCGTCCGGTTCTACCAACAGTGCAGTCCGGCCGTGCTCCACGATGAAGGGCACCCCGCCGACATTGGTGGAAATCACGGGCAGGCCGCAGGCGAGCGCCTCCAGCACCGAGTTGGGCATATTGTCGACCCGGGTGGGATTCAGCATCGCGTCGGCGCCCTGGTACAGCGCAAGCACCGCGTCGCGTTCCAGGCGGCCGAGGAGTTGCACATGAGCGCCCAGGTCCAGCGCGGCAATGAGTGCCTGGAGCGCTTCGCGCTGCGGCCCGCTGCCCGCGACTTTCAGGCGGATGTCCGGGACCTCGCGGCGCGCGATATCGATCGCGCGCAACGCGGTCTCGATGCCGTAAATCGGTTCGAGGTTGCGTGTCACCACTAGGGTGAACCCGTCCCGCACCGCGGGCTCCCGCGCGGGGCGAAAGTGCTCCAGGTCGATGATGTTGGGCACGACCTCGCTGCCCAGGCCGAACTCGCGAAACACCTGCTGCAGGAACCCGGATGGCACCACGAGTCGCGCCGCGCGCGCCAGTGACGGCTTTACCCAGCGCGCCGAGGCGGCCAGGTAATCGCGCGCCTCGCCGCCCCGGTAGTTGACCAGCACGGGCGTGCCGCGCAGGGACGCGAGCCACAGCACGGGCGCGGCGAAGAGCTGCCAGGACCAGCCGGAATTGGCCATGAGGTGGATGACGTCCACCCTGCCCGCCAGCCGCCACACGCGCCACAGGTAGGGCAGCAGGCGGAAGACCGCGCGCAGCCCGCGGATGCGCGCCACCCAGGCCGGCCGGTACGGCGCATTGGTCTGCAACAGTTCGACGCCGACCCCTTCCGCACTAAGCAGGCGCTCCAGCTGCAGGGTCTGCATGGCCATGCCGCCGTTTGGCGGTGGCAGCGGTCCGACGAGTCCGATACGCACCGCACTCACCCGAGCCCGAAGCCGTCGCCGGCGATGGCCGACTGGAACATCATCAGGGACCACAGCGGCGCGCTGTATTCGCGCAGCCCGGACTGGTGGTCGTTGACGAGGGTCTCCAGGTAGGCCTGGTTGAACAGGCCGCTCTCCGCCAGCTGCCCCTCCAGCAGGGATTGCCGCAAGCGCTGCTTCAGCGGACCGCGGAACCACTTGCCCAGGGGCACGCCGAAGCCCATCTTGGGCCGGTACAGCACGTCGTACGGCAGATGGGGCTCCAGCGCTTTCTTCAGTATGTACTTGCCCTCCTGCCCGCGCAGTTTCTGTTGCACAGGGAGGCCGGATACCCAGTCGACGAACTCGTGGTCCAGCAGCGGCACACGCACTTCCAGCGAGTGCGCCATGCTCGCCCGGTCCACCTTGGTGAGAATATCGCCCACCAGGTACGTCTTCATGTCGATGTACTGGATGAGGGACAGCGCATCATCGGTGGGACTCTTCGCCGCGTAGTGGTTGAACGTCTCCACCGCGCGGTACCCCTGTAACTCGCGCTTCAGTGCGTCCGAGAACATGGCGCCGCGCTGCGCCTCGGAGGTAATCGACACCGAGTGCAGGTAGGCCTCCACGGAACTGCGCGCCAGCGCCTCGAAGGTGGTCTTGGCGCGGAACACGCGGGGCGCCCAGTCGGCCTTGGGATACAGGCGGCCGAGGGTGCCGAACACGGGGCGCCGCACGCCCAGCGGCAGGGCCGCGCGCAGCTTCTCCTCGTTCATATGCCAGCGGTAGCGGCGGTAACCGGCGAAGTTCTCGTCACCGCCGTCGCCGGACAGCGCCACGGTGACACGCTCCCGCGCAAGCTGGCACACGCGGTAGGTCGGGATGGCCGAGCTGTCGGCGTAGGGTTCGTCATAGAGGCCGGCCAGGGTATCGAGCAGGTCGAAATCGTCGCTGGCCACCACCTTTTCGTGGTGTGCGGTATGGTAGCGCTCCGCGACCAGGCGGGCGAAGTCCGTTTCGTTGAACTGCGGCACGTCGAAGCCGATGGCGCAGGTATTGACCGGGTCGCTCTGCAACTGCGCCATCGCCGCAACGACCGCGGAGGAATCCACGCCCCCGGACAGGAACGCGCCGAGCGGCACCTCCGCCACCAAACGGATCTCCACGGCTTCGCGCATGCGCCGGAACAACTCCTCGCAAAGCTCTGCTTCAGACGCCACGGGTACGGGCGCAAAGGACACGTCCCAGTACTCGCGTTGCTGCGGCAACGGCTTGCCGCGCTCGAGGAGCAGGGTATGGCCCGGGCGCAGCTTGTACACGCCGCGATAGATGGTTTTCGGCTCCGGGATGTAGCCCAGCGTGAAATAGTCTTCCACTGCCTGCGGCTCCAGCTGTCGCGGCAGCGCGGGGTGCGCTTTGAGGACCTTGAGTTCGGATCCGAATGCGACAGTATTGCCATCCAACAGAGAATAAAACAGCGGTTTGATGCCCAGGCGGTCACGGGCCAGGAACAGGCACTGGCGGCCGTGGTCGTAGAGCGCGAACGCGAACATGCCGCGAAACTTCTGCACGCAGTCCTCGCCCCATTCGAGCCAGCCGTTAAGAATGACCTCGGTGTCGCCCTTGGTGCGGAATTCATAGCCCTTGTCGAGCAGTTCCCGACGTATCGCGGCGAAATTGTAAATCTCGCCGTTGAATACGACGGTGGCGCGCCCGCAGGCGCTGTGCATCGGCTGCTGGCTCGTGGACACATCGATAATGGAGAGACGGCGATGGCCGAGACCGACCCCGGGCTCAAAGTGGAAGCCGGAGTCGTCGGGGCCGCGGTGGAACTGTGTCTGGTTCATCGCGCGCAGCAGGTCCCGGTCGTACTCGGTACGACCGTCTATATCAAACAGACCGGATATTCCGCACATGTCCCCTTGCCCACTTCCGCCGGCCGCAGCCGGATCAACCCCTCAACAAATCGTCGTACACCGCGAGGTAGCCCGCGACGGTATTATCCCAGTCGTGCCGCTGGACGACACCGCGCCTTGCGCTCTCGCCCTGCCGCCCGCGCAGCCCGGAGTCTTCCAGCAGCGGCAGCAGCGCCCGGACGAGCGCACCTGCATCATCCACCGGGAACAGGTCGCCGTTGTCACCCGGCGTGACCAGTTCGACATTGCCTCCGACAGCCGTGGCCAGCACCGGCAGGCCGCTGGCCATCGCCTCGAGCACCGTGTTGGAGATGCCCTCTCCCAGCGACGGCAGCACGAAGATATCCATGGCCCTGAGCAGTTCCGGCACATCCTCGCGATCACCCGGCAGCCATACCGCCCCGGCCAGGCCGAGTTCATCCACCCGGTCCGCGAGCGCCTGGCGCAGCGGACCGTCGCCGACGATGACGAGTCGCGCCCGCGCGCCCGGCTCCGGGTGCCGCTGCCGCAGCAACGCGAGCGCCTCCAGCAATAACTGCTGGTCCTTGACCGGCGTGAGGCGGCCGACGGTGCCGATCACCACAATAGCATCTTGCCCCTGCCAGGGCGGCGGCAATAGTGCCAATGGTTTCACATTTGCAGGAGCGAACCGTGCGTGATCGACCCCGTTGTAAACCTGGGTCACACATTGCGGCCGGGCGCCGACGGTCTCCACCAACCAGCGCTCCAGGTCCTTGCTCACCGTGATGTAGCGGTGAATAAAGAGTCGCATGAACCGGCGCAGCAGCAGGTAGCGGGGATTGCTGCCGTCGAGGTCGCCGACCTCGCGCCCGTGCTCGCCGTGTACACGCCTGATGCCGCGCAAGCCCACGCCGCAGAGTTGCGCCTCGAGCGCCGCCATGTTGCGGCTGTGCACGATTGCGGGGCGCATGGCCCGCAGCAGCCGGCGCAGGCGCCGGTAGGCATCCAGGTCGTGGCCCTCGCGCTTGTGAAGTTCAATCACCTCCACACCCGGGGCGGTGATGCGCGCGGCGAATGCGTCGGCGCGCGTGAGACAGATCACCGCGTGGCGGTAGCGGTCCGGCGGGCAGCGGTTGATGATATTGACCAGGCCGTTTTCGAGGCCCCCCGTGGAAAGGGCGTAGATGATATGCGCGACCAGCGGAGCGCTCACTGTCTCGCCCCGGTAGCCTCACGCAGGTTGTCGTACAGCGCGGTGCCGTGGTCGCCCATGAACCGGGACAGGCGTTCGCGGGCAGCGCCTTTCCCCCCGTTCATGGTAGTGGCAAGCACCAGGCGATAGCTGCGGCTGTCGGCACCCGACAGTCGCGCGACGACTTCTCGCAACTTGGCCCGGTAATCGTTCGCGGTGGAGATACCATCGACGCTGTACCAGGACCAGGCAAGCAAGTCACCGTCCAGGCCGTTGAGGCGAACCTCGTCGACATCGGCCCTGCCGACCGGCCATTCGAGCGAGCGATGTTCCGTGCCGACCACCAGTGTGCCGCTGCGCCATTTCACGACAAGGCGGCCGGTGCCGATCACGTCACTGTTCGGCAATGTGCCGTCCGAGTACTGCAGGAAGAGCCCCACGGGTTCGCCGTCGGTATCGTAGAACGCCGACTGGTAGCCACCGACACCCGAGACCGGCCGCCAGTCCCAGAAGGCGGTACGGAGTGTTGTCCAGCCCGGCGCGGGCGCGGGCGCGGCAATAGACAACGGCTGCGCGACTGGCGGTGCGAGGTGCGTCGCCACCAGTGTCGGGGGAAGCAGCGCCACGAGCAGCGCAACGGCCAGTGTCACAAGCAATTTCGCAGTGG
>JAUIEP010000094.1 GCA_030428835.1 Gammaproteobacteria bacterium | reverse complement strand
TGGCCCACTTGGAGCATCCGTAGACGCTGTAGTCGTGCCAGCCGCGGTAGCCCACCTGCGAGGACACGTTGACAATGGAACCGCCGCCCCGCTGCGCCATGACGGGCGCGACGCTGCGTATGCCCAGCCAGGTGCCGACGACGTTCACGTCCAGCACCCTGCGCAACGTCTCGACGCTCTCGCTCTGGATGTCGCCCTTGCTCAGGATGCCGGCATTGTTGATGAGCACGTCGATGCCGCCGAACTCCGCGCAGGCCCGCTCCACCGCGTGCTGCCAGTCGGCTTCCCGGGCGATGTCGTGCCGGACGAATACCGCCCGCTCGCCAAGCTCCGACGCGAGCCGCGCGCCCGCTTCCTCGGCAATATCGGACATGAGCAGGCAACCGCCCTCAGCGATGATCCTGCGTGCATGGGTTGCGCCCATGCCGCTGGCGGCGCCGGTGAGCAGTACGACCTTGTTCAGCAACCGCATAGTCTTGCATCCTTCGAACGCCGCCCGGGCAATGCGATCGACCGGGTGGGGGCCGGTTCCGCAGCTCGCGAGGCAATCATCGATTGGCGGCTAACCGAATAACGACCGCAGCGCGGCGCCACAGGGGGTTTACTCCGCAAACACCGGCGGCCGCTTCTCCATTTGCGCCATCACCGCCTCGAGTTGGTCGGGAGTCCGTATCACCTTGTCCTGCGCGACACTCTCGGCCAGCAGGATGGCGTCCTCGTCGAGGTCGGCGACGGTATTGCACAGTTGCTTCGCCTCCCGAATGGCCTGCGGGTGCTTGAGCGCGATCTGCGCGGCGATCTCCCGCGCCCGCTGCAGCGGCTGGTCATCGACGTAGGTGGCAAACCCCAGCGCCCGGGCCTCCTCGCCGCTGAACTCGCGGTTGGTGTAGGTGAGTTCCCTGAGCACGTCGTCGCGCACGTAGCCGCGCCACAGTGCGAAGCCGGCCATGTCGGGCACCAGTCCCCACTTCATCTCCATGACGGACAGGCGGGCGTCCGGCGCCACGATGCGCACGTCGGCGCCGCTCGCGATCTGCAGCCCACCGCCGAAACACACGCCGTGCACCGCCGCGATGACCGGCACCGGTAACTGCCGCCAGCCAATCGCCACTGCCTGGAACAGGTTGGCATTGCCGTGGGTGCGCTCCGTGAGCGTCTTTGCAGCGCCAGGGGCATCGCCACCACCGCCCATGGCGCTGATATCGAGACCCGCGCAGAAGGCCCGGCCCTCGCCGGACAGCACGACGGCGCGAACGGACTTGTCGGCCGCGAGCGTATGCTGCGCCGCCACGATGGCCTCGAACATCGCGTGGTCCAGGGCGTTCATCTTGTCGGCGCGGTCCAGGCGCACATCGGCGACGTGATTGTCGATAGTGATGGAGATGCGTTCAGCCATGCTGTGTGTCCTTATCGGGATTGATGGTCGTGCGCGGGATGCGCGGCAGGAGCAGTGCCCGGCCGCCGTGCGTCACCTGTGCTCGCCGCGCTCGATAGTATAGATGATGTCGCCACCCGATTCCGTGCCGGTGGACTGCGTTTCCAGGTGCCAGCGCTCCGTCAGGGTGTAGCGCATGCGCACTGTCGATACGGGATCGAACAGGCCGATGCCGTAGCTTACATACAGCTTCGGCGTCAGGTACTTGCCGATCACCAGGGCCGCCTGCTCCGCGCCGGTGGAAGTCTCCTGGCTCTCCAGCCCGAGTTCGTCGACACCGATCTTGTCGCGGATGTTGCCGGTCACCATGTTGCCGCCCTTGAGGCCGAGCGCCAGCGCGGCGCGGGTCACGAAGCTCGTCTCCGACGACGACGCGCCCGACAACGGGCGGCCGAGCACCAGCCACGCGAGCTGTTCCGTCTGCGTCATGTTGGCGGGCTCCGAATACACGCTCAGGCGCGGCCTCTCCAGCGTGCCGCGCACGCGCACACCGACCAGGATATCGTCCTGCGGCTGGCGATAGGCGCTGATGTTGATCGCCGGTTCGGTGACCGGGCCGCCGCTAAACAGGATCCTGCCGTCGCGAATGGCGAGGTCCTGGCCGTAGGCCTTGTACTCGCCCACCACGACGCGCAGTTCGCCGGAACCGGTCGCTGGACCGTGCGGGCTCTGCGTCACGAGCAGATCGCCGGCGAGCACCGAGCGCAGGCCAAAGCCGTCGAGCACGACCTTGTCGCCAGGCAGGCGCCGCAGGATGTCGTCGAAGTTGCGGCCGCGCTCGACGGATTCGGTGACCCGCAGGTTCGGGTCGCCGATCACCACGCGCACGTTCGCGTGCACCGCCGGCCCCGTCGCCGCAACCGGCTCCTCACCCCCGGGCAGGAGGATCACCTGGTCCTCGGACACCGTCACGGCGCCCGTCTCCGGCAGGCTCTGCGGCGTGATCTCCCCACGGGGCACGGCCAGCGTGCCGTTGATATCAACGCGCTCGGCACTGACGCCCACCTGCAGGTCGGGCGACACCCACAGCCGCGCCTCCTGCGTGCCGATCACCTGGAACTGCGAACCGCCGACCCTGAGGTCGGCGCCCCAGCCGGCGCTGCCCAGTCCTACCGTCCCCGTGACATCGAGGTCGCCCTCGCCCGAGCGCGCGGACAGTGTGACGTCCAGCGTATCGCCGCGCCCCGTGAGCGCCAGTGCGAGGTCGCGAATCTCCAGGCCCGGCGTCAAGAGATGCAGCCGCTGCGCGGCGAGCGCTGCGGTGCCGGTCAACTCCGGCGCGCCGAGACTGCCGCCGAGCGACATCGCACCCGTCACACGGCCCTGCAGCGTTTCGACTTCCGCGACCAACTCGCGCACCACCGCGAGGTCCTCGATGTCCAGGTTCAGTGTGCCGCCCAGGGGGCGATCGGCGAGCGGTACGGCACCGGCGGCGATGGCCAGTTCGCCACGCAGCCCTCCCCCGTCCACCAGCGGCAGCTCGATCGTCGCATCCACGGCGCCCCCTGACAGGCGCGCATCGATGCGCCCGGGCGCCATTGCCAGCAAGGTCACGGCGTCACCCTCGCCCGCGACCGCTCGCACAAACCCGGCGCCGGAACGCAATGCCAGCGCACCGCTCATCGCGCCGTCGGCGGGCAGTGCCACACTGCCTTCCCCCGACAGGCTGCCGCCGAGTTCCACCGTGCCGGGCAGCAACGGCCGCAGGTATTCAAAGGGCAGGTCCCGCAGGCTGAATTCGCCGCTCGCGCCCGCGGCGGTATTGCCGCCCTCCAGGCAGGCGAGCGCGGGGCCGCTGGCGAAGCAGGCGCGCTGCAACTGCTGGCGCGCCGCGCTTACCGAACCCGTTACCGGCGAGTCGAGGCGCCACGCCTCGAACGGCGTGTACTGCAACAGCGCCGACTGCAACGTGAAACGCCAGTCATCCAGCGTGTCCGGCAGCGCACCGGCGGCCGCGAGGTCCAGTCGACCCGCACTGCTGCCCACGGCCAGCGCCAGGTTGTGGTTGTCCGGCGTGCCGCCGCCGTTCAGTGTCAGCGCTTCCAGCTGCACGCCGCCTACCCACCCGTCGGACAGTTGCAGCGCGAGGCGCGATCTCTCCGCCCCGCTCGCGTCGATATCCGCGTCGAGCGTGGCGCCCGCCAGCAGGTTGCCGCCATAGGCCAGGTCGGCGGCATCGAGCCTGACGGCCACGCGCGGCCGCCGCACGGGGCCGGTAGCGCGACCGCTGGCATGAATGCTGCCCGCCGCGTCCGGCAGCGTCGTGCCGAGGTCGTCGCTGTCGAGGGCGAAGGTGACATCCAGCGTCTCGTTGATCGCACCGTGCGCCCGCAGCCGGGTCGCGCCCGACGCCAGCAGGAACTGCTCGATCACTGTACCCGCCGGGTCATGCGCGGCGCGCGCCTCGATCCGCAGCGGCTGCTCGCGCAGGCTGCCCCGGGCTTGTAATTCGTCGAGCATTGCGTGCAGGCCGTCGGGCTGCTGTTGCACCCGGCCCGACAGTGAGAAATCGATGGCGCCCGGCCACCGCGCTGCAAACGCGCCGGGGTTGAAGTCGCCACCCCGCAGGCGCGCGCTGATAGCCAGCGCAGGCGCCCAGGCGACGCGGCCGTCGCCGGTGACCTCGCCGGCCGCGCCGGTCAGTGCCAGTTCCTCCAGCTCGAAGGCCTCGGTATTCCCGCGACCCACCACCGCGAGGCGCCCGCGCTGGGGCCGGTCGAGCCGCACATCCCAGGCGAAGGAGCTGTTGAGGCGGTAGTCATCGGGCGTACCCGTGATCGTGCCGGCACCCTCGGGGCTGGCGTAATCCGCCTCGCCCGCGAGCGGCCACTGCAAGCCCCGCCAGTCGACGCGCAGGTCCACCGTGGCGTCGGCGCCGAGGGCGACGGTACCGGCGCCCTGCAGGCGACCCGGCGTGTCGGGACTGGTCAGCAGCAGGCTCTCGATGCTGACCGCGTCACCCGAGAAGCGCCCGGTGAGGTCGAGCTGGCCTGTCCCTGTGCCGGGTTCGGTACCCTTGACGCGCAACGACAGGCCGAGGTCTGTCGGCGCGCCGCGCGCGCTCGCCTGCACCGACAGCGCCAGCGCGGGCAGGTCGTCGCGCACGGACTGCAGCTGCAACGCGTCGAGCGTGACGTCCGCCGCAAGCCTGAGCCGGCCCAGCGGGTCGTTGACAACCGCCGACGCGCCCAGGTTATACGGTGCCGCCACCTGCACGACCAGCTCTACCCGGTCGAGGTCGCCGCCGAGCGTCGTGGTCCCGGCCAGTGCCGCCAGGTCGGGCGGGCGCAACGTCCAGTCGATGCGCACTTCATTGCTGAAACGCCCCTCCGGTTCGAGCGTGGCAGCGCCCTCGAGCGCAAACAGCGGGCCGCCGCCGCTGAGCCCGGTGAGCTGCCACGCGTTGTCCCGCAGTGTGGCGCCGAAGCGCAGCGAATCCACCACGAACGGCTCGGCATCCTCGCGTGCGCGCAAGCCGGCCCCCTGCAGCAGGAACTCGCCCAGCACCACCGCGACCGGCAGGCGGACAGACGCCGGCAGTTCGAGGGGTTCGGAGGGCTCCTCTTCCGGGGGCTGCGCGGCCGGCAGCGCCGTGTAGTCCAGGCCGCGCAGCGCGATGCGGCGCACGTCGAGCACGCCGTCCAGCAACGCACCGGGACGCCACGCGATGGCGGCGTGCTCGAGCGTCAGGCGCAGGCCGTCCTGCTCGATACGCAGGCCGGCCACCTCGAGCTCCCGCAGCAACTCGCCGTCCACCCGCGCGACGGTGACACCCGCCGGCAGGTAGGGCTGGACCACGCGCCACACGAACTGCGTGCCGCCCTGCGTGCGGCCGAGCAGCGCCACGGCGGCGACCAGCAGTACCAGGAGCAGCAGGAGGACCGCGGCCGACCATGCCAGTGCTCGCAGCAATACGCGGCCCCGTTGCCGCTGTGCCCGCGCCCTCATATGTCGGGCCCCAGGCTGAAGTGCAGGCGGAAGTCCTCGTCGGAGTCATCCAGCGGGTGGGCGATGTCGAGCCGCACGGTGCCGATGGGCGAGAGCCAGCGGAAGCCGACGCCGACGCCGCGCTGGAAATCGAACTCCATGTCGTCGGCCGCATCGCCCGCGTCGAGAAACACTGCTATCCCGTAGTCGTCGTAGACCAGGTACTCCGCCTCGATACTCGCCACCGCCAGGTATTCGCCGCCGATGTCCTGGCGCCTGTCGTTGACCGGGCTGATCTCCTGGTAACCGTAGCCGCGCACGCTGCGGTCACCGCCCGCGAAGAAGCGCTGTGACGGCGGCAGGTCGGCGAAGTTGTCGACCCACGTCGCGCCCCATTCGCCGCGGGCGAGCAGTCGCACCCTGTCACCCAGCGAGAGCACACTCGCGCCGGTCAGCTTGAGCTGCAGGAAGTCGGTTTCCGACAGGAGCGTCTCGGTGCCGCCGTGAACGTCGAACGACAGTGCCGCGCCGCGGCGTACGCGCAACGGATCGTCGGCCCAGGTGTAGGTCAGGCCGAAGCCGGGATACAGGATGTCGGACTTGCGCTTCTCGCCATCTGTCAGGCTGAAATCCTCGCGTTCCGCGTTGAGGTAGAACTCGCGCCGGAACACGCCCCAACTGTCCTTGCGCGCGATGCCGAACCCGACGTTTTTCGTATCGAAATCGCCGTACTCCTCGGCCTGCACGGCGGCGCCGAAGGTCAATGTGTCCTGCGCCACGTCATCGATGGGAATCACGTAGCGGGCGGACAGCGCCTGTTTTACTTCCGAGACGCGCAGGTCGCTGCGAAACTTGTGCCCGCGCCCGTTGAGGCGGCGCAGTTCCACGCCCAGCCCCCCGCGCCACCCGGTGTCGGTGCCGTAGCCGCCGCTGATCGTGTACTTCTGCGTCTTGCGCGGCCGCGCCGTGATGGTGACGGGCACCTGTGGTGACGCTCCGGGGGTTGCACCTTCCGACGCGTCGGCCGCCCCGGCGGCCGCCATCGCCGACTCGCGATCCGCCTGTATCTCGACCTGGTTGAAGTAGTCGGTGTCACTGAGAGCGAGCTGCAGGTTGGACAGCCGGTCGGTATTGAACGGGTCACCCTGCCGGTAGGTGAGGTAACGGCGCACGAATTCGTCGTCGAGTACATCCTGGTGAATGGTGGTAGGACCGAAGTAGAAGCGCGGCCCGGTCGCGAGCAACAGCTCGATATCGGCCCGGTGCTCCCGCGGCGTCACGCGGATCGCCGCCGCGGAGAACTCGGCATCGAGGTAGCCCGCGTCATACGCCGCCTGCAACATGGCGGAGCGGGTAGCGGTGTACTCGGCGTGCACCAGTGTCCTGCCCACGGCCAGCTTCGAGTTCGCGATGGCCGCCTGGATGCCGGCGTCCGCAGCGCCCTCGCCGTCCGCGCGCAGGTTCAGCGACGTAATGCTGGTGGGCGGGCCGGCGTTGACCCGGTAGCGCGCGCGCCAGGTGTCACCCTCGAACGCCAGGTACGACTCGGTGACCGGTTGGTAATAGCCGAACGGTTGCAGGGCCGACTCGATCTCGGAGCGCGCCAGCCGGTGGGCCTGCTCGACCTTGCCGCGAGTGAGCTCCGCCCTGGGCAGGCGGTTGATCGACAGGAACCTGAGCACGTTGTCCCTGCGCTCGCCATCGATGCCCTCCACGATGACCTTGACCGACGCCGCCCACGCGGGGGCAACGAGGAAAATGGAAGCTGACAGGCACAACGCCGTGAGAACGGAACGCGCGCGACGGGGCCGCTGGTACATCACACTGAATCGCTACGGACAGGCGAACACTCTATCAACTAAAGCGTCGCAGACTCAATCGGCCGCCGCTGCGAAAAGAGCGTCGCGGCGCTCCTGACAGGTTATAACACGGCGTCGCCCGGGATTGCATCGGCCGGTCAGCCCTGCCGCTCGGCCGCGCCCGCCAACTCCCCGATCACGCCGCGCTCCTGTTCGAGCCGGCGCCGGTCGCGCGCCCCGTGCGGCGCCTTGTCGGGCAGGGTAAACCCGGTATAGATCACGCGCCGCTCCGCGGTGGTCGGGTGCGTCGAGCGGTGCTGCAGGCAGGACAGGTGCACCGTGATGTCGCCGCGCCCGGCCTGCAGTGAAACCTGCGGCAGGTCCAGCCCCGCGCGCGCCTGCATGCTGGCCACGTTGGCGCGGTGGGAGCCGGCGTAGACGTCGAGGCCGCCGTGGGCCGCGTCCGCCGGGGTCAGGCAGATACCGATGGTGATGCCGCAGCAGTACAGGGTGTGGCCGCCGCGCTCGCAGTCCTTGTGCCACGGCAGGCAGGCCAGGCCCTGCACCGAGTCGACTTTCTTCACCAGCGCCTCGGCGCTCAGGTCGCCAAAGTGCTCGCCGAAGGAGTCGCCCGGCACGTGGCCGTCGCCCAGGATACGGCCGATGGACAGCAGCCGCTCGTCCTGCATGAGCCGCTGCAGGGTCGGTGACCTGCGCGCGAAGTTGAGCACCCGGCACGCGTAGTCCTCGCCGCTACCGGTCCGCGCCCACCAGGACTCGCCGTCGCCCTGCTCCGCCGCCGCCACCGCCGCCGCGAACTCCTCGTCGAACTGCGCCAGTTCCGCCTGTGTAAACACATTCTTGAGGAGAAGGAAGCCCGCCTCCGCGAAGAAATGCGCGAGTGCGTCGCGCTCGTCATCCAGCGTGAAAGCCTGTTGCAGGTCGAGCGCGGTGCCGTCCCGCGCCCGCAGCGCGATGCTCCCCGGCTCGTAGACGTGCCAGCCGTCGAGCACGGAGCGCAGCACCGGGTCCCACTGGTTGAACAGCGCGAGCGCAGGGCCCTCGCCCTGCACACGCCGGTGCATCAGCAGGCCCATGGCGGTCTTGCGGTTGCTGACCAGGTCGTCAAAGGCCTCCTGGTCGAGGCGCACCCGCGCGTCCACGGGGGCGGCGGCGTGCGGACCCAGCGCCTGCCCGTCGACGGACAGGGTCCAGCGCTCCCCTTCCACCTCTATCGTGAGGGGCGCAAGGCCGAGACGCCCGGCGTCCGCCGCAGCGCGAGCGCCGTGGCGCTCCAGCTTGTGGTGCCACTCGCCCGCGAGGAACGCGGCCAGCCCGGTGCTCTCACCGGCATACGAGGAGCGGGTGCGACGGTCCATGCTGCAGGCGTGGCTGATGGTTTGAGAATTCGTCACGTTATCCACCCCCTCTAGCGCTCATTCGTCCCGGGCCGCCGACAGGCGCGGGCAGAGTCTGGGCCTCGCGGTCCCCACCCGTATAATAGACCATCGCCCGCGCGACGATACGGCGTCACCCGGATCGCAAACAACCCTACGAGGCGGCGGCAGGCGCCCGCCGCCACAGGAGCCCACGCATGTTAAAACTTCACTTCGCACCGAATTCCCGCGCCAGTCGCACACTGTGGCTGCTGGAGGAACTGGGCCTGGACTACGAACTCAACCGGATGGACTTTCACCCCAGGGACCTGAAGTCCGACGAGCACCGGGCGCGGCATCCGCTGGGCCGCGTGCCGGTGCTGGAGGACGGCGACGTCAGCATTTTCGAGTCCGGCGCCATTGCCGACTACATCCTGGAACGCCACAAGAACGGCGGGCTGAAGCCGGCGCCGGACGACCCCCGGTTCCCGGAGTACCTGCAGTGGTTCCACTACTGCGAGGGCATGGTGATGCCGCCCGTCAATACCATCGTGGTGCACACGCTGCTGCTGCCGCCCGAACGCCAGGACGAGAACGTGCGCGGCCAGGCGCAGCGCCTGCTGGCCAAGGCCTGGGCGCCCGTGGAAGAGGCCATGCAGGGGCGCGACTACCTGATCGGGGACTTCTCCGCCGCCGACACGATGCTGGGCCACGCCTGCATCATGTCCGGGCGCCTGGGGGTGATTACCGACGAGGCCTTTCCCAACCTGAGCGCCTACGCGGAGCGCCTACTGGCGCGGCCGGCGTGTGCGAAGGCCTTCGCGGCATAACCCGGGTTCGCGTCGTCCGTGCGGGCGCAATCCTAGAGGTCTATGTCGAAATCGCCGGCGGCAATGGCGTCGCCGAGCTGCCGCAGGTGGTAGGTGGTGCTGCCCAGTTGCAGCTCGTTCTGTTTCGCCCAGAGGGCGTAGCGCCATAGCGAGTAATCGCGATCCACGCCCATGCCGCCGTGCAGGTGCTGGGTCGACGTGCTGATCCGGTGGCTGGCGTCGCCGCACCAGGATTTCGCGACATTCACCGCCGTCGCGGCATCCTCCCCCGCGTCCAGTTTGGACACAGCCTGCTGCACTACCAGCCGCAGGCAGGTGGCATCGATATAACAGTTCGCGGCGCGGTGGCCGACGGCCTGGAAGGACGCGATGGGCACGCCGAACTGTTGCCGCTCCGTTGTGTACTCGGCGGTGAGCCTGAGCATCTTCTCGCAGGCGCCCACCTGGTAGGCGCACAGCGCCGTGATGTAGCGCTCCAGGAACCAGGTCACCGCCGCGGCGTCGCCGAGCTTCCTCGCCGGGGTGCCGGCGAAAGTCACGTAACTCTGCGGCTCCATGGTGGTGGTCCACAGCGCCGTGCCCTGCGCGCTCTCGTGCGCCGGGTCGGCCAGGTACAGGCCGGTCTCGCCGCCCTCGACGGCCACGACGAGCAGCGACTGCGCCTGCTCGAAGTATGGCACGCCGTGCTTGGCGCCGGTCAGCCTGCCGGCGGCGACCTCGCAGGTCGGCGCGTAGATGTCGTCGTTGCAGTCTTCGTGTATGGCGGCGCTGAGCACCGCCTTGCCGCTCACCACGTCTGCCAGGACTGCGCTGTCCGCCGCGCCCCCGAACTGCTGTATCGCCAGCGCCGACAGGCAGGTCGGCACGACCGGCACGGGCGCGAGCACGCGACCGCACTCCTCGATGAGCAGGCAGAGATGGCCGAAACCAAATCCCATGCCGCCGTGGTCCTCGCTTATCGCGATACCCAACAGCCCGCTCTCGGCGAGTTGGCCCCACAGCGCCGCGTCGAAGCGCGTGATGTCGCGCGAGTCGTACTGGTGCAGGTCCTGCGGACTGACGTTGTCCGTGAGGATCTGGCTGGCCAGTGTCGTGATGTCCCGCTCTTCATCGGTAATCGTGAAATCCACTACGTGTTCCTCAAATCTGTTGCAGGGGCCTGTCAGGCGCGCATCGGGCGGGGCATGGACAACCCGAAGATCGAGATGATGTCCCGCTGGATCTCGTTGGTGCCGCCGCCGAAAGTGAGAATGGACAGCGTGCGGTACATGCGCTCCATCTCGCCGCCGAGCACGTTGTGCTGCGAACCCATGTGCATGGTGGAGGCGTAACCCAGGACCTCCATCAGCCCGCGCGTGGCCTCCACGAGGAACTCCGAACCGAAGATCTTGGCCGATGACGCCTCGGCCATGTCGAGATTGCCGGTCTTCGCGATCTCGTAGGCCTGCTTGTAGCAGATCATGCGGATCGCCTCGAAACCCTGCCGCGCCTTCGCGAGATTCATCTTCACCCAGTCCTGGTCGAGCAGGCGCTCGCCGTTCGGCAGCGTCGTGTCCGCCGCGTACTCGCACACCTTGCGCAGGAACGCCGTGGACGGACCGTGGGAGACCAGCGCCAGGCGCTCGCGGTTGAGCTGGCTCATGATCACTTTCCAGCCCGCGTTCTCGGCGCCCACCAGGCGACTCTCGTGCACGCGCACGTCCTGCAGGTAGGTCGCGTTGGTGCGCACACTGCCGAGCGTATACACCGGCGTGATGCTGATGCCGGGCGTGTCCATGGGAATCAGGAACATGGAGATCGAGCCGTGCTTGCCCAGCTTCTCCTCGTCGCCCGTGCGCGCCGCCAGCCAGATGTAGTCCGCGAATTCCGCGAGGGAGGTCCACATCTTCTGGCCGTTGATGGTGTAGTAGCCGTCGTCGCCCTTCACGGCGCGGGTCTTGAGCGACGCGAGGTCGGTGCCCGCGCCCGGCTCCGAATAGCCGATACAGATATTGGTTGCGCCGGACAGGATCTTGGGAATCACCTCGTTTTTCAGGTCCTCGTCGCCGAAGCTGGCGAGCGCCGGCCCGACGGACTCGGAGGTCAGGAACGGGAAGGGGAAGCCCGCCTTGGCCACCTCGGCGAAGAAGATGTACTGCTCCATGGGGCCCTTCTCCATGCCGCCGTACTCCTTCGGCCAGCCGAGCCCGATCCAGCCGTCCCTGCCGAGCTTGCGCATGCACTCCTTCCAGAGCGGGCCGCCGCCCTCCCCCTTGAAGTCCTGGTGGAGTTCCGCCCGCAGCTCGTCGGTCATCAACTCCTGCATATAGGCGCGAATATCGCGACGGAGCTGTTCCTGCTCCTGCGTAAATGCCAGCTTCATAACTACCTCATGCCTTCATTGTTGCAGCGACAGGCCGTCCAGCTTGAACCGTGGAATCGACACGCTGTCGCTCACCTTCTCCCAGGCGATAACCACGGCCTGCCCGATCCGCAGGTCACCGTCGTCCGCGTCCACGATATTCGTCATCATGCGCACGCTGTTGGCGCAACCCGTGCCGCTCACGTCGAGTTCGACCACCGCGATGATGAACGGCAGCTTCTCCTCGTAGGTGATGGGCTGGTGCACCGCGGTATAGGTGTAGAGCGTGCCCTTGCCGGACACCTCGGCCTGCTCGAAGTCGTTGCCGCGGCAGGCACTGCAGATCGGCGCGGGAGGATGCTGCGCATGGTTGCACGCGGTGCAGCGCTGCACGGTCAGGCGATGTTCGCTGCACGCCTCCCAGAAGGGCAGCGTGTGGTGGTCGACCATCGGCGCCGGCATCGAATTGGGAAACCAGCGTTCGGTCTCCGGCGTCGGGTTCTTTGCCCGGGACATAACGTGCTCCTTAACTCGCTTGCAGCAGGATGGCGCTCGACGGCACCCCCGCCGCGCTGGTGACGAGGCAGACCTCGGCGTCCGCCACGTTGTTGCAGGACTCGCCCCAGAGTGAGCGGGCACCTTCCAGCACATGGTTCAGGCCGTGCATGTACGCCTCCGACAGGCTGCCGCCGGAGGTGTTGGTCGGCAGCGCGCCGCCGTCGACACTGAGCGCGCCGCTGTCGATGAAGTCGCCGCCCTCCCCGCGCTTGCAGAAGCCGAAGTCCTCGAGCTGCATGAGCACCGAGCCGGTGAAGTGGTCGTAGATCTGCGCGACGTCCACGTCTTCCGGCTGCAGGTCGGCCTTGCGCCACAGGCGGTTCGCCATCTGCTGCGTGCCGCCCGTCGCGTAGATGTCGTCGTCGATGTTCGCGTTGGTGAACGAACCGAAGGAATAGCCCTTCGGCGCACCCTGCTCGGTCGCAACCACCTGCACGGGCCGGCGACCCCTCGCCTTCGCGAGATCCTGCGCGCGCTCGCGCGTCGTGATCACCACCGCGCAGGCGCCGTCGTTCTCCATGCAGCAGTCGAACAGGCGGAACGGGTCGGCGATCATGCGGCTTTCCTGGTGCTGTTCCAGCGTGAGCGTTTTGTCCTTCATCACCGCGCGGTCGTTGTTGTTGGCGTGTTGCCTGAAGGTCACGGCGATCTTGCCCAGTTGCTCACTGGTGCTGCCGTACAGGTGCATGTGGCGGCGAAACGGCAGGGCGAAGGCCGCGGCCGCGGTCAGCATGCCGAAGGGCATGACGCTGCCCATGGCCGCCAGCATGATCGTGTTGGCCTGCTGGAATGTGACCTCGGGCGCATCGGCGGAGGTATCGCCCACCATCATCTCCGCGGCCGCTGAGCCGAAGCGCATGTACTGGCCCTGGCACAGCGCGCGGTATACCACCACAACCTCGGCCTGTCCGGCCTCCACCGCCATGCACGCGTTGGCCACCGCGGCGCAGCCGCCGCCACCGCCCGGCATCCAGACCATGTTGCCGAAACGCAGCTCCGGCAGGCCCAGCTCCGCGGCGATGAAAACCGCCTCGTTGCGGTCCTCGGCAAAGGACGCTAGGCCGTCCACGTCGTCGATCGACAGCCCCGCATCCGCCACGGCGGTCAGTATCGCCTTGAGCGCCAGGGCGTGCTCCGTCTCGTCGACGATCCTGCCCCACTTGGTGTACTGGCTTTCGCCGACACCGACAATGTGTGCTTTCCTGCTCATCCCGTTCTCACCCTGTGTACACCCTGCGCTGTACCCGGATCGCTCCACACCCGGACCCTCGACGGGGCCGCGGCGGGTATCGACAGACAAGGTACTGCAGCACCGGCCGGAATAGAAATGAACATTCCAAACAGCAGTATGAATATTGTGCATGTTGCGGCCTAATTTTTCCGACCGGTTTTAATAAGATAGGGGGGCGGCTCGTCACTGCGCCAGCTCGAACTGGATTCGCCGGCGCTGTTCGACGCGCCGGTCAGGGCTCTGCAGGTCACGCGCCTGACAAACACCGCCGGGTGGTACTACTATGCACGCCAACAGACAAACAGGGTCGCGGAGCAAAGCAATGGGACGGTTAGACGGAAAAGTCGCCATCGTAACAGGCGCAGGTCTGGGTATCGGGCGCGGTATCGCGCAGCGCTACGTGGAAGAAGGTGCCAGGGTCGTTGTCGCTGAACTGAGTGAAGCGGCCGGCCGGCAGGCGGCGGGTGAACTGGGCGACGACGCCTTCTTCGTCCGCACGGATGCGGGCGACAAGGACAGCGTCGAGGCCATGGTGGCGGCCACCGTCGAGCGTTTCGGCACGGTGGATATCCTCGTGAACAACGCCTGGGGCGGCGGCGAGATCGGCCGCATCGAGAAGAAGACGGTAGAGCTGATGACGCACGGCATCAACGTCGGTTTCCTCGGCCCGTTCTGGACGATGCTGGCAGTTCATCCGATCCTGAAAGCGAAGGGCTGGGGCCGGGTCGTCAACATCTGCTCTCTCAATGGCGTCAACGCCCACATCGGCACCGCCGAATACAACGCGGGCAAGGAGGCCCTGCGCGCCGCCACACGCACCGCGGCCCGCGAGTGGGCGGGCGACGGCATCACGTGTAACGTCATCTGCCCGGCCGCGAAGTCCAGCGCCTTTCACCAGGCGATGTCCGCGCATCCCGAACTGGTTCCCGCCGCCGACGCCATGAACCCCATGGGCAGGATCGGCGACTGCTACGAGGACATAGCGCCGGTCGCGCTGTTCCTGGCGAGCGAGGACTGCCGCTACCTGACAGGCAATACGCTGTTCGTCGACGGCGGTTCGCACATCAACGGCTCGGCCTGGGCGCCGGACCTGGATTGACGGTACCCGGCGACTCCAAATTCCCGACCTCCGGGACAGTGTGAGGACTATGAACGACAGGAACCTGCTGGAGAAGTACAAACCCATGGCGCTGGTGACGGGCGCCTCGTCGGGCATCGGCGAGCAGTTTGCCGTGCAACTTGCCGCGGCCGGCTTCGACCTCGTGCTGGTCGCGCGCCGCGCAGAGCGCCTGGCCGCCCTCGCCTCGCGACTGGACGCGGAGCACGGTGTCAGCAGCACCGTGATTGTCGCGGACCTGGCCCATCCCGACGGTGTGCAACGGGTGATCGCAGATACCGCCGCCCTCGACATCGGCCTGCTGGTCAGCAACGCGGGCTTCGGCCTGAAAGGCCCCCACCACGAGAATGACCCCGGGCAGATGTCGGACATGCTCATGGTGAACTGCCACGCGCCGATGCTGCTCACGCACGCCTTTATTCCGCGCCTCAGGGCGCGCGGTTCCGGCGGCATCATCCTCACCAGTTCTGTGGAGGCGCTGCTCGGCTTTCCCAACTCCGCATCGTATGCCGCCAGCAAGGCATTCGTGAACAGCCTGGCGGAAGGGTTGTGGGGCGAACTGTCGCCCCTGGGTATCGATGTCCTGGCCGTTTGCCCCGGCAGCACGGATACGGAAGCGCACGACCTGCAGGGCATCGACCGCTCGAAGCTCGAGGGCGTCATGTCGCCGGCCGCCGTCGTGCAGGCAACGCTGGACAGTCTGGGCGACGGCCCGACGTTCATCGCCGGCGCGCAGAACGAGGAGATGTTCACCGCGATGGCGGCCATGCCGCGACGCGACGCCCTGATGCTGCTGGGCGACGCGATCAGGCAGTCCCTCCTGCCGCGCGACTGATCGCGCGGCGAACGTGCGGGGGGCTGGATTGCACGCGCGATGCGCCGCCCCGCTCGCGCTCGCGGCGTGCGCCACGACAGGAACGTATTCGATGGCTGTTACCCGGAGCAGGATCTACGACAGTTTCGTCGCCACCTCGTCCATGAACCGCTTCATTGAATCGACTTTCACGTCCATGTCGGATTTGAACTTGCCGCCGTAGAACATCCAGGGCATGACGCACGCTTCCGTGACTCCCAGGTCCTGCAACCGCTTGTGGCCGTCCAGGTCGTAGGCGTCGATCGCCGTGGAGATAAACTCGAAGGGTTCGTTCTCACGCCCGTATTCCCTGCGGTAGCCGTTAATCTCCGCGATCATGGTCCCGACAGCGTCCGTCGTCACATTCGGGGAGACAAAGCCGTCCGCCAGGCGTGCCGCGCGTTTCAGTACGGCGGTCGCCGTACCACCAATTATTATCGGCATGGTTTGGGCCGGGACGGGATTAATGGACAGTGACGGGAATTCGTAATACCTGCCCCTGTGCTCGACAATCTCGCCGGTGAGTACCTTGCGCAGGATCTCGATCATCTCGCTACAGCGGGCGCCGCGAGTGTGCCAGTCTTCCGAGTTGACGCTGAAATCCTCCGGCCACGGGCTGAGGCCGACACCCAGCGATAAGCGGTCGCGGGTGAGGTAGGCAACGGTACCGCATTGCTTGGCGAGCAGGAGCGGCTGCCTCACCGGTAGCTTCAGCACGTTAACGAGGAAACGCACATCACTTGTCACCTGCCCCATCGCGGAAATCAGGGCGAGCGGATCGGCGAACGGCGTTTTGGCACTCCAGTAGCGTGCACCGCTTTCGCTGTAGGGGTAATCGACACTCGTCTCGTCGTAGTAGAAGAGGCCGTCACCGATATTGACCGAATGAAAACCCATCTCGTCAGCGGCTACCGCCAGCGGTATGAGGTGCTCGAGCGGGTTAAAGGTAAGCGTTACTGAAAATTTCATGTGTCGTCCTTGTTGCGCCTGTATGCGGCCTGCGCTGCCGCGGAACCGGCAGGTATCGCCAAAATCGCTCCGCTCTCGAAACCCGGCTCTCCACCCACGTCACAGGTAGCGCGACAGGTACCTTTCGCGGCGCGCGGCCAACTGGCGCCGACGTGTAACCGGATCGACCTCGGGGTGGCTGGCGGGGAGCAGGCCCCGCACCGCGTCGATCTTCACCAACCGGCCTTCCGGCATCGGGTTGGTCTTGGTCCAGATCCAGCGAAACACGAACAGGCCGCGGCCCAGTCCCTGCGTATCGATCCAGTTGGGCGCGCCCGGGTCCTGCGCGGACAGCACCAGGCGCACCCGGCCATCGTCGTCCACGTGCACCTGCTGCGCGTTGAGGCTCACCTGGCGGTTGGCCATGTCGCCCGATTCCAGCCAGTGCATGGTGTGGATACAGAAGTTCCAGTAACTGGCGTCGGGAACCTCCGTGGTAATCACGATCGCATCGTCCTGCGCGAGATCCCACAGCAGGGAGCCATACTTGATGTTCTGCGCGCCCCCGGGTGTACTGCCCGCCGCGCGCACGACGTTCTTCTCGGCGGCTTCCCACTGGCCGGTCGTGTACTGATTCCAGAACGGGACCGATTTTTCCAGCCAGGTGGCGGTGCGATCCAGCGCACCGGCCAGGGCCGCGGGGTCCAGCGGCGTGGGCGGCACGCCCTCGGCGCCCACGCGCTCGATGTGCAACGGCGGCGACGCGTCGTTATCCCAGTCGCTGACGTAAATCCGCGCCAGGAAGAGCCGGGCGTTCTCGGGGCACTGCATCCAGTTGCCCTGGCGCTCCTGCGCGGAGATCCAGAGCTCGAAATCGCCGTTGTCGTCGGTTTCGAGGTCCGCGAGGGTCTTCTCGCTGAACACGCCGAACTCCATTAACTGCATGTCGCCTTCATTCAGCGAGAAGATCAGCTCGCGCACACCGGCCAGGTTGCCCCACACGCGGTACTCGTGCTCGGGGCTGATGGCAGCGCGGTAATAGGTGTTGTCCGGGTTGGGGCCACCCCACTGCATGTGCGGTTCCTCGTCGCGCATGATTTCCGGGAACAGCGGGTCCGAACACTGCACCTCGTTCTTCATAGCGTGGGCGAGCAGGCGCGTCAGCGCGCGGTAACCCTCCGCCCGCTCGCGCGGGTCGGTGGCGTAGCCGTCGGTCAGCAGCGTATCGCCAACGGCCTTGAGCCGGTCGCAAAACTCGCGCCAGGCCTCGCCGGAATGGAGCTTATCTCCGGAAGTGCTCAATTCACTCTCTCCTTGCCGCAACAGTTGACGGGCTATTCCGGCGCGATGTTGTAGTAGTCCATGTAACGACTGAAACGCTCGCGCTCGAGTTCCAGGTCTATCACCTCCTCGTAGGCATACACGTGCTTGCCGTGTTTGCCCTTGGGCTTCGCGGCCATGAAACGGGTCATCCTCTCCCGGGCCTCCCCGGACAGTTCCCAGCCCCACTGGCGATAGAGCCGCTCTACCTGGGCCACGGGGTCGGCCATGAAGTCGGAGAAGTGTATGTCCGCGATCTGGCCTGCCGGCACACGTCCCGCCTCGCGGTCGGCGATGC
>JAUIEP010000093.1 GCA_030428835.1 Gammaproteobacteria bacterium | reverse complement strand
CTGGATGGGCGAGCAGTACTCGAAACCCAGTTCATGGATGCCGCGCATGAGTTCCTCGCGCAGGCCGAGGTCGTGGAAGCGGGTCTCGCCCTCTTTCTCATCGACCACGAACTGGTCCAGCGACCAGCTGTCGCTCTCGGACGCGTCCTTGCGGCCACGACGGCGACGGCGCTTCTTGCCGGAACCGCCCTCGCCATCGGCGCCGGACTGGTTGGCCGCTTCCCGGGATTCCACGTCTGTTTGGGTGCTGTCGGCGTCGGACGCCGAGTGTTCAGCCTTGCCGGATGACCGGCTGGATAGGCTCTTGCTCAAGGGGGAAAATCCTGTGGTTGTGCAAAAAACGCGCTAGTCTACCACTTCCCGGCGGGAAATGGGCGCTAAGAGAATATGTCACTGCCCTCGGAGCGAGTGTTCAGCATGTGACGAGGAGTATGAGCGCGTACCGGTTCCCGGGGGCGTCTGGCGACAGGACGTCGCCAGTCGAGCCTGCACAAGGATGTGCGCTTTTTGGCGGTCCCCGGGAGCCGGTACGCGCTCATGCTCCGTGCCCCAAAGGACGTTAGCGGACCGATAACAGGCAAAGAGTCCTCAGGACTTGTCCGCGAACATCCGGCCCAGGTAGTAGTCGACGCTGGTATAGCGCCCGCCGCCGTTGAATAGCAGCACGAAAAGCATGACCAGGTAAGTCGCGGCGAACTCGATGCCGTTGTTCAGGATGACCAGGCTGCCCTTCTCCGTCAGCCAGCTGTAGTTGCCGTGCTCGCGCAGGATATTCTTGGCGGCGTCGAGGCGCACCCCGATCTCCTGGTCGGTGGAGTTGGCGATGGCCGCCCAGCCGTTGTCCCAGTGCACCGCGAAGATCGCCACGATCATCGTGATGATGAGCGGGATGGATATCCAGCGGGTGGCAAGGCCGAGCAGCAGCAGGTAGGCGCCGATAAATTCCGTGTAGGCCGCCAGCGGCGCCAGGATCTCGGGCGCCGGTATACCCAGGTTGGCGAAATAGGTGATGGTCCCGTCGGGATCGTCCATGCCCATGATCTTGAACTCCCCCGCGACGAGGAAAGGGAAAAAGAGGATCAGGCGCAGGGCCAGCAGCGGCAGGCCGTCGAGGCAGGCCAGCCGCGGGAATATCGCGTTGTGCGCGGTGTAGTAAAGTTGCACCAAACCGTTCATTGTTCAGCTCTCATGCCGTTCGAATGGGTCTGTGACAGTCACGGACCCGAATTGGTTTCTTAACCCGACCCGCTGACAGGGCCATTTTTCCAAAGCCGCTTCATGAGCTCAACCGCTACCGCCAACTTCCGCGGCGAGATCCGCGCCCTGCTCGCTATCGCCTGGCCCATGATGATCGCCCAGACGGCGCAGTCGGGCACGGGCGTCGTGGACACCATCATGGCCGGCCGCTACGACGCCGTGGACCTCGCCGCCATCGCCATCGGCTACAACATCTGGCTGCCGCTGGCGCTGTTTTTCATCGGCATCTCGCTCGGGGCCACCACCATCATCGCGCAGGACTTCGGCGCGGGGCGCATCGCCAGGATACGCGAATCGCTGCCCCAGGCGCTGTGGCTGGCGCTGGCCGTGGGGCTCGCGGCGGGTCCGCTGTGCTACCACGCGGGGCCTTTGTTGGGTGCTCTCGACCTGGACCCGGTGACCTATGACAAGAGCCTGGACTACCTGCAGGCCGTGGCTTTCGGGCTACCGGCCATGGCGGTCTTCCAGGCGCTGCGCTGCCACACGCAGGGCATCGGCATCATGCGGCCCTTCGCGGTGGCGAGCGTGATCGGCTTTCTCGCCAACATACCGCTGAACTACGCCTTCATCTACGGCCGCTGGGGCGCGCCGGAGCTCGGCGCGGCGGGCTGCGGCTGGGCGACCGCGATCTCCATGTGGCTGAGTCCGGTGTTGATCGCCTTTTACATGGTGCGCGCGAAGGCCCTGCGCCCCTACCTGCCGGAGCGCTGGTCCCTGCCGCGCCGGGCGGTGATCGGTGAGATCTGGCGCCTCGGCCTGCCCATGGGCACCTCATTTTTCCTGGAAATCGCGGTGTTCTCCGTCATCTCCCTGCTCATCGCCACGCTCGGCAACACGGCGATGGCGTCACACCAGATTGCGTTCAATGTGTGGGACGTGGTGTACATCTTCCTGATCAGTATCGGCTCCGCGATGGGCACGCGCGTGGGGCACGCCATCGGCGCGGGGGACAGGCCCGGTATCTACCGGGCGCTGTACTGCGGCGGCTCGGTCAACCTGCTGATCGCAACGCTGTGTATGGCCGTGCTGCTGGGTGCGCCGGCGCTGATCATCTCCGCGTATACCGATGACGCCGCCATCCACGCGATGGCGACGGGACTGATCACACTCGCGGGCTTCTTCGTCATCATCGACGCGGTGCACATCACGGTGACGTTCTGCCTGCGCGCCTACAAGGACACCCTCTACCCGTTTCTCGTGCTTGCCGGGTGCTACTGGCTGGTGACGCTCCCTGTCGGTTACTGGCTGGGTATCGTACTCGGCGACTCGCCGGAGGAAGGCACGCTGGGTTTCTGGCGCGCCATGATCGGCGGCATTGCGCTGGTCACGCTCATTCTGTTCGTGCGCCTGCGCTGGCGGCTGCGGCAGGTGTTGCCTGTTCAGGCGGAGGTGGCCGTGTAGGGTCGAATTTATTCGACGTGGGGCGGTGCTCAATACCGCGCGGTGTGCATATTGAGAACCGCCTGCTCCAGGTCGAATGAATTCGACCCTACAGGGGGCAGGTCGCATCCGGGTTGAGTGTATTCAACCGCGCAAGGGGCAGGTCGCATGGTGGTCGAATGAATTCGACCCCACAGGGGATAAGGCTCTGTTCCTGCGGAGGTGGCCGCGTAGGGTCGAATTTATTCGACGTGGGGCGGTGCTCAATACCGCGCGGTGTGCATATTGAGAACCGCCTGCTCCAGGTCGAATGAATTCGACCCTACAGGGGGCAGGTCGCATCCGGGTTGAGTGTATTCAACCGCGCAAGGGGCAGGTCGCATGGTGGTCGAATGAATTCGACCCCACAGGGTGTGACTCCACCGGCGGTGGGTTGGCGCGCCGCGCATTCAGCGTTCGATGTGGGAACAGTCGGGGCAGTCGGCCTTGGCGTGCAGCGCCAGGCGGCGGATATCCATCGTCGCGAAATCCATGACCAGCAGCGCGCCGGTGAGCGGCTCGCCGTAGCCGGAGAGCAGCTTCAGGGTCTCCAGCGCCTGCATCGAACCGACCACGCCGACGAGCGGCGCAAGCACACCGCTTTCGGCGCAGTTCAGCGCCGTGTCTTCGTCACCCGGCGTGTACAGGCAGCGGTAACAGGGGCCGCCGCGCACCGGGTCGAACACCGCGAGTTGCGCCTCGCTGCGCACGGCCGCGGCGGACACCAGCGGCAATCGCGCGGCGATGCAGGCGCGGTTGAGCGCGAAGCGCGTGGCATAGTTATCGGTGGCATCCAGCACCAGGTCGGCGCGCGCCAGCAGCGCGGGCAGGTTGTGTTCCGCGAGGCGCTCGTCGATCACCTCCACCCGCGTGGCGGGGTTCAACGCCGCGACGGACGCCGCGGCGGAGCGCGCCTTGTTGTCGCCGATGTCGGCGTCGCCATGCGCGATCTGGCGTTGCAGGTTGCTGAGTTCCACCACGTCGTCGTCCGCCAGCAGTAACGTGCCGACGCCAGCCGCGGCCAGGTACAGCGCGGCGGGACAACCGAGGCCCCCCAGGCCGACGATGAGCACGCGCGCCGCGAGCAGGCGCTCCTGCCCCGCCACGTCGAAGTCGTGCAGCAGTATCTGCCGGCTGTAGCGCAGGAGTTGCTCGTCATCCAGCATCGAGGCAGCCCCCCGTAACGCGCTGCAGGCCCGCGAGATCCTCGCGTGTGGCGACCGCGCTGAAACCGGCGGCGGCGAGTAACGCGCGCACCGCCGCGCCCTGCTCCGCGCCGTGTTCCACCAGCAGCCAGCCGCCCTGGGCAAGGCAGGCAGGAGCGGCGCCCGCGATCCGGCGGATGTCGGCAAGCCCCTCTTCACCCGCGACGAGGGCGGTGCGCGGCTCGAACCGCAGGTCGCCCCGCTGCAGATGGGGGTCGCCGGCGGCGACATAGGGCGGGTTGGCAACGACGGCGTCGAACCGCTGCCCCTGCAGGGCCGCGAACCAGTCCGATTCGAGAAATTGGATATTGGCGAGACCCAGCCGCGCGGCATTCGCCCGCGCCGTGGCGAGCGCCGCGCTGCTGCGGTCCACCGCGCTGAGCCGCCATTCGGGGCGTTCAGCGGCGAGCGCCAGCGCGATGGCACCCGAGCCCGTGCCGAGATCGGCCACTGCCGCGCCTTCCGGCAGCGGCAACTCCAGCGCCCAGCTCACCAGGGTTTCAGTTTCCGGGCGTGGAATCAGGGTACTGTCGTCCACGTGCAGGGTGAGTGACCAGAACTCGCGCTCGCCGGTGAGGTAGGCGAGCGGCTCGCC
Source organism: Gammaproteobacteria bacterium (assembly GCA_030428835.1). Lineage (GTDB taxonomy): Bacteria > Pseudomonadota > Gammaproteobacteria > Pseudomonadales > Halieaceae > Marimicrobium. The sequence goes on along the minus strand of JAUIEP010000093.1, from coordinate 13,608 downwards.
GGAGCGCCTGCGCTCCAGCAGCGCTTCGAACGCAGTCCGCTCGGCGTGCGCCACCTCGTTTTCGGGCCAGGTATAGAGCCAGGTGCGCGTCCGGCCCAGGGCGTGGGCCAGCAGCAGCTCCACGTCGAGGCGCGGGCTGTCGGAGTCGAGGTCGGCCCCGCTCGCGAGCAGCTCGCCGACCGTCGCCATCAGCCCTGGGCCAGTTCGGCCAGCTGGTCCGCCTGGTGCTCCTGGCGGAGCGGGTCGATGATCGCGTCCAGCTCTCCCGCCATCACCTCCGGCAGCTTGTACAGCGTGAGGTTGATGCGGTGATCGGTGATGCGGCCCTGCGGGAAATTGTAGGTGCGGATGCGGTCGGAGCGGTCGCCCGTGCCCACCAGGTTGCGGCGCGTCTCGGCCTGCTCGTCCGCCTGCTTGCTCTGGGCGCTCGCCAGCAGCTTCGACTGCAGCAGCGACATCGCCCGCGCGCGGTTCTTGTGCTGCGAGCGCTCGTCCTGGCACTCCACCACGACGCCGGTGGGCAGGTGGGTGATGCGCACGGCGGAGTCGGTCTTGTTCACGTGCTGGCCGCCGGCGCCGGAGGCGCGAAACGTGTCGATGCGCAGGTCCGCCTTGTTGATTTCGATGGCGTCGACCTCCTCCGCCTCCGGCATCACCGCCACGGTACACGCGGACGTGTGGATGCGGCCCTGGGACTCGGTTTCCGGCACGCGCTGGACGCGGTGCGCCCCCGACTCGAACTTGAGGTGTGCATAGACATCGCGCCCCTCGACGCGGGTGATGATCTCCTTGTAACCGCCGTGCTCACCGGGTCGCTCCGACAGCACCTCCACGCGCCAGTTCTGCCGCTCGGCGTAGCGCAGGTACATGCGGTACAGGTCGCCGGAAAAAATGGCCGCCTCGTCGCCGCCGGTGCCCGCACGGATTTCGAGGAACACGTTGTGCGAGTCGTTGGGGTCGCGCGGCAGCAGCAGTGTCTGCAACTCCATCTCCAGCGCCGCGAGCGCCGCGCCGCCGGACTCGATCTCCTCCCGCGCCATGTCGCGCACATCGGGGTCGTCATCCTCCAGCATGAGCTGCGCGTCGTCGAGATCCGCCTTCACCTGCGCGTAGCGCCCGTAGCAGTTCACCACGTCCTCGAGTTCGGAGTATTCCCGGGACAGGTCGCGGAAGCGATTCTGGTCGGCGATCACCTCGCTGTCGCCGAGCAGCGCCGATACCTCCTCGTGCCGGTCCGTCAGGGTCTCCAGCTTGGTCAACAGGGATGCTTTCATTGCAGGGTGTGGGGCGGTTCGTCGGTAGCGTTCGTGTCGGGAGCCGTTGTGGCGGGTGCAGTTGCCGCGTCCGCCGCCCGCGTGTCTTGCTCCTCCGGCCGCGCGGAGGCGGCTTGCCCGGCGCCTTGCTCTTCCAGGCCGAGCAGGCGGCGCGCGTGGTGCACGACATCCTGGCGGCCCTCCGCGCTGGCCTGCTTGAGGCCGGTGGTCGGGGCATGAATCAGCTTGTTGGTAATGGAGCGCGCCAGCTGCGCCACGACCTGCGCGGGGTCGCCGCCGCGCTCCAGCGCCTTGAGGGCGCGGTCCAGTTCCTGCTCGCGCAGCTCCTCCGCCATGCCGCGGTACTGGCGCACCACGTCGACCGCACCGAGGCCGCGCCGCTCGGCGAGGAAGCTCTCCACGCCCTCGTCGATCATGACGTCGGCCTTGCGCGCCTCGTCGCGGCGACTGCGCAGGTTTTCATCCACGATCTCGCGCAGGTCGTCCACGCTGTACAGGTAAACATCGCGCAGGTCGCCCACCTGTGTCTCGATATCTCGCGGCACGGCGAGATCCACCATGAGGTAGGGGCGGTGCTTGCGCGCCTTGAGCGCCTGCTCGACCGCACCCTTGCCCAGTATGGGGAGCTGGCTGGCCGTGGAAGTGATGACGATATCCACGTCGGCGAGCTGCTCGGGAATCTCCGCCAGCAACACCGCCGTGGCGCCGAACTTGTGCGCCAGTTCGCGGGCGCGACCCAATGTGCGATTGGCGATCACGATGTCGTCCACGCCGGCCTCCACCAGGTGGCGCGCCACGAGTTCGATCGTTTCGCCCGCACCCACCAACAGCGCATTGCACTTGGCGAGGTCCGAGAAGATATGCCCGGCGAGGTCTACCGCGGCATACGCGACCGAGACCGGGTTCTCGCCGATGGCGGTGTCGGTGCGCACACGCTTGGCGATCGAGAACACACGGGGGAACAGCCGGCCGAATTCGGCGCCCACGGTGCCGGCTTCCGCGGCGACCGCGAACGCCGACTTGAGCTGGCCGAAAATCTGCGGCTCGCCGAGCACCATGGAATCGAGGCCCGCGGCGACCTGCACGATGTGGCGCAGGGCGGCGCGGCCCTCGTGGTGGTACGCGCACTTGTGCAACTCGGCGGCTGAGAGATGGTGGTAACCCGCCATCCAGTCGATCAGTTCGGCGGATTTCGCGGCGGCGGGCTCCTCGCCCGCGGTCACCGCGTAGATCTCCGTGCGGTTACAGGTGGAGAGGATCACCACCTCCTCGATAGGAAGGGCGCCACAGGCGTCATTGAGCGCCTCATTCACCTGCTCGGGCGCGAACGCCACGCGCTCGCGCAACTCCACCGCGGCGGAGTTGTGGCTGATTCCAAGGGCGATGAGGTTCATGGTGCTGACCGACTGCTCCCGCTGGCCTGTGCGCGTTCACCGTTACGCTGGCGGCAGGCGCTACCGACAGGCGACAAACACGCGGCGTTGCCGCAAAAATTATCCGGATTTTAACAAGTTAGCGACCAAAAGGCACAGCATTGGTAACCCTTGCGCGGTAGGTCACAGTCCGGACAACCCGCGCCCCGAAAGTGGGTTTCAAACCCGGTCTGTGTCATGATGCGGGCTCCTTCGTTGTCCGGCCCGTCACTCGCACTGCATGTCTCGTTTTCTTCCCGTCACCCTCGCCGTTGTTCTGGCGGCCGGCTGTGCGACGCAGGCCCCGGTACCGGAACCCGAACCGGCGCCCACGCCGCTGCCGGTATCCGAACCCATCGTCGAGGTGCCGGAACGGCGCATTCCGGACGACAGTGTCTTTGCGCTGCTGCTGGCGGAGTTCGCACTGCGGCGCCGGCACTACGATGTCGCCCTGGAGCAGTACGAGGAACAGGCGCCACTGCTGCGCGACCGCGGCGTCAGCGCCCACACCACCCGCCTGGCGCAGTACCTGCAGGATGACAACAGTGCGCTCGCCGCCGCCCGCCTGTGGGCGGAACTCGACGGCGACAGCGCCGAGGCCCACAACATCGCGGCCGCCTACCTTATGCGCATGGGCCGCCCCAACGAGGCACTGCCCTACCTGGTGGATGTCGAACGCCTGGAGGGCGACGCCAACTTCCCGCTGCTGATTGCCAGCTACGCGGGCCTGGAGCCCGGTGCGCAGGCGCAGCTCGCCGGCGCACTGCAGGGCCTGGAGGCGGAATTTCCCGAGAGCGTAAATCTCGGACTGGCCCTCGCCCTGCTGTTCGCGGAGCGGGGCGAACGCGACAGGGCACTGGCAAAGCTGGACACGGTCCTGGCGCGCGCGCCGACGCAGCAACAGGCGCTGTTATTGGAAGCCAAGCTGCTCACCGAAAAGGGCGATGCCACACCCTACGCGCGCATTGCGCAGGTATTGCAGGACAATCCCGAAGACAAGCTCCTGCGCATGCGCTTCGCGCGGCTGCTCACCGCCTACGACATGACCGAGGCGCGCAAGCAGTTCGAGATCCTCTCCGCACAGTCCCCGGGCGATGCCGACCTGCTGTTCTCCCTGGCGCTGATCAATCGCGAGATCGGCGATTCCGACGCAGCCAACACGTACCTGCGCCAGGTCATTGCCCTCGGCGAACGGGTCGACGAAGCGCACTACTACCTGGGGCGTATCGCCGAGGAGCGCGAGCAGGGCGAGGAGGCGATAGCGCAATACCGCAAGGTGGAAAACGGCCGCGAGTTCATGTCGGCCACCAGCCGGGCGGGAAACATACTGGTCGAGGCCGGTGAACTGCAACGCGCGGGCGAGTGGTTCGATGCGCAGCGCGCGCGGGCGCCCGAGCGCAGCGAGGAGCTGTACGGCCTGGAAGCGGACATCCTGAGCAAGGCAGGTGAAGGTGCCGCGGCCCTCGCCCTGCTGGAGCGCGCCCTCGCACAGACGCCGGATTCCTCCAGCCTGCGCTACACACGCGCCATGCTGTACGAACAGGATGACGACCTGGCGGGGATGGAGCGGGAACTGCGCGCCATTCTCGCCGAGGAACCGGACAACGCCACCGCGCTGAACGCACTGGGCTACACCCTCGCCAACCGCACGAGCCGTTTCGCGGAGGCGCGGGAACTGATCGAAAGGGCACTGGCGCTGCAGCCGAACGAGCCCGCCATCCTCGACAGCATGGGCTGGGTGCTGTTTCGCACCGGGCACTACGACGAGGCGCTCCAGTACCTCACCCGCGCCTACGCGGAGTTCCCCGACCCGGAAGTGGCCGCACACCTGGGTGAAGTGCTGTGGGCAAGTGGCGACAAGGCCGGCGCAAAGCGCGTCTGGCAGGGCGCCGCGATCCGGGACCCGGACCACGGCGTGCTGCGCGAAACCCTCGACCGACTCGGCGTAGACCTGTCCGCGGGCGACCCGCTGGACGACGCGCAACCCTGACCATGCCGCGCCTCCCGCGCAACGTCCTCTTCGTCCTGCTCGTCGCGCTGCTCGGCGCCTGCGCCGCCAACCGCACCGATGCGCCCGTGCCCGACGCGTGGGCGGAGCACCGGGCGCGACTCCAGGCGCTGGACGACTGGGAGGCGCGCGGCAAACTCGCCCTGCTCTCACCCACAGGCAGCGACAGCGCCGGCATCGTATGGCGCCAGGCGGGCAAGGACACCGAGGTGCGCCTGAGCGGCCCACTGGGCGTCGCACCCACGCTGCTGCATGCCGACGGCGAGGTGCTCGCGATAGACCGCGGCGGCGAGCGGCAGGTCCTCGACCTGGACGACCCGGGGGCCGTACGGGCGGCAACCGGCTGGGCGTTTCCCGTCACCGCACTGCCCCACTGGCTGAAAGGCGTGCCCGACCCCAGGCTGCCGCTGTCCGCATTCACCCTCGATGAACAGACGGGTCTCGCTACCGGGTTCACCCAGTCGGGCTGGGCCGTCGCCTACGAGGCGCACGGCCAGTTCGGCGCGTTCAGCCTGCCCACACGCATGGTCATCCGCGGCGACGACGCGCGGGCGACTGTCATCGTGCGCGAATGGTACCCGGGGCCGCCCCGTGAGTGACTCCCTGACGCTCACCGCGCCGGCCAAGCTCAACCTGTTCCTGCATATCACCGGGCGCCGGCCCGACGGCTACCACGAGCTGCAGACCCTGTTCCAACTGCTGGACTGGGGCGACACGCTGCAGTTCACACACAATACCTCCGGCCGCATCACGCTGGACGACGGCGGCCTCGACTGCCCGCAGGAGGACAATCTCGTCGTCCGCGCCGCCCGGGCGCTGCAATCGGGGCGCCTCGGCGTCGACATCCGCCTGCAGAAACGCATCCCGGTCGGCGGCGGCCTGGGCGGCGGCAGCTCCGACTGCGGGGCAACGCTACTGGCGTTGAACCGCCTGTGGGACCTCGGCCTTGCGCAGGAGGAACTGCTCGCGATCGGCGCCGGACTGGGGGCCGACGTACCGGTGTTCGTGGCGGGCCGAACCGCCTGGGCGGAGGGTATCGGCGAGCGGCTCACGCCGGTCGAGATGCCGGCTCTTTGGTACCTCGTCGTGGTGCCGCAAATTCATGTTTCTACAGGGAAAGTTTTTTCCCATCCGCAATTGACACGCAACTCGGCTCCCATCAAAATGGCGGCCTTTTTTGACGGGCACTCCCGCAACGACACCCAGCCAGTGGTTCGAGACCTCTATCCAGAGGTCGATAACGCATTGAAATTGCTGGATAAATTCGGGGAGGCCAGACTGACAGGCACGGGCGCCTGCGTGTTCACAAGCTTTGAGCACGAGGCCGACGCCAGGGCCGCCAGGGAGCAATTGCCGAGGGGCACCGAGAGCATCCTCGCCAGGGGCATCAACGTGTCGCCCGCGCTCCCGAACCCGACAGATTGATTGGGGTGTCGCCAAGCGGCAAGGCACCGGGTTTTGATCCCGGCATTCGCAGGTTCGAATCCTGCCACCCCAGCCATATGTGGCGTCGTTGACCTACACCAGATTCCGGTCTTCTGGTGCAGGTGGCAGCGATGTTCAGGTGGCAGGATTTGAACCGTAAGGTTCGACCAACGCGTGGCGTTGGGGCACCGGCGCTTTAGCGACGATGGGCGCAGCCCGAGTCAATCCTGCCACCCCAGCCATTTCGTTCGGCGCCGACACAAGTTGTCGTCGGCGCCTTTGTCACGTCCGTCGATCAAATAAGAGACCAGGGGAAGAACACAGTGTCCTCAAAAATGATGGTGTTCGCGGGTAACGCCAACCCGGAGCTGGCCCAGAAGGTGGCCAGCAGGCTGTATCTCTCCCTGGGCAAGGCCGATGTCGGCAAGTTCAGCGACGGCGAGGTCGCGGTTGAACTGAACGAGAACGTGCGCGGCAAGGATGTGTTCGTGTTGCAGTCGACCTGCGCACCCACGAACGACAACCTCATGGAACTGGTGGTGATGATCGACGCGCTGCGGCGCGCCTCCGCCAGTCGCATCACGGCGGTGGTGCCCTATTTCGGCTACGCGCGCCAGGATCGCCGGGTGCGCTCCGCCAGGGTGCCGATCACCGCGAAGGTGGTGGCGGACATGATGGTCGCCGTGGGCGTCGACCGGGTGCTGACCGTCGACCTGCACGCGGAACAGATCCAGGGCTTTTTCCAGTGCCCGGTGGACAACGTGTACGGTTCGCCGGTGTTGATCGCGGATATCCTGGCGAGCAAGTACGACAACCTGATGGTTGTCTCGCCGGACATCGGCGGCGTGGTGCGGGCGCGGGCGGTTGCCAAGCAACTGGACGACGCCGACCTCGCCATCATCGACAAGCGCCGCCCGAAGGCAAACGAGGCGCAGGTGATGAACCTGATCGGTGAGGTGGAGAACCGCACCTGCCTGCTGGTCGACGACATGGTCGATACCGCCGGCACACTGTGCCAGGCCGCGAACGCACTGAAGGACCGCGGCGCCGCCAGGGTGGTGGCCTACTGCACACACGCGGTGCTGTCCGGCAAGGCGCTGGACAACCTGAGCAACTCGAAACTCGACGAGCTCGTGGTAACAGACACGATTCCTTTAAGCGAGGAGGCGCGGGCGCTCAGCAAGATCCGCCAGCTTACGATCTCCGACCTGCTGGCCGAGTCCATGCGCAGGGTGGCGAACGAGGAATCCATCAGCGCGCTGTTCCAGTAGGAGCGGCGTTTTAGCAACCCACCCGGGTGACCGGTCGCAGGTACGCGGGTGACTACTCAAGGGAGTCATGACAATGTCAGGCCAATTTGAACTGAACGCAGAAGTGCGCCAGGACGTGGGGAAAGGTGCGAGCCGCCGCCTGCGCCGCCTGGCCGATCACATACCCGCCATCATCTACGGCGCCGGTAAGGACGCACAGCCCCTGACCCTGATCCGCAAGGACCTGGAAAAGGCGCTGGAAAACGAGGCGTTCTACACGCAGGTGATCAACATCAAGGTCGGCGGCAGCGCCGAGAAGGCGATCCTCAAGGACCTGCAACGTCACCCGTCCAGGGACCGCGTGATGCACGCGGACTTCCTGCGCATCGACGAGAACGTCGCGATCAAGGTGCACGTACCGCTGCACTTCATCAACGAGGAAACCTGTGTCGGCGTCAAGATGGAAGGCGGCGTGATCCAGCACCAGGTCACGGATGTCGAGGTCGAGTGTCTGCCGGGCAACATCCCCGCTTACCTCGAGGTCGACATGCTCAAGATCGCGATTGGCGACATCGTACACCTGTCGGACATCGTACTGCCCGAGGGTGTCGTTTCCGTGGAGCTCGCGCTGGGCGAAGACCACGACCTCGCGGTCGCCTCGGTCATCGCGCCCCGCGGCGCCGCGGAAGAGGAAGCGGACGAGGCAGCCGCCGATGCGGGCGGTGCTGATGCCGCAGCCGATGACGCCGGCGACGAAGAAGAAGGCGACGACGGCGAGGACTAAGCCCCTCGCCGGGTCGCACCGGTCGCGCTGGTCGCTGCATGCGCCGTGTCTGAGATCAAACTCATCGTCGGATTGGGCAACCCCGGTAGTGAATACCGGGGTACGCGCCACAATGCCGGCGCCGATTTCGTCGAGGAACTGGCGCGCCGCAACGGCGCGACCCTGCAGTCCGAGTCCAAATTTTTCGGCCTGACAAGCCGCTGCACCGTGGCCGGCCACGATGTGCGCCTGCTCGTCCCCACCACGTTCATGAACGTGAGCGGCCAGTCCGTCGCGGCGATGGCGAATTTCTACAAGCTGGAGCCGCAGGCCCTGCTGATCGCCCACGACGAACTGGATATCGCGCCGGGTACCGCGCGCTTCAAGCAGGGCGGCGGCCATGGCGGCCACAACGGGCTGCGCGACATCGTGCCCGCACTCGGCAACAGCAAGGACTTTTACCGCCTGCGTATCGGTATCGGCCACCCGGGCCACGCCTCGAAGGTCAGCGGTTACGTGCTCAGCAAACCCTCGGCACAGGACCGCGAACGCATCGACGCCAGCATCGACGAGGCCATACGGGCGCTGCCGCTCCTGCTGGGCGGCGACGCGACCAAGGCGATGACACAACTGCACAGTTTCACGGCGGCCTGAGCCGCCCGCACGCGACAGGAAGAGACATGGGATTCAACTGCGGTATCGTCGGCCTGCCGAATGTGGGCAAGTCGACACTGTTCAACGCCCTGACCCGCGCAGGTATCGGCGCCGAGAACTTCCCCTTCTGCACCATCGAGCCGAACGCCGGCGTGGTGCCCATTCCGGATCCGCGACAGACGCGCATCGCCGAGATCGTGAAGCCGGAAAAAGAAATCGCCACGACCATGGAGTTCGTTGACATCGCGGGCCTGGTGGCCGGCGCCTCCAAGGGCGAGGGTCTGGGCAACCAGTTCCTCGCCAACATCCGCGAGACCGACGCCATCGCCCACGTGGTGCGCTGCTTCGAGGACGACAACGTCATCCACGTGGCCAACCGGGTCGACCCCGCCTCGGACATCGAGGTGATCAACACCGAGCTGGCGCTGGCCGATCTCGAGAGCTGCGAGAAACAGCTGCAGAAGGTCGTCCGCACCGCCAAGGGCGGCGACAAGGAGGCGGTGGCGATGAAGGCCCTGCTGGAAAACAAGCTGCTGCCGCACCTCAACGAGGCGCGTCCGGTGCGCTCGCTGAACCTCGACAAGAACGAGCGGGCGCTGGCGCGACAGCTCTTCCTGCTCACCAACAAGCCCACCATGTACATCGCCAACGTGGACGAGGGCGGGTTCGAGGACAACCCGCATCTCGAGGTCGTCCGCGCCATCGCGGCGGAGGAGAACGCGAGCGTCGTGGTGATCTGCAACAAGCTCGAGGAGGAGATCGTCGAGCTCGACGACGACGAGCGCCTGGAGTTCCTGCAGGAGATGGGCATGGAAGAGCCGGGCCTGGACCGCGTGATCCGCGCGGGTTACGAACTGCTGGGCCTGCACACCTTCTTCACCGCCGGCCCCAAGGAAGTGCGCGCCTGGACGGTGAAGGTCGGCGCCACCGCCCCCGAGGCCGCCGGCGTCATCCACACCGACTTCCAGAAAGGCTTCATCCGCGCGGAGGTCGTGGGTTACGACGACTTCATCGCGCACGGCGGTGAACAGGGTGCGAAGGACGCCGGCCGCTGGCGCCTGGAAGGCAAGGACTACGTCGTGGCCGACGGCGACATCATCCACTTCCGCTTCAACGTCTGACGCCCTGCTCGCGCACCAGCGCGGCGAGCGCGCGAATTTCCGCCTGCAGTTCGCGCAACGTCGGCTCACCCGCCTCGGCGGCCTCCTCCATCGCCAGCTTGCGGTGCTCGTCTTCCAGCACGTTGACCACGATGCCGATGATCATGTTCAGGAACGCGAAGGCGGACAGGAAGATAAAACTGAGGTAGAACACCCAGCTCAAGGGGTAGACGGCGTTGGTCTCGTACATGACATCCGTCCAGTCCTCGAACGTCATCACCCGGAACAGGGTCAGCATGCTGATCGAGATGTCGCCCCACAGCGTCTCGTTGATGGACGCGAAAAAGGTGCTGCCCACCGCGGCGTAGATGTAGAAGATGATGAACATCATGAGCATCACGTAACCCAGCTGCGGTAATGCCGCCAGCAGCGAGTTCAGCAGCGTCCGCAGCTCCGGGATGATCGACACCATGCGCAGCACCCGGAAAATGCGGACGAGGCGCCCGATCAGGGCGAGCTCGGAATCCTCGATCGGTATGAGGCTGACCACGACGATCAGCGTGTCGAAGACGTTCCAACCGCTGTGGAAGAAGCGGCGCTTTTGCGGCTCGCCCAGGAAGCGGATGCTGATCTCCACGAGGAAGAAGATCGTGATGGCCCAGTCGAGGAAGAGCAGCAGCGTGGTGGACCACTCCGGCAACGGGTAGGTCTTGGCGCCGATCAGCAGCGCCGAGAAGACAATGATGACGACGAGCAGCTCGAATAGTTTATTGGAACGCAGGCGCTCGAACCGGGCCTGCAGGTCGGTGGCGGAGAAGTCGGACATGGGATGTGCTCAGTTCAGGAGTTGATGTTTCGTACCACGCACCCTGTGGGGTCGAACGGGTTAGGACAGGCGTTTCATACAATCGCTCCGCGGGGTCGAACGCCTTCCGCCCGGGGGTTGATACAGCCACCCTGTGGGGTCGAACGCCTTCCGCCCGGAGGTTGATACAGTCACCCTGTAGGGTCGAATTTATTCGACCTGGAACAGGACTCTCAACACCGGACACCGCGCCTATCGAGAACGCGGTGCAAGGTCGAATGAATTCGACCCCACAGGTTCAACCTACCCTTGTGGGGTCGAATTTATTCGACCTGGAACAGGGCTCTCAATACCGGGATCCGCGCCTATCGAAAGCGCGGTGCAAGGTCGAATGAATTCGACCCTACAGAATCGTGAGATCGCATTCATTCTATCTCCCGGTCGGAACGGCGCCACCGCGTTACCAGGGGATCGGCTTGCCCTGGTAGTCGTAGAACTTGCCGTTGTCGGCGTCTTTCAGACCGGCGATGACCTTGACCAGGCCGGCGGCACTGTCCTCGATTTCCACCGGCGCCGACTCCCCGCCCATGCGGGTCTTCACCCAGCCGGGGTGCAGCACCACGCTGATGTAACCCTGCTTGCCCAACTCCTTCGCGAGGGAGCTGTTGAGCATGTTCAGTGCGGCCTTGCTCGCCCGGTAGTCATAGGCGCCGCCCCAGTTATTCTTGATGCTGGCCATCACGCTGCTGATGTTGACGATTGTCCGCCCACTGCCCGCTTCCAGGTTGGGCAGCAACGCCTGCGTCACGCGCATGGGCCCCATGGCGTTCACCGCGTAGGTGGCCGCCATGGCATCGACGTCCAGCTCGCGAATCGAGTTCACACCCTGCCCCCCGACACCCGCGTTGTTGATCAACAGGTCGATCGCCACGCCGTCGAGCCGTTGCGCCAGTGCGGCGACCGACGCCGCGTCCGTTACGTCCAGTTGCTCCACGCGCACACCCAGCGCCTTCAGGTCCTTGGCCCCGGCGGGCTTGCGCGCCGTGCCGATGACGCTGTAACCGGCCGCCTTGAGCTGGCCGGCGAGCTCCAGCCCGATGCCGCGGTTGGCGCCGGTAACGAGAACAGTGGATTGCTCCGCGCCCTGTGCATGGCCGGCAACAAGCAGCAACAGGGTGAGCATCAGGCGAATGAACATGGCTGGCCTCCGTGGTTTTTCCGGGAAGGCCGGCGACGCTGCGCTACATGGTCTGCGTATCGACCGGCCGCCTGTGATGTTCGCCCAGTCGCAGCAGGCTGGCAAGGGCCGGCAGCAACACGAGCGCACCGATCATGTTCCAGAAGAACATGAACGTCAGCATCAGGCCCATGTCCGCCTGGAACTTGATGGGCGAATAGATCCATGTACCCACACCGATAGCGAGGGTAAGCCCGGTGAAGGCCACCGCGGTGCCGCTGGCCTTCAGCGCCTCGAAGTAGGCCTGCTGCAGCGAGGCGCCCTGGCGCAGGTAGTGCTGCAGCGCGTTGTAGATATAGATGCCGTAGTCGACGCCGATGCCGACCCCCAGCGCGATCACCGGCAGGGTGGCGACCTTGACGCCGATACCGAGCAGCGCCATCAGCGCGGAGCCGAGCACCGAGGTCAGCATGAGCGGCAGAATGATACACACGGTGATCCGCAGCGAGCGGAACATGGCGAGGCACAGGAGTATCACCACGCCGTAGACCCACGCCAGCATCTCGTACTGCGCCTGGCTGATCACGATGTTGGTGGCGGCCTCCACACCCGCGTTGCCCGCGGCCAGCAGGTACTGGATCTCGTCGGTGTTGTGCTCGGCGGCGAACGCTTCCACCGCCTCCACCACGCGGGTCAGGGTATCCGCCTTGTGATCCTCGAGGAACAGGATCACGGGCACCATGGAGCAGTCCGTGTTGATCAGGCTGCTGGGCACGCGCGACAGCGAGTTGTTGAGCACGTAGCGGTTGCGGGCCACGGCGTGCCACTTCGGGCTGCCCTCGTTCATGCCCATGACCACCAGCTTCGAGATGTCGACCAGCGACATCACCGACTGCACGCCGGGCACCTGCGCCATCGTGCCCTGGAAGTAGTCGATGGAGGAGATTGTGTCGAAATTGCCGCACTGCTCCGGCGGCGTGGTGACCATCACCACAAACACGTCGGTGCTGGTCGCATAGTTCCGCGCGAGGTAGGCGGTGTCGATGTTATAGCGCGCGTCGGGGCGCAACTCCGGCGCGCCCGCGTCGAGGTCGCCGATCTTCTGCTCGGCGGCCAGCATGCCGCCGCCCACCGCGAGGCCCACGCTCACCAGCACAATGGCGATGGCGGGCTTGCGCAGCGCGTTGCGCGACACGACTATCCATTGGTAGAAGCCGGAGCGGGACTTGCGTTTGCGGTAGTCGAGGCAGCCGCGACTGACGCCGAGGTAGGACAACAGTACCGGCAGCAAGATGAGATTGGTGAAAATAAGGATGGCGATACCGCTGCTGGCCACCCAGGCCAGTTCGCGGATGACCGGTATGTCGATGACGCTCAGGGTAAAGAAGCCCACGCCGTCGCTGAGCAGGGCGATGAAGCCGGGCTTGCTCAGGCGCACAAACGTCAGCCAGCCCGCGTCCAGCTTGTTGATGCCCTGCTGCATGTTGTTGCCGAAGCGGTTGATGATCTGCACCGAGTGGCTGATGCCCACGGCGAAGACCAGGAAGGGCACCAGCATGCTGTAGGGGTCGATGCCCATCCCCAGGAAGTTGAGCAGGCCGAGCTGCCAGATCACCGCCATCGTGGAGCAGATGAGCGGCGCGATCGTACTCCACGGGCAGCGGCAGTAGACGAACAGCATGACGGCCGTGATGACGAACGCGATACCGAAGAACGCCCCCACCAACAGGGCGCCGTCGA
>JAUIEP010000092.1 GCA_030428835.1 Gammaproteobacteria bacterium | reverse complement strand
CCTCCATGAGCACGACGTAGTACCAGCGGTTGATGCCCTCCCCGGCGCCCTCCTGGATGTCGGTGAAGCGCGCCATGCCGTCTTCCAGCAGCACGCCGTCCAACATGCGCTGCAGCATCTCGGGCTTAACGTCGCCCATCACGCGCACCATGTACTCGCGCTCGATGTTGCTGGAGGGATGCATGAGGGTGTGAGCAAGTTCGCCGTCGGTCGTGAACAGCAACAGGCCGGAGGTGCTGTAGTCGAGGCGGCCGATGGCGATCCAGCGCCCGCGCTGCAGCTTCGGCAGCCGTTCGAACACGGTGCGCCTGCCCTCGGGATCCTTGCGCGTGCACACCTCGCCCGTCGGTTTGTGGTAGAGGATGCAGCGTGTCGCCTCGGCCGGGGCGGAGTCCAGCGGCTTGCCGTCGACACTGATGCGCGCCGCCGGCCCCACCCGATCACCGATTTGCGCCTGCCGGCCGTCGACGCTGACCCGGCCCGCCTCTATCCAGCGCTCCATTTCACGCCGCGAGCCGATGCCGGAGCGCGCCAGCACTTTCTGCAGTTTTTCCCCCTCCGCGGATTTTGCCGGCTGGTCACCCGCGGTCGCGGGCTCGGGCGCCGTGGGCGCCCTGGAGGTAGGCTTGCGGGGCATGTGGGATCAGGCCTGGGACTCGGGCTGCTGGACGTCGTCCGCCGGGTCCTCGTCGTAGTCACCCGCATAGTCGTCGGCAGCGGCCTGTGCGTCGGGCGCGATGTCCTGCAGGTCGTCCGGCGCACGCGCCTCCAGTTCGTCCACGACCGCATCGAGGCTGAGGGCATCCTCGGCCAATGCTTCAGGCGTTTCCTGCGCGGCGACCTCGGCTGCGGGCGGCGTGTGTTCCGTGCCGCCGACGACGGTCAGTCCCGGGCCGCCTTCAGGAGGGTTTGGGGGCTCGCCCTCCGCGGGTTCGGCAAACCCCAGCTCGGCGGAGAGCGACTCCAGGTCGCGGATTTCCGCCAGGGAGGGCAACTGGTCCAGGCTCTTCAGGTTGAAGTAGTCCAGGAACTGCTTGGTCGTGGCGTACATGGCGGGTCGGCCCGGCACGTCGCGGTGGCCGACCACGCGAATCCAGTCGCGTTCGTGCAGGGTGCGGATGATGTTCGTGCTCACCGCCACGCCGCGGATCTCCTCGATCTCGCCGCGGGTGATCGGCTGGCGGTAGGCGACCAGGGCCAGGGTCTCCAGCAGCGCGCGGGTGTAGCGCGGCGGCCGCTCCTGCCACAGGCGACCGATCCACGGCGCCAGCGACTGGCGCACCTGGAAGCGGAAACCGCTGGCCACCTCGACCAGCTCGAAGCCGCGCTCCTCGCAGCGCGCGGCCACTTCCTTGAGCGCCTCGCGGATCGCGGTGTTCTCGGGCTTCTCGTGCTCCTCGAACAGCGCGGCGATCTGCGCCACGGTCATGGGCTTGCCCGCCGCCAGCAGCGCGCCCTCGATAATCTGTACCAGGCCTGTTTCCGACATCTTATTCCGCCCTTGCCTTGACGTGGATGGGTCCGAAGTTCTCTGTTTGCACGATCTCCACCAGCGATTCCTTGATCAGCTCCATCACCGCGAGGAAGGTCACAACCACGCCGAGGCGCCCCTCGTGGGCGCGGAACAAGGAGACGAAGGGCACGAACTGCTGGCCGGAGAGCGCCTCGAGCACCTGGCTCATGCGCTCCCGGGTGGACAGCGCCTCGCGCTGGATGTGGTGGCTCTCGAACATGTCCGCGCGGGTCAGGACCTCGCCGAGCGCCAGCAGCAGCTCGCGCATGTCGACATCGGGCTCCTGCACCTCGCGTTCGATCTTCGGCGGCGCCGCGCTGGCCTGCCAGGTGTCGCGCTCCATGCGCGGCAGTTCCTCGATGTCCTCGGCGGCCTTCTTGAAGCGCTCGTACTCCTGCAGGCGGCGGATAAGCTGCGCCCGCGGGTCTTCCTCGTCCTCTTCCACCTCGGTCGAGCGCGGCAACAGCATGCGCGACTTGATCTCGGCCAGCAGCGCGGCCATCAGCAGGTACTCGGCGGCGAGTTCGAAGCGCATGGCGTCCATCAGCTCGACGTACTGCATGTACTGCTCGGTGATGTGGGACACGTCGATCTCGAGGATGTCGAGGTTCTGGCGCTTGATCAGGTAGAGCAGGAGGTCCAGCGGGCCCTCGAAGGCCTCGAGGATGACCTCCAGCGCCTGGGGCGGGATGTAGAGATCCTTGGGCAGTTCGGTGACGGCCTGCCCCATGACCACCGCGAAGGGCATCTCGCCCTGCTGCGGCTTGGCCGCGTCCGGGGGCTGGGTGGGAGGTACGCCGGTGTCGCCCGCGCTATTCGTTGTCGATTCGTTCACTGCGCCGCCGTCCCCGCGTCCTTCTTGTTGTAGCGGCCAGTATACCCGAGTCGGGAGCGTTTGGGGGCGACGGGCACCCCTGTGGAGCCGAATTCATTCGACCTGTGGGACGCTGCGTCCGGATCCCTGTGGGGTCGAATTCACCCGACCTGCGGGACGCTGCGGCCGGATCCCTGTGGGGTCGAATTCATTCGACCCGCGGGACGCTGCGGCCGCCCCCGTAGGGTCGAATTCATTCGACGCAGAGCCGGGCGCGCAACAGGAACATGTGTTGGTATCGAGAGCGGGCTCCCGAGTCGCATGAACCCGCCCCTACAGCGCCATGACCACCTTGCCGAGAACCTCCCGCCCGGCCAGCCGGGTGAGGTACTCCCCCACCGCGTCGAAACCGATCACGGTCTCGGGCGCCGGGTCCAGCCGCCCCTCGGCGCAGAGCCCGGCCAGGGAGGTCTGGAATTCCTGTCGCTGCGCGTGGTCGTAGGCGCCCACGTAGACCCCGATGGCGCTGGCATTGCGCGCCACCAGGGCGCGGCCGTCCGCCGCACCCCAGCGCCCGCTGGCGTAGCCGACGGCGAGCAGGCGGCCGCCGGAGGCGATGCACTCGAGCGAGCGCTCGAAGATCTCGCCGCCCACCGGGTCGTAGACCACATCGGCCCCGCGACCGCCCGTGAGTTCATTCACCTGCGCGACAAAATCCGCCTCGCGGTAGTTGATGCAGTGCGCGGCGCCCTGGGCGCGGGCGTAATCCAGCTTGGCGGCGCTGGAGGCGGTGGCGACCACCGTGGCACCCAGTGCCCTGCCCAGGCGGATGGCCGCCGCGCCGCTGCCGCCGGCCGCGCCGTGCACGAGCAGGCACTCCCCCGCGGCGAGTGACCCCCGCTCTACCAGGCCGACCCACGCGGTGTGGTAGGGAATGGTGAAACCGGCGGCGGCGCTGTCATCCATGCCGTCGGGTACCGGGTACAGGGAAAAGTCGGGCGCGATACAGTACTCGGCGAAGCTGCCGTGGCCCTGGTAAAAGGCCGTTACGCCCATGACCCGGTCGCCCACCGAGAATTCGCAGTTCTCGCCCGTGGCAACCACCTCGCCGGCCACCTCCTGCCCCGGCACGAACGGCAGCGGCGGCGACATCGCGTACTTGCCGCGACACATGAGGACATCGGGCAGGCCCAGGCCGGCGGCGCCGACCCTGAGCAATGTCTCCCCGGGTCCCGGCACGGGGACGTCGCGTTCACCGGCGGCGATCACGTCTGCCGGCATACCCTTACCGCTGACTATCCAGGCCTTCATCTAACCACCTCCGATGCAAGAACGTGCCGCTCGCGGGTTTGCGGTCGAAGGCCTTCGACCCCACAGGATGCAGCTCACAGTTGCGCAAGCGATCGGACTCGGCCTAACGGGAACGGGCTGCCCGCCGCGCCTAGACCGGCTGCGGCGTGTTGAGGAAGCGCGCGTTGTCGCGCAGGATCTGCTGCTTCTGGGCCGCGTCGAACTGCTCCAGTTCGCCCACGTAGTCCAGCGGCGTGGGCAACCCCTCGATGTGCGGCCAGTCGGAGCCGAAGATGACACGGTCGGTCCCCATGTAGTGGGCCACCTCGTTCACGTCGTCTTCCCAGAACGGGTTGATCCACACGTGGCGCCGGAACAGTTCGCCCGGGTCCTCGTTGTAGTAGCCGCGCATGCGGTCGCGCGACTGGCGCAATTTGCGGAACAGGTCGGGCAGGTATTCCGCACCGTTTTCCACCGAGGCGACGCGCAGGTTGGGGAAGCGCTCGAACAGCTTCTCGTAGGCCAGCGTGATCAGGAAGTCGTAGGCCGCGCGCTCGATATTGAAATGCTTGATATTGGGCGAGAAGACGCCGCCGTTGAAGTCCGCGGAGAAGCCGTCTTTCACGTAGCCGTGCGTGGTGTAGCCGGAATCCGCGGCGTGTACGACCAGCGCGATCCCCGCCTCGTTGAGCCGCGCCCAGAACGGGTCGAACAGCGGATCCGCGGGAGACCGCGTACTGCCGTCCGCCAGCGTGATCGCCGCGGGGCGCATGCAGACGACGGTCGCGCCGCGCGACAGCGCCCACTCCAGTTCCGCGCAGGCCCAATCCACGTCGCACAGCGAAATGTAGGGCGCCGCGAAAATCCGGTCCCGGTAGTTGCAGCCCCAGTCCTCGTCCAGCCAGCGGTTGAACGCGGTGAACTGCGCCTTGACCGCCTCGGTGTCGTGCTTGAGCAGTTCCTCGTACAACACGCCCAGCGTCGGGAACATCCACGCGGCCTCCAGCCCCTGCTCGTCGAGCTTCGCCACCCGGGTGGCGCTGGAGAGGTAGTAGTCCGGCAGCGGTTCGCTCGCCCGCATGTAGGCGATGTCCTCGTCGGTGAGTTCCTTGCCGTGCAGGTAAGGCGCGATGGAACCGGGCAGGGAGATCGGGTTCCAGGTCGGGTTCCTGACCGCGCGCGCGAGCTTGCCGCCCACCAGGTGGTGCTGGCGGCCGTCGATGGTCACCCACTGCACGCAGCGCTGGCGCATGTCCGCCGGCAGGTGGCGGGTGAAGGCGTCGGGACCCTCGTAGTAGTGGTTGTCCGCGTCAAACGCGGCGTAGTCGAGCGCGCGCTGCGGCGCCTTGTCGATGGCGTTCATAACTGGGGCCCTGGATGCGATGCCTTTATGTTACCAGCGGGCGATGCGGGTCCCATGTCCGGACCTGCCAGAATTGACGGCATAATCTGCCAGCCCCCGTGGCGGGCGCGTCACGCCTCGAAGGGAGCTGGATCGCCCTTGCCGACGCGCAACACGAGGGGCGTCTCCTCCGCCAGGTCCACCACGGTGGTGGGTTCCATGCCGCACCAGCCGCCGTCGATCACGAGGTCCACATCGTGCTCAAGCACGTCGCGAATCTCGTAGGGGTCGATCAGGGGCAGGTCTTCGCCCGGCATGATGAGGCTCACGCTCATCAATGGTTCGCCCAGGTCCTCGAGCAGCGCCAGGGCGATATTGTTGTCCGGCACGCGCAGCCCCACCGTCTTGCGCTTGGCGTGCATGAGTCGCCGCGGCACCTCGGAGGTGGCGCGCAGGATGAACGTGTAGGGACCCGGCGTCGCCTGCTTCAGCATGCGGTATACGGTGTTGTCGACGCGGGCGTAGGTCGCGATCTCCGACAGGTCGCGGCACACCAGCGTGAAGTTGTGCCTGTCATCCAGCCTGCGGATGCGGCGGATGCGGTCCAGGGCGCCCTTGTCGCCGATGTGGCAGCCGAGCGCGTAGGCGGAGTCGGTCGGATACACGATCACCCCGCCCGCGCGGATGATGTCCACGGCCTGGCGTACCAGCCGCGCCTGCGGGTTGTCCGGGTGAATCTGGAAAAACTGGCTCACGCTGCCGCCTTGCCACGTCTCAGTGATCGTCCAGCCAGCGCCGCCACACCCCGCGCCGACCGGCAAAAGGCGACAAGTCTACACCGACATCGGCGGCATAGGGAGCGTCGCTGTGGAAGTCGCTGCCGATGGAGACCTCGAGTTCGAAGTCCTGCGCAACGCGTTCGAGGTGGCGCACCTGGTCCGGGGTCTGGCGACCGCTGGTCACCTCGAGCGCGGCGCCGCCGGCTGCCGCGAACGCCGCCACCAGCCGCCGCAGCTTCATGTTGGTGAGGCGGTACTTGAGCGGGTGCGCGAGTACCGCCACGCCGCCGCTGTCGGTTATCCAGGCCACGACCTCGTCGAGCGCGGGCCAGAAGGCCTTGATATCGCCCGGCTTGCCCTGGCCGAGGTGGCGGTCAAACGCCTCGTTGAGACTGGCGACGTGACCCTGGTCCACCAGCCAGCGCGCGAAGTGCGGGCGGCCCAACTGGCTGTCCCCCGCCACCGCGCGGGCGCCGGGAAGGGCGCCGGGGAAGCCGCGCTTTTCCAGGCACGTAGCGATCTTCAGTGCGCGTTCCTCCCGCGCCGCCGCCATGCGCGCGACGCCCGCGCGCAGGGCCGGGTGCGCGCAGTCGATGCCCAGCCCGACCACGTGCACCGTAACGCCGGACCAGACGCAGGAGAATTCGACACCCGGGACCAGCCGCGGCGAGGCCGCGCCCAGTGCGGCCGCGCGCTGATACCCGCTGACCAGGTCGTGGTCGGTAATGGCGAGCAGTGCGACGCCGCGCTCGCGCGCCCGCGCGAGGAGTTCCTCCGGGCTGAGCGCGCCGTCGGAGGCGCTCGAGTGGGTGTGGAAGTCGATCAGCACAATCTTTACACTGGGCTCCCGGCGCAGGCCGCGCCGCATTAACAGCCGTCGTTCTCGCTCACAGGGTAGCAGGCCGGGTACCGCACAATCCATGAAACAACTGCTCGAATTCATTCCCATCGCGCTGTTTTTCATCGTCTATCAACTGGACGGCGAAACCTTCGTGCTGGCGGACTGGGAATACCAGGTGGACGGTATTTTCACCGCCACGGCGGTACTCATGGTTGCCACCGTGTTGCAGGTCATCCTCACCTTGCTGATCACGCGCACCTTCGAGAAGCGCCTGCTGTGGCTCATGCTCGCCGTGCTCGCTTTCGGCGGCGCCACGCTGGCGCTGCGCAACGAGCTGTTCATCCAGTGGAAGCCGACGATCTTCAACTGGGGCCTGGCGCTCGCCTTCGGGGTGTCGCAGTTCATCGGCGAGAAAAACCTGATGGAGCGCATACTCGGCAACCAGATTCACCTGCCCAGGGAGATCTGGAGCCGGCTGAACGCCCTGTGGATCACGAATTTCACGGTGGTGGGCGGCCTCAATCTCTACGTGGCCTACGGCTTCAGCGAGGAGACCTGGGTCGCGTACAAGCTGTATTCGGCGATCGGGTTCACCCTCTTGCTGACCATTATCACCGCCGTCATGATCAGCCCCTACATCCGCGACGACGAGGGCGAGGAACCACAGCCCCAGGACGACTGATTTTCCCCGAGGAATTGCATGTACTACGCCATCGTCTGCGAAGACGTACCCGACAGCCTGCCACTGCGCGCGAGCGCCCGCCCCGCTCACCTGGAACGCCTGCAGGCGCTGGCCGACGCGGGCCGCCTGCTCTGCGCGGGCCCCTTCCCCGCCCTGGACACCGCGGAACCCGGCGAGGCGGGCTTCACCGGCAGCCTGATCGTGGCGGAATTCGACAGCCTGGAGGCGGCGCAGCAGTGGGCGGACACCGACCCCTATGTCGCTGCCGGCGTGTTCGCGAATGTCATGGTCAAACCCTACAAGCGCGTACTGCCGCAGGAATAGTACCGCCCCGCGTTGTTGGCAGCGCCGTGCGCGGCTCGCTAGAATGCCACATCCCGGGCGCCCCGCCCGACACCCGGTTGCAATGAAGGACAGCATCTTGCGCATCGCCCTCCTCACCCTGCTGGTACTGGCCAGCCTGCCCGCACTGGCACAGGACGTCCGCTATGTGAGCGACAAGCAGTTCGTGCCGCTGCGTTCCGGCGCGGGCAACGAGTACCGTATTGTGCACCGGGGCATCCCCTCGGGGACGAAGCTGACGGTAACCCGCACCTCCGAGGACGGTGAGTGGTCGGAAATCACGACCGAACGCGGCACCTCCGGCTGGATTCGCAGCCAGTACCTCATGACATCCATCCCCGCCGCATTGCAGGTGGAGGCCGCCACCGCGGCGGCCGCGCGCGCCGAGCAGAAAAGCGCGCAACTCGCCGCGGAACTGCAGGCGGTAAAGGCGGCGCGCGCTGACCTGACTGGCAAACTGTCGAGCACGGGAGACGACCTGGACCTCGTCAGCGAGGAACTGGCGGCGCTGAAGAAAATTTCCGGCAAGGCGGTGGAACTCGACAGCGATAACCGGCGCCTGGTGGTGGAAGCGGAGAACCTGCGCGCGGAAGTGGATACGCTGGAGGCTGAAAACATGCGGCTGCAGGACAAGATCCGCAGCGAGGATTTTATCAACGGCGCGCTCGCGGTCCTGCTCGGAGTTTTCATCGCACTGGTGGTGCCGCGCCTGGTACCCAAGCGGCGACGGAATTCGGAGTGGGCGTAATTTCGCTCGATAAAAAACGGTACCAACCCCACGTCGTTCCCGCGCAGCCGGTGACCCGGCCTGACGCAAGGGTCGTCGTTCCCGCGCAGTTGGTGACCCGGCCTGACGCAAGGGTCGTCGTTCCCGCGGAAGCGGGAACCCAGGGACTTTAATCGGCCTCCGGGTCGCCACTTCCGCGGGGACGACGGCAGTCAATTAAACATTTGAAGTCGGAGTTAAAGACCATGCTCAAGAGAACCCTCCTCAAACTTCTCGTCATCGGCACGGCCCTGTTGACCCCCCTCGCCGCCTGCGCGGAGGAAGCCGCCGACGCCAAACCCGCCGCGGAGCCAAAGGGCAACCCCACGGTCGTCATCAAGACCAGCGAGGGCGACATCACGCTGGTCTTGTTCGCAGACGAATCCCCGATCACAGTGGAAAACTTCCTCGCTTACGTGGATTCGGGGTTTTACTCCGGCACCATCTTCCACCGGGTCATCCCCAACTTCATGATCCAGGGCGGCGGCTTCGACAAGAATATGCAGGAGAAAGACACCCGCGACCCCATCGTGAATGAATCGAAAAACAGGCTGCACAACACCCGGGGCACGATCGCCATGGCGCGCACGAACAACCCGGACTCTGCGACCGCGCAGTTCTACATCAACCACCGCAACAACCTGAACCTTGACTGGGCGCCCGGCCGCGAGGGCTATGCCGTCTTCGGCGAGGTCACCGAGGGCATGGACGTGGTCGACTTCATCGCCACCGCGCCCACCGGGCAGCGCGGCCATTTCCGCGATGTGCCGGAACAGGCCATCGTTATTAAGGAAATCGTGCGCAAGCCCTGACGATGATCGCGCTCAGCGTCAACCTCAACAAGATCGCGCTCATCCGCAACTCGCGCGATACCACCAACCCGGACATCCCCGCCCACGCGCAGATGTGCATCGACGCGGGAGCGGACGGCATCACCGTGCACCCGCGGCCCGACCAGCGCCATATACGCGCGGACGACTGTTTCGACCTCGCGCGGATGCTGACGGTAGAGTTCAACATCGAGGGCAACCCGTTCTCCGGCCCGCGCGGTTCCGATCGTATCGGTGTGAGCGACTACCCGGGCTTCATGGCACTGGTGAAGGAGATTCGGCCGGCGCAGTGCACGCTGGTGCCCGACGGCGACGGCCAGCTCACCTCGGACCACGGCTTCGACCTGCGCAAAGACGGCGAGCGTGTCGCGCCACTGGTCGAGGAACTGCAGGGCCTGGGCATCCGCGTGAGCCTGTTCATGGACCCGGATCCACAGCAGATACGCCTGGCCGCCCAGACCGGCGCGGAGCGCATCGAGCTCTACACCGAGAGCTATGCCGCCGCGTGCCGGCGCCGGGAGCGCGTGGACGAGGTCTTCGGCCAGTTCCGGGAAGCCGCGGACGTCGCCGCCCAGGAGGGGCTCGGCCTGAATGCCGGCCACGACCTCGACCTCGACAACCTGCCGCGCTTCGCGACCATACCGGGGCTGTTGGAGGTGTCCATCGGCCACGCGCTCACGGTCGATGCGCTGCGCATGGGCCTCGCCGCCACGGTGGCGGCCTACCAGAAAGCGTTGGGGAAAAACTGATGGACCCGCAATTACAAGCGCTGCTCGACCGCCAGGCGATAGACGACCTGATCAACGCGTACTGCAACGCGTCGGACCGCCACGACCACGACAAAATGCGGACCCTGTACCACGAGGACGCCGTGGACGACCACGGCGGCTTCTTCAAGGGCCTGGCGATGGCATTCATCGACCGCCTGCCCGAGATACAGGCGCCGATGCGCATCCTGCACCACAACATCACCACGAGGAACATCAAGCTCGACGGCGACTACGCCGAGGGCGAGCTGTACGTGCTGGCCTTCCACCAGGTGGCGACGGACGACGGCCTGCTGGACCTGCTGATCGGCGGCCGCTACTTCGACAAGTACGCCAAGCGCGACGGCGTGTGGAAGTACATCGAGCGCGCGGTGGTGGCGGACTGGGCGACGGTGAATTCGCCGTCGACGGTGGTGCTGGAGCACCCGCTGCTGGAGGGCTCCTATATCGGCAAACCCGGGCGGGACGACCCGATGTACAGCTTCTTCAAGCTGTTCAGGTGGGGGGATAGGTAACTCGCTGCCGACATCGGGGACAGCAGGATTCCCGCTTTCGCGGGAATGACAGGAGCAAGGGGTTGACAGTCTCAGCGGCAGGACAGCAACACGTGGGGGCAGGCTTCACCGCCTACCCAATCGCATCCCGCACCGTATCCGGCACCCGCACCGGCCTGCGCGTCTCCATGTCGATGAACACCAGCACCGCATAGCCTGAAATCGTCTGGCGACCGTCCTGCTCCATCTCTCCGGTTATTTTCACCGACGTATTACCGACCGCCGCGTCGATCACACGCCCGGTCACATCCGAGCCATAGAACGTCTCACCCTTGTAGTCGATATGCACGGCCGCCAGTATCCAGCCGACGCCCGCGGCCGGGTCGAAGCCCGCGCCGGGGCCGCTCGCCAGGCGCTCTTCCATGAAGCGCACGCGCAGTACCTCGAACCAGGCGGCGATACTCGCGTTGTTGATGTGGCCCATGGCGTCTGTCTCGTACAGGCGTGGGCTGATGGTGATGGTAAAGTCCTGCAAGTCTCTGCTCCCGGGCGGGCGCGCACGCAACCACTGCGCGCGCGATGAAAGGCCGGTATCATAATTCACTGCCACCCGCCCCGCACCCGGCGCAACCCGATACAGGAGAGTCACATGGCCGACAAGCGCCTCGACGGCAAGCGCGTACTGCTCACCCAGGCGGGCGACTACATGGGGCCCGCCACGATCGAGCTGTTCGCCGAACACGGCGCCGAGATCGTCGCCGACAACTCGGACCTCACCCTGCCGGGCGCCGTCGACGACCTCGTCGCGCGCGCGGGGCCGATTGACATCCTCGTCGCCAACCTCGCCGCCCCAGCCAATGCGGGCCCCATGGCGGAGGAGATTCCCGACGCCGTGTTCCAGAACATGTTCGAGGTCATGGTCTACCCGCTGCACCGCCTGTGCCGCGCCGTGCTGCCGCAGATGTATGAGCGCCGGGCGGGCAAGGTCGTGGTCTACGGCAGCGCCACCGGGCTCAAGTCGCAGCGCAAGATCGCCGCCTACGCCGCCGCGCGCTCGGCCCAGGTCGGCTACGTGCGCTCGGTGGGCCTCGAGGCCGCGCCGCACAACGTGCAGGTTAACCTCATCGCCCAGAACTTCGTGGAGAACCCGGTGTACTATCCCCCGGAACTCGAGGGCACCGAGATGTTCGAGCGCATTCTCCGGCAGGTACCGGCCGGGCGCCTGGCCACGGGCCGCGAGGACGCCCTCTTCGCCCTGTTCCTGGCCTCCGACGAAAGCGACTTCTTCGTGGGGCAGTCCATTCCCTTCAGCGGGGGCTGGGCGCAGTAGCCCGCTGCGCGCTCCGGCCGAGGTCGCACCCGGCCGGGCGGCCTGAATTGCCATGGCATTGCCAAAAGAGCGATAATCCCAGGTCATTTTACGTTTAATTCCGCGCACTTGCGCGCCTGAACCCAGATATCCCGGCGGCACCATGAGTAACGAGAAACGCACTATCCAGCTGATGGACACCACCCTGCGGGATGGCGAGCAGACCCAGGGGGTCTCCTACGCCCCGGCCGAGAAGGTCAACCTGGCCAAGGCCCTGCTCACGCAGCTCAAGGTGGACCGCATCGAGGTGGCCTCCGCCAACGTGTCCGAGGGCGAGGCCGAGGCGGTGGCCAGCATCAACCGCTGGGCGGCTGAACGCGGCATGGACGAACGCATCGAGGTGCTGGGTTTCGTCGACCATATGAAGAGCGTCGACTGGATCCTGCGCACCGAGGGCCGGGTGATGAACCTGCTCACCAAGGGCAGCGAGAAGCACTGCCGCGAGCAGCTCGGCAAGGACCTCGAGCAGCACGTCGAGGAGATCCTGCGCACGGTGGACTACGCGCTGGACAAGGGCCTCAAGGTCAACGCCTACCTGGAGGACTGGTCCAACGGCTACCGCGACAGCCGCGACTACGTGTACGCGATGATGGATCGCCTGAAGGACTCCGGCATCGAGCACTTCATGCTGCCCGATACCCTCGGCGTGATGTCACCCGAGGAGGTGACCCGCAACTTCGGCGACATGTGCAACCGCTACCCCGACCTCAAGTTCGACTTTCACCCGCACAACGACTATGGCCTCGGCACCGCCAACGTGATGGCGGCGGCGCAGGCCGGCGCCAGCGCAGTGCACTGCACCGTGAACTGCCTCGGCGAGCGCGCGGGTAACGCCTCACTCGCGGAGATCGCCGTGGTGCTGCGCGACATCCTCGGCTTCGAGCTGGGCATCGACGAGAGCTACATCGTCACGCTGTCCAACATGGTGGAGACCTTCTCGGGCAAGCGCGTACCGGCCAACGCGCCCATCGTGGGCGCGGATGTCTTCACCCAGACCGCGGGCATCCACGCCGACGGCGACCAGAAAGCCGGCCTCTACGAGACGCGCCTCAGCCCGGAACGCTTCGCCCGCACGCGCAGCTATGCGCTGGGCAAGATGAGCGGCAAGGCGTCGCTCGCGAAGAACCTGGAGGCGCTGGGGCTCAACCTGTCGGAGGAGAACCAGCGCAAGGTGCTGGCGCGCATCGTCAAGCTCGGCGACTCCAAGGAACAGATCACCGGCGACGACCTGCCCTTCATCATCGCGGACGTCATGGAAAGCGGCAGCTACCACCACATCAAGCTGCTCAACTGCACGGTGACCAGCAGCATGGACATCGGGTCCACCGTGCATATCAAGGTGAAGGTGCGCGACAGGGAGTACACCGCGACCGGGTCCGGCAACGGCGGCTTCGACGCGTTCATACACGCGATGAACGAGGTGCTGCAGGCAGAGAATTACCAGCTTCCGGAGCTGGTGGACTACGAGGTGCGCATCCCCAAGGGCGGCCATACAGACGCGCTGACCGAGTGCGCCATCACGTGGGACTGCCAGGGACAGGAGTACAGGACGCGCGGCGTACACTCCAACCAGGTGTTCGCGGCGATACTTGCCGCGCTGCGCATCATCAACCTGCAGCTGCACGAGCGTGAGAGCGCCGGCGGCGTGCTCGCGCAGTTTCGCAGCAATTAACCGACGGATTGCGCTTGGACAAACCCGCTAGAGGTGAAGTATGAAAGCACGGACCACACTAGTCGCCGCCGCGTTGTTGCTGCCGGGTACGCTGTACGGTGAATCGATCTCCCGGGACGACCTGCCGGGTATGTCCGCCGAGTGCGAACGGCAGAGACAGGAGCAGATAGCGCCGCTCCGTGAAGAGGCGATCCAGGAGTGCGTGGACGTAAAACGCGGCGACCGCGAATTCTGCGAACGCTACAACCGTGACTTCGGTGAGGCAACGCCGTTAGCGGGCGGCGGAATGCGCCCCGGCCTCTTCTACGAACTGCCCGTATGTGAACAGGCCTACGCGGCCGAAAAATACCTCCACATGAATCCCGGCGAGGATACGTACGAAGCACCCTAGGCTCCCGCCCAGAGGCACCAGCGCCCAGAGCCGCGCCTTCAAGCCCGGCCTCGCGGCCTCGCAGTGAACCGGTGGCCACGCCTGCAAAAAAGGGCGGCGCGATGTTTCGCGCGCCGCCCAGTCCGCAAGGCGTAGCCGGTC
The DNA here is from genome assembly GCA_030428835.1 of Gammaproteobacteria bacterium. Taxonomy (GTDB): domain Bacteria; phylum Pseudomonadota; class Gammaproteobacteria; order Pseudomonadales; family Halieaceae; genus Marimicrobium. Next base: position 4,301 of record JAUIEP010000092.1, on the reverse strand, counting down.
CGATGTCTAGAAGTTGAAACCTACGCCGAGGGTGTAGAAAAACGCGCCGTCGTCGTACGCGTTGTCGATGTCATCACCGTCCTCGAACAGGAACTGGTACTCACCGCCCAGCGCGATGAAGGTCTCTTCCTTCACCCAGTACTTCAGGCCGAAATCAAAGCCGGCGGTACCGGTGTCCTTCACTCGCTGGCCATAGATGCCACCGATATTGGCGCCCAGGTAGGGACGTACATCGCCGCTACCGAAGTGGTAGTCAGCAAAAAAACGGGTTGAGCCGTTCCAGGCATCGCTCACGTCGTCACCGGCCAGGCCGTTGACGCTCTGGCGAATACCCCACAGCAAGTGATCGTTGAAGTACTTGCCGATTTCCGCGGAAACGCCAAACGCGTTGGCGTCGAAGTTCTCGTCGCTGGCGCCCGTGCCGGACAGTGTAAAGCTTCCATCACCTGCCTCAGGGCCTGCGATTGCGGCCATCGGTGCAAGCAACATTGCGGATATTGCTATCGCCTTGACATTCTTCATTTTTGAACTCCAAACATAATAGTCGTAAGTATGGTCCGCTGCGCCTCGCGCAGCGGACAGGGATATTAGCAACAGCCGCCCCGGCAACAATCGGGATTGTTGTGATTTATTCCGCGGAATTTTTGCGCCGTAAAATGAACCAAATTCTTTGGGACCGCGTAACGCAACATTCGCGCCTCCAGCGGCGCCGGCAGGTAGCACCGGGCGCGGCGCGGCCACGAGACGCCGGCGTCTTATCTGAACGGAAAACGCCGGGAACCCGGCGCAGAAACAGCGGCCAGTTCGCCGCCTTGCCGTTTTACCGGCGGCGCGATGGCCGCCGACCCAACGGGCTAGTCGTCCACCTCGATCCGGCGGACGTTGGAGAGGGCGCGCTTGAGGCGGATTTCGTCCCGGTTGCCCAGGGCTTGCGCGGCGATGCGCAACTCGTAGAACTTCGTTGTAAACCAGTGCGGCGAGCCGTCGACGCGCACCACCACGCGCTGCCGCTCGCCGGCGTCGAGCGTAATGCTGGTGGGCTCGATGTCCAGCACCGGGTACTCACGACCGTCGCTGTCGACCACGCTCACGTTCCCCTCGCCCAGCGTAAAGCTCACGGCGCCGTCGGCGGCCGGACCCTGTTGGACCTCCACGTTGAAGACGGTCGCTGTTTTCTTCGTCACGCCCTTCTTGTTCGAACTCCGTTTACCGCGGGAGGTCTCGATGGTGACTTCCCGTAGTGCCCAGAGCGCCGGACCCGTATCCGCGACGATTGCGCCGGCGGGAGTGCTCGAGGCCACCGCTGCCGCCGGGACGATCTCCCAGTCGCCGTCCGCCTTGAGGCGCACACGCTCGCCACTGGCTGTGGTGCCGAAGCGGTCGTCGGAGACGTATTCCCAGGTGCCGTCGTCGCGCAGGAGGACTTCACGGCCGTCGTCGGCGAGGATGCGTTCCTCGGTTATGGCGGCCTGGGCCGCGAACAACGCGGCGCAGGCCAGCAACGTTTTTGCTTTGCAGTTGTTTCTCTTCATAGCAGGGTCCGGGTATTGCGGGTCGCTGCGCCTCGGCGTGCCGCACTACCGCCTGCGTGGGGGGGTGGCGAGGGTAGCGAGGGCGGGTCAGCGATGTCCCGCTATCATGGCCTCGGCATGGCCGCCAGGGCCGCCACGACCTTGTCGCCGAATTCGTCGGTCTTGATCATCTTCACGCCGGCACCGGGTTTGGACAGGTCGGGGGTGGAGAAGCCGTCCGCGAAGACGCTCTGCATCGCCGACCACACGTTCTTCGACTCCTGCGTCATGCCGAAGCTGTCCTCGAGCATCATGGCGACGGAGCCGATCATGGAATACGGGTTGGCGATATTCTGGCCCGCGATGTCAGGGGCACTGCCGTGGGAGGGCTCGTAGTAGCTCTTCTCGGGACCCTTGCAGGATGACGGCATAAGGCCCAGGGAGCCGAGAATGCCGCCGCCCTGGTCGGACAGTATGTCGCCGAACATGTTCTCCATCACCATCACGTCGAACTGGCCGGGGTTGAGGCACAGCGCGGTCGCGGCGGCATCCACCAGCACGTGGCGTACTTCCACCTCCGGGTAGTCCTGCGCCACCTCGCCCAGGACCTCATTCCACAAAACGCTGGACTTCAACACGTTGCTCTTGTGGATGTTGTGCAGGACTTTCTTGCGGCGCATGGCGAGCTTGAAGGCCTCGTGGGACACGCGGCGAATCTGCTCCTCGTCGTATTCCAGGGTCTCGCGCACGTAGCGCAACCCGGCGTCGTTGACGCCGACTTCTTTCGCACCGAAATACAGCCCGCCCACCAGTTCGCGCACCATGACCAGGTCGATGCCGTCACCGATCACCTCGGGCTTCAGCGGCGAAAAGTGCGCCAGCGCTTTGGGCAGCGACACGGGGCGGAAGTTGGCGAAGGTCTGGTAGCGGGCGCGCATGGGCAGCAGCGCGCCGCGCTCCGGCTGCATGTCGACCGGGATCTTCTGCGACTCCTCGTGGGACAGGCCGATGGGGCCCTTGATGATGGCGTCGGCCGCGTCGCAGACGGCCTTGGTCTCCTCCGGAAAGGGATGACCGCACTCGAAGTAAGCGCCGGCGCCGAAGGGCGCCTCGGTGATGGTGAAACTGGTGTCGTCGTTGCGCTCTTCCACCAGCTTGAAGATCTTGACCGCCTCGCGGGCTATTTCGGGGCCGATGCCGTCCCCGGGGAGGAGGGCGATTTTGTGGTTGGGCATTGCAGCATCTCTTGGAAAAAAGTTCGGGTGGCGGTTATGCGCCGGGCACACCCATTCGCGAATCAGGGTGGCCTGCGTTCTAGCGGAGGACTGAACCCTGTGGGGTCGAATTCATTCGACCGGAAACAGTGATCCCGATACAAACGGCAGTCGACGATGAGGGCCGGGAGCCCGGTCGAATACATTCGACCCTACAGGGGCGATCGGCACTCTCCACGGATACGCGCACAACGCCTGATGAAGCCGCGCATTCTACTGTAGATGGCCACGGGGCACTACCCGAACAGCGAGGGCACTATCGCGTCGATCAGGCGCGGGCCCTTCGCCGTCATTGCCGCCGCAAACTGCGCGTTGAATTCCTCCGCGGTGGTCGCGCGGCTCGCCTGCACGCCCATGCCCTGGGCGAGCGCCACGAAGTCGAGGTCCGGGTTGCCGATCTCCAGGGTGCTGGCGGCCTTCGGGCCGGGCGTGCCGCCGCGGGCGCCCGTGCGGCTGAATTCGAGCTGCAGGATCGCGTACTGGCGGTTGTTGAAGATCACCACGCAGACATCCAGGTTCTCCCGCGCCATGGTCCACAGCGACTGCAGGGTGTACATGGCGCTGCCGTCCGCCTGCAGCGACAAGACCTTGCGCCCGGGACAGGCGATCGCCGCGCCGACCGCCGCGGGCAGGCCGTAGCCGATGGCGCCACCGGTCAGGCTCAGCACGTCGTGGGCGCGCGCGGCGGCGGTGTACACGTTCACGAAGGTGCCGCAGGTATTGGCTTCATCCACAACGACCGCGTTTTCCGGCATGTAGTGGGCGATGGCGCGCGCCACGCCGTCGGTGTCGAGGTCGCCCGAGCCGAGTTCGGGCAGCGCGAGCGCGACGGTGTCCGGCTCGTGCGCGTCGGCCCCGAGCCGCTCGGCCAGCGCGGCGAGCGCGGCGTCGATGTCGTCGTCCGGCCCGGCCAGTTGCAGGACACTGGCCTTCTCCGGCGCCATGCGGCTCGGCACATTGGGGTAGGCGAAGAAGGACACCGGGTCCTGGGCGCCTATGAGGATCAGGTGATCGAGATCCTTGATGTGGTCCAACGCGAGCTCCGCGAGGTACGGCAGGCGGTCGATCACCGCGCTGCCCTCACCGCGCGCCATGCGCGGCGGGAAGACGTCGGTACTCACGCGGGCGCCGCTGGCCTTGCCGATGCGGCTGAGCAGGTGGCCGCGCTCCCGGCTCAGCTCGGCATTGCCGAACATGATCATGCAGTTGCCGCCACCCGTCAGCGCGGCGATCGCGTCGTCGATTCGAGCCTGCGGTATCGCGCCCGGCGCGGGCAGCTCGACGCGACCCTCGGCGCCATTGGGGTTGTCGCCCCAGGAGACGTCCGCCGGCAGCATGAGCGTGGCGATGCGGGTGCGGCCCGCCTGGCGCACGGCCTCGGCGGCGTCCTTTGCAATGTCGCCGGAGGCCTTCGAGGTGTGTACCCAGTGCGAGACGGGGCCGACGATGCCCTCGATGTCGGCGGTGAGCGGCGCGTCGTACTGGACGTGGTAGGTGGCGTGGTCACCCACGATAT